>CBFHWB010000145.1:0-11523 GCA_965659285.1 Planctomycetota bacterium | reverse complement strand
TACGAGGTAACCCTGAGCGCCGGTGGAGACGAGGCCAGTTGTGTCGGCGGCGTTATCTATTCACCCTCGATCTCTCTTGGAGCGGTCGTCGCCGCGGTAGGAGAGCCTTCCTTTGAAATTCCGATCGCGGCTTCCGGACTCTCTTCAGATATTGAGGCGCTTGAATTCGAGCTCGTGATCCCAGAGACGATCTCGCTGCTGAGTCCTGCGCTCGCTTCAGTTCCCGAAGGTGATGGTTTCAAGCGAATCACGGTGAGCGAGGGCGACCTCGTCCTCGATTCCATCGGGAACTCCTCAGAGGTTGTCCTGGCGAGGCTCCAGGCCGAGCTTCCCGCGGTGCTTCCCCAGGGAGACCTCATTCGGCTCGAGAACATACGCGTTCGTTTTGTCGGGTTCGACAACTGGCGTTCTCTCGACATGGCCGAGGGAGCTATTCAATACGCGAACAGCTACCTGAAGCTTGACCTTGTTCCCGATGCGGAGGACCCCGCGATCTTCCATGTTGCCGTGAAGGGAAGCCTCCGCGCTCCGTCTGAGATATCGAACTATCGCTTCAATGCCTACACCATTCACCTGCAGTTCAACCCCGAGCACCTCGAACTCCTGCCTGTTGACCAGGAGCAGGAGGGTACGGTCGCCGCTGATCTCGGGGCGATCTTCCTGCCTGTAGAGGATACGCTTCCTGACATCAACTTGAGCGGAGACCTGAGGGTAGGCTGGATCAGCTTCAACTTTTCCACTCTCGAGTCTAACTTTATCGATCCGTTTGAGGACGGAACCGTCCTGAACTTCACCTTCGCTTCGAAGCTGGGCCAGGACGATCCGCGGACCATCTCGCAGATCACCTTCCTGTATGATCCCTCCGTCGATCAGCCCACATCCTTCTTTCCAGAGCAGGCTGTTCCCGGCCGACCGGTGATCGACGCTTTCCTGGATACGAGTGTGACCCTTGGCGGCAATTTCCCCGCCCTCGAACTCGCCTCGGCTACCCCGGTTACGGGGCCGCTCACCGGTGGGAACGAGATCCGGCTTTCAGGCGAAGGCCTCGATGGCGGTGCCGGGCTTACCCCGGAAATCAGGCTTGTTCCTGTAGAAGGAGGCTCTGAGAGCATCGAGGTTCCCGCTGAGGATATTACCGTTGTGGACTCCGGCACCGTCTTCTTTGTCGTTCCCGACGCTCTCGGGCCGAGGCCCGCCGCGCTTCCGACTTCAAGCAGCGTACTCTACGACATCCTGCTCTCGACAGGAGGGCAGGATGCGGTGCTTTCCGAGGTCTATTCCTTCGAGTCGCCCAGCCTTGAAGGCGTTGACGTGAGCAGCCTGCGGGCCGGTTGCGGTGATTTCATCGAGGTGAGGGGTGCCGGGTTCTCCCGCAGTACCGAGGAGGGGGTCAGCACAACGGTGGTGAAGCTGCAGGTCGATGGTCTCGAACCGATGGTCGCGTTGCCTTATGAACGTTCAGGACGATCGGCTGTTTCAAACGATGGCCGCACGATGCTCGTTCGCGCTCCTGTCGAAGGGCTGCCTGTCCTGGGCGAGGCTTTCGTGGTGGTCGAGATCCTGGACCCTCAGGATCTTGCCGGCGAGCCCATCGAGATCCTGACGCTGCCAACGCCCCTGGATATCACCGAGGGAGAGTGCCCGCTGCCGGCGCCCAACCTGATCGTGGTCAACCTGGTCCAGCCCAACTCTGTTTCGATCTGTGGCGGCAGCCACGTAGATCTCTTCGGAGATGGATTTACAGATCGTTGCGAGGTCCTGGTAGATGGAGTCGTTGTCGATTCCGCCGGGTTCGTATTCCACTCGGGACAGCATCTGAGCTTTTTCGCTCCGAGCCGCGGAAGTGCCGGACAGGCTTCGCTGCGGGTTCGGGATCCGCTGACCCTGGGCGAGAGCGAAGGCTTCCTTCTTTACCTGGATCCTCCGCGATTTATTCGTGGTGATGTCGATGGCGACCGGCAGGTTACGGACTCTGATGTGACGCTGCTTTCGAGCCTCCTCTTTGGCGGAGCGGGTGCCTGGCCGGAGAACCATGACGCTGCTGATATCAACGATGATGGCCGTCTCAATTTCGGCGATCTGATGAGGTTGCTCCAATTCCTCCAGGATCCCGCCGATGTAAACCAGATGCCGCCCGCGCCGTTTCCCGGGATCGGCTCCGATCCAACCGCTGACGATATCTGTGAGTGAGCACGAGAACCGTTGGCGCTTGACAGAGGTTATAGCGAGGAGTATCGTACTCAGCCACTGATCGTAAGCACCTTGTATCGTCGGAGCTTACGAATAGTTAGAAGCTCTTGCCCTTTCGGAATACGAGCAGTAAGTGATGAGCGTTTCTGCGAACCCGTTCGGTCGGAGCGGGTTGAGTTCATCGATCGAGGGCATTTATTCTCACGGGTGGAAGCCGCTCTGAAGGCGGCTCCCCTGGGGTCCAGAATGATTGAGGCGAACGTTCCTTGAAACGCGCTGTTATTTCAGATATCCATGCGAATCACGCCGCGTTTGAGGCTGTTCTTGCTGACATAGAAGAGCAGGGCTGCGAGGACATCTATTGCCTGGGGGACATCATCGGCTATGGGCCGGATCCCCGCATTTGCATCACCCTCGCCGGTAAATGCGCTCTCAACCTGCTTGGCAACCATGAAGAGGCTGTTCTTTTTGGAGCGATCGGATTCAACCCGAAGGCGAAGGCCGCGATCGACTGGACCAAGGAACAACTGAGCATTGAAGGCCAGGAGGAAGAGAACCGCGAGATGTGGAATTTCGTGGGCGGGCTGTCGAAGCATCACAAGGAGGGGGATATCCTCTATGTGCATGGCTCGCCGCGCGATCCCACCCGCGAATACGTCTTCAAGCAGGACATTCGCGACATTCCGAAGATGGACGCCCTCTTCGGTGCCCCTCCGGATTTTGAATGGAAGGTCTGCTTCGCCGGCCACACCCATCATCCTGGAATCTTTGCCCAGTCGACGCCCTATATGTTCCACGATCCCCGGGAGATCGATCATCGCTATGAGTATTCGACTCGTCCCGAGCGGATCCTCGTCAACGTCGGCTCCGTTGGCCAGCCTCGCGATGGGGACAAGAGAGCCTCCTACGTCATCATCGATGACGAGGCTCTTCATTTCAGGCGTATCGAGTACGATGTGCAGCGCACCCTGGACCGTTTCGAGGAAAACCCCGGGCTTCCTGATTACCTGGCCCAGAGGCTGACCGAGGGGAAGTGAGCTCCGGTTAGCGGGTTCCGCAATGGAAGCTGCTGAGCAAGCCGGTCAGCGCGGGGAATCCGATTCCGTCTTTCAGCAGGCCGGGCCTGGAGCCTTTCCTCGCTTACGGATCCTCTTTTCAGTTCATGGTTTGCGACCAGGGGAAAGCTTTCGGTTTCGCCGACGTTCGGGATACAGGCACAAAAAGAGACGCAGGAGTGGACTTTCCCATGCAAGTCTTTATTGTTGTTGGTCCTGCGGCTTATTTCCCAATGTTGTACAGGTTTCTCAGAGCATGGTCTGGCGCTATATACTTGCCTTTGTACTGTCGATCGCCCTCCTGTTCGGTTGGCAGATTTTCAATGCTTCCAAGGTGCAGAATAATCCACAGGTAGCTCGAAAGGCAGTTCCCAAGGCGCAGCCGGCCGCGCAGGGCCAGCCTCCGGGGCAGCCTGCCCAGGGAGCCATAGGGGCCGCAAAGCCCGCCGTACCCGCCTCCGGCAGTGAGAAGCCAGGAGAGGCAGCCCCCGCAGTTGAACAGAAGGATGGTGGATTCTCGGCGGTCTGGAAGGATGGGCTTGGATCTCTCGAGCGGGTTCTGAAGGATGATGCTGAGCTTACAGCCTTCGGTCCCTCGGGAGGCGGCCTGGCCTTGAGCGTATTCGATGGAAAGGACGGCTGGAGAAGGCTGGACTCCGGCTGGAAGGCGATCGAGGGGGCGGCCGGTCCGGGGTGGGCCCACGAACTGCAAGATACGGAATCTTTCAAGGTCACCCGTCGGGTTACGGTTGGTGTTACAGGAGATGGAATTCTTCGCCTCGACGTTTCCCTGGATTTTGAAAACAATGGGACCGGGCCTGTCCGATATCGCCTGGGCGCAGGCTCAGGTGCCGATGCTGGTTTTGTTGCCGCCAGCAGAGTTCGTACGAAAGGCCAGCCGAGATCGGTTGAGAGCAATTTCTGGCAGGGGACTGAAGAGGAGCCCTGGAGGCGAGAGGGGGAGGCGCAGTGGGTCGCGATGAGACGCGGCGGCAAGCTGGCTGTTCTTTTCTCAAAAGATAGCGGCTACGCGGCGGCGGCGATCGTGGACACGGCGGGCACTTTTCTCGAGGGGCTGCCCCTGGCAACCGGTAAGAGCAAGCACAGCTATCAACTGGCCATGGGCAGCAACGCTCCCGAACTGCTTGACAGCTACGGAGTCGAGGGCGAACTCTCTCTTGTCAACTACAGCTCGGTCGAGCTTATGCCCGGTCGAATCAAGGTGGTGGTCGATTCGGGGCGAGGCTCCATTGCAGAAGTCATTCTGCTCGATCATTATACCGCGGTCGAGGGGGCTGTTGACAGGGAGCACCAACCTGTCCTGCTCAAGCCGGTGAAGGGAGCGGCTCTTCTCAGCATGGGTTCTTCGATCGGGCCGGCAGGTGACGCCGCTGAAAACTGGGGAGGGGAGTGGAGTGAATCAGTGCGGGATCTTCCCGGAGGTGGCGGGACGGAAATTATCTTTGAGAAGCAGATCGGCTCGGTTCGAATCCGAAAAAAGATCTCTCCGGCGGCTGTCGATGAATTTGACGGATTGCTTGGAGAAGGGGTTGGAGCTCTCGCCCCCGGCGGCTTGCTCAGAGTCAGTGTCGAACTGACCAATCTGGGCGATGTCCAGGCGCCGTTTTCATTCATGCTCTACGGTCCCTGCTCCCTGTCGTCTGCCGCTTCCTCCTCCCGGAGCGCCGGCATGGATATCCAACTGGCCCTGGGAACCTACGGCAGGAAAAAGGGAGTCCTGACCGAAGTCTACGATATCGATGACGATCTGGCTTTTACGAACGACCGGGAGGTAGCCTGGCTATCTACGGTCAACTCTTATTTTACCGCGCTCATGTTTCCCAGAACCCGCGAAGAAGGCGCCCGGGGAATCTACGTTGAACCTGTACCTTATCCATCAAATGGCTGGTGGCCGATTTCCAACGAGGCTCCTAAAGAGGACAGCCAAAGCCTGAGAACTGGTTTCAAGTGTACGCGTAGCCTGCCGCCCGGCGGCAATCCCAGAGAGCTCGTCTTCGGGCTCTACATCGGCCCTCGTGTCAGCGACTTCATCGAGGCCGGCTCGGCACTCAAGCTCGATGGTGCCAATGATTTCGGGGTGACAAGCGCCCTTATTCATTTCTTCCTGTGGCTGCTCGATTTGTTGCAGAAGGTGACCCTGGGTAATTGGGGGCTGGCGATCATTATCCTGACGATCATCGTCAAGATCTGCCTGCACCCGGTCACCCGGAAGAACCAGCGCGGCATGATGCGCATGGGCAAGGCCATGGCGAAGATCAAGCCGGAAATGGAGGTTCTCCAGGCGCAATACGGCACTGACAAGATGAAGTATTCCGCGGAGGTACAGAAGCTCTGGAAGAAGCATGATGTCAACCCGGCCAAGCAGATGCTCGGCTGCCTGGTGATCTTTCTGCAGATGCCGATCTGGATCGGTATTATCTGGAGCCTCGAGTATTCCATCGGAGTGCGCCAGGCCTCCTTCCTCTATATCGAGGATCTCACCAAGCCTGACATGCTGTTCCCTTTCCCCCTCCATATCCCCTTCCTCGGGGAATATTTCAACCTCCTGCCTGTTCTCTACGTCGTGCTGACCATGCTGAACTTCAAGATGCAGCCGCGCTCAGATGACCCGCAGGCGGCCGCGCAGCAGAAGATGATGGGCTTCATGATGGTCTTCTTCGGTTTCATTTTTTACGGCTTCGCATCAGGCTTCATGCTCTACATCATGACCAGCGCGGCCCTGGGAATCGCCGAGAGCAAAATCATCAAGGCCCAACTCGCCAGGGAAGATCTTGAGCTGGAAAGCAAGCAGGGAGGGGAAGCCGCCGCGGCGCCCGCGGGTCCTCTCTACAAGGCGAAGAACAAATCAGCTGAGAAAAGCATCGTTCCATCTTCGGCGAAAAAGAAGAAACGCCGCAAACGGTTTTAAGGCCAAGAGGCGCGATTGAAGGAGGGCACCTTGCTGGAGGGCACCATTCTTGCCTGTGCTACGCCGAGGGGGAAGGCCGCGCGCGGAGTGCTGCGTCTCAGCGGCACGGACGCGGTAGCCGCCGTCGGCAGGATCTCTTCCTCGTCCGCGGCCCTTGAGGACTGTCCGGGCTACGGCGGAGTCGAGCTGCGGCTTGAGGTCGATGGGGGAGTTTTTGATGCATGGGCGGTTGTTTACAGGGCGCCGCGTTCCTATACGCGTGAGGATGTTGTTGAGCTGCATCTGCCGGCCAGCCTGCCGGTGCAGGGGATGATAGCCCGGGCCCTTGTTGTCCAGGAGGGCGTGCGCTGGGCCGGTCCCGGCGAGTTCACCCTGCGCGCTTTTCGCAGCGGCCGCCTCGACCTTGCCCAGGCCGAGGCCGTCGCCCAGGTCATCAGCGCTTCCGAGGAGACTGAACTGAAGGCCGCGCGCCGGGGTCTCTCTGGAGAGTTCGGCGATGCTGTTCGGCTTATCGCGGACAACCTGGTCGAGACCCTCGCCTTGCTGGAGGCCTGTATAGATTTCGCGGACGAGGATCTGCCCGAGATCTCCGGGGGGAGGATGGCGCAGAAGATCGAAGAGGTCGGCGAGGCGGTCGCCGGACTGAGGCGGTCATCCTCGCTGCGAATGGCCGCCCCGGGATCCTTTCATTGCGTGCTGGCGGGCTACCCAAACGCGGGGAAGTCGAGTCTTCTCAATTCCATCCTTGGCCGTGGGGAGGCGCTTGTTTCCGAGCTTGCGGGAACCACCCGTGATCCCGTGCGCGGGACGAGCTCCGAAGATGGGGTCGATGTGACCTGGGTGGACCTCGCCGGGTGCTACTCGGGGGAGGAGAGATGCGAGCCTGCGGGGCTTGACAGGAACATGAGTTCCGAGACAAGGGGGGCCGTAGAACGGTTGACCAGCCTGGAACTGGAGCATGCGGATGGAGTCCTCTGGCTTGTAGATGCTTCCGGGGATACCACCGGGAGCATCGATGCCTTCAAGACGCTCGATGCGAAGGTTAAGCTGCTGGTTTTCAACAAGGTGGATCTGCTGGATGAAGCGGCGGAAAATCTTCTTGCTTCGAACTACCCGGGAGCGCTGCTGGTCTGCGCGCTGGATGGAACAGGGCTCAGGGGGTTGCGCGCCGCCGTGCGGGACCTGGCCGGGGCAGGCGGGCGGCCTGGGGCGTTGGGAGGGGAGCCCGCGAGATTCCTGGTGAGCGCGCACCAGGAGGCCGCTCTTCAGCTCGCCATGGAGGGGGTTGAGAGGGCGGGAGAAGCCCTTGCAACTGACTCCGGGCTGGAACTGGCGGCGGCTGATTTGCGCGACGCATTGAGGAGCCTGGAGGACCTCGTCGGGGAGGTGACGCCCGATGATGTGCTTGATCACGTCTTTTCGAGCTTCTGCATCGGCAAGTAGGGTAAAAAGCCCTGCTCCGATAACATTAACCTTTGCACCACTGATGGTTGTGTGTTAATTAATGTACCCGTCCCAGAGGTAGTGGGACAGAAGTGAAGAAAAAAGAAGAGAATGTGATGAGACGCTCCAACTACTGGAGGCGTCTCAGGTTAGTCAGCGTATCTTAGCGATCTTTCCAGGAGGCCGTTTCCGGGTTTCTGGAAAGGGCGTGTGCGCCGATTTTACAAATGAGGAGCAGGTAGTCTATGAAGTGTCCCTTTTGCAAGAAGGACAACGACAGGGTTGTCGATTCGCGTGTAATAGGCGAAGGGCGTTCTATTCGCAGAAGGCGTAAATGTCTCACCTGCGACAAGAGGTTTACCACCTACGAGCGCATCGAGGCCGCGCCCCGTCTCGTGGTCAAACAGGACCAGCGGCGTGAGCATTTCAACAGAGATAAAATTCTCCAGGGGCTTCGCTTCGCTTGCAAGAAGCGGCCCATATCGGAGGAACAACTCGAGTCGATCGCCAGCCGGGTTGAGGCCGAGGTCTTTGAGAAGTACGACAACGAGGTCAGCACTCGTTCGGTGGGAGAGCACGTGAGTGAAATCCTCAAGGATATCGACCAGGTGGCCTATGTGCGCTTCGCCTCGGTCTATCGTGAATTTACCGACGTGGAACAATTCCACCAGACGGTAGAGCCTCTTCGGCGCTCGCAATCCGACAGCGTATCCCCTGCGCTGGCGGAGCAAAAAGATGAAGTCCTTGGCTGAGTGGTATTGAGCATTGCCCCCTAATTGTGTGACACTGTTGCGGGTCTCTACAGACAGACGAACCATCGCAGAGAATACGGCAGGGCCGATGCGGCTCCTGCGCAATGTCATGAGCAGAATTCGCGAAGTGCGAAAGCGCGACAGCCGGGTTGTCCCTTTCGATCTTGATAAGATTTCCGATGCCATCCACCGAGCGCAACTCTCGGTGGGGGCGGGAGACAGAGCCTATGCGCGGGAACTGGCGGAGGTTGTGGAGCACTTCCTCACAGCAGAGAGCGCGGGTGATCGGCGCGATGGCGTACCTCACATAGAAGAAATCCAGGATGTCGTGGAGAAGGTTCTGATGGCGCGGCCGGATTGCGGCGAGGCGGCCAAGTCCTACATCCTCTATCGCAGGAAGCGCGAGATTCTCCGCGAGACGCTCGAGGTGCGCAGGGACCGGGATGCAGGCGCCGGCCGCGAGGCAGGGGCCGAGGGGTTGCCTTCGGTTGAGAAGACCGATGCTGGAGTTTCCGGCTGGAGCAAGTCCCGCATCACGGCGGCCTTGATCCGGGAGGCCGATCTTGATCCCGCGGTAGCTGAGGAGATCGCGGCGAGTGTAGAGGCAAAGGTGCTGCGGACCGGGATCCTGCTCATCTCGACAGCGTTGATCAGGGAACTGGTCGACAATGAGCTCTTTGAGCGCGGCTATGATGCCAAGCTGAAGAAGCAGGCTCCGCTCAGCCTGCCGCGCTACGATATTGAGCAGTTGATCCGTGCAGAGGCCAGGCAGAGCCCGCGAGCCATCGAGAAGGGCATCGCCCGGCAATTGCTCCTGCAGTATTCGCTCGGGGAAATGTATTCGCCGGAGGTGGCCCGGGGCCATCGAAACGGCAGGTTCTATCTTCATAGCCTGGGAAACCCGCTTCGCTATTACAGGCTTCTGTCCGATTGGAATGAGGATCTTGGTGATCGTTTGCCGGAGCTCCAGGAGCAGGTCTCCAGGGAGATCCTGGTCAGCCGCGCTGAATCCTCGGGGTGGCGCCGGGGGATATTTTCCAGGGGCACCGTCTTCCAACTCGACTGCGCCGACCCAGGCTGCCTGGAAGCTCTCGAAGCCCTGGTTGAAACGGTACGCGCGGAGGGCTCCACGCCGGCGCTGGTCATCAGGCTCCTGTCAGCCGAACTGGGAGAACTCCCTGTCCTGGCCGGCAGGTTGTGTGAGCTTGTCTCGGCGGGAGCTACGGTCAGCCTGTTGCCGCCTGGTTGTGGAAGGTTCCCCGGCAACGGGATCGTCGCGGGAAAGGTGACTCTCAATCTTCCCCGGGCAGCCTATCGGTCCGCGCGAGACTCCGCTGCGAGTATAGAGAGCGAACTGGATGAACTGGTTGATCTTGCGGTGAAGGGGCTTCTCGAAAAGACCCGTTTCCTCTCGAGGCTTCACTCCGGGGCCGAAGAATCCCGGGGGACGCTTTCCGGAGGGTTGGAGAATGAGGCTGTGGGCATTGTCGGCCTGGTGGGTCTGAACGAATGCGTCAGCTACCTGGCAGGCTCTCAATTGCACGAGTCTGCGGCGGCGCTGGACAAGGGCAGGGAACTCGTTGCAAGGCTCGGCGCCAAGCTGGCGGCTGAGGAGGGGCGACTTGGCCTGAGGCTTGTACTTGAGGAGAGCCTCAACAGGGGTGAACTCCTGCGGTTGCAGGAGATGGATGGGCGCCTCTACCCGGAATATGTCTCAGCCCTCGCAGAGGCTGGACATCTGTATACCGATGGAGTGCGGACTCGTGAGGAGGATCCGCTGAAGACCGTCGAACTTGATGCCGACCTGTTGAGGTACGTTGTTCCCCGCGGAGGAGTCGTGGGGAAGGGACTGGACCTGGCCGGGCTGGGGCCGCGGAGGTTCTCAGAGTTTCTCTCTGAGGCGCTGACGCTGTCCACCCGGGAAAAACAGCCGGCGCGGGAGACAAGGAAAGATTCGGCTATTACGGAATTGAAGAAGTGAAAATCCGCCGCCGGCGGTGATGGTTCGAGGCGGACCATGCCAGGCGTGAACTTGAAGTGAAGAGAGACGGTCAAGGTGTATCTAAAGAAGATAGAGCTCGTAGGCTTCAAATCGTTCGCTGACCGAACGAGCCTCGATTTCAAACCGGGTATAACCGGAATTGTCGGTCCCAATGGCTGCGGAAAGTCCAATGTCGTCGATGCCTTCAAGTGGATTCTTGGCAGCCAGTCTGCCAAGGGTCTGAGGGGGACTGAGATGATGGACGTCATCTTCGGTGGAACCCAGAATCGCAAGCCGCTGGGCTATGCCGAGGTCACTGTCGTTTTCGACAATGCAGATCGGTATTTCGACATCGACTTCTCGGAGGTAGCCATCACCCGAAGGCTGTTTCGAAGCGGTGAGAGCGAATACCTCATCAACAAGAACCGCTGTCGCCTCAAGGACATCAAGAATCTCTTCCTGGATACCGGCTTCGGAGCGACCTCCTACTCGATCCTTGAGCAGGGAAAAATCGACGTTCTTCTGCAGGCGACCAATTCCGACAGGCGTGTAGTTTTTGAAGAGGCGGCCGGTATCTCGAAGTACAGGCTCAGGAAGGCTGAGAGTCTCAGGGCTCTGCTGCGAACAGAGGACAATCTCGACCGGCTCCAGGATCTCATCGATGAGGTTGGCAAGAGGGTTCGACGCGTAAAGGCCCAGGCCAGCAAAGCGAGAAGGTATCGGGCCTATGCCGAGCGCATCAAGGATCTGCGAGTGCGGATCGCTCTCGAGGCGTACCTTGGCTCTCTGGATGAGGGCTCGAGACTGACCACCAGCCTCGATGCGGTGCTTGCCCAGATCAGCGAATTGGAGCAAGAGCTCGAGCGCCTGGCCGCCTCGATTGAGCTGAAGCGGGGGGAGCGTGAGAAGCTTCGCGGGAAGCTCCAGACGGCGCGGGATGAGGTGGAGGGTGAGCGCATCGCCCGCGAGCGAACGATGGAGAAGATCAACCAGGCCGACAAGCGTTATGTAGAGCTTGTTGAAGAAGAGAGAAACAGGAAGCGGGATCTCGAGCAGACCGTCGCCGGCTTGCGGCGGACGGAGGTCCAGGTGGAAGAAGAACGTCAGAAGCTTGGCCGGGTCGACTCGGAGATCGAGAGATGCCGGAGCCTGCTGACGAATACAAAGGAAGAG
>CBFHWB010000144.1:0-11598 GCA_965659285.1 Planctomycetota bacterium | reverse complement strand
CCCTGCCGGACCTCCGCTATTTGCCCCCGAGCGTAACCTTCAGCTCGAGGTCCTCACCGGCTCGCGAAAGCTTGAGAACTACCGTATCTCCCGGCCGCCGCTGGTTCATGACTCTCTTCAGCTCGGTGGTTGAGGCGACAGGCTGGCCATCGAACATGGTAACGATGTCGCCCTCCTTGATACCGGCTCGCTGGGCTGGCGACGAACGAACCACCGAGCCCACCCCCACGCCCGCGACATCGCTTTCGATGGCGCGCGGAATGAGACCCAGGTGGGCCTTTCCTCCGGCCACCAGCACAGCCTTCAAGGTAAGCTTCTCGCCTGCGCGCAGGATCTCGGCGGCGACCGTGTCGCCTGCGGGATAGGTTCCGAGGACACCCTTGTACCTTGAGCGAGTCCTGACCGGCAGCCCTCCAAGACGCTCAAGCAGGTCACCCACCCTGAAACCGGAGGCCGCTGCAGGGCTGCCTGGGCGAACGCCGACCACGGGCAGGCCGGCCTTCTCATCGGCTCGCTCGCCAACCTCGAGACCCTCGATTTTTCCATGCAGAACGGCTCCCCCCTCCGCCGCCTCCAGGTGCTTCATAAAACGCGATATCTGGTTCGAAGGGACCGCGTAGCCCACGCCCGTATTGATCCCAAGCGCGAAGCGTGTCTCGATCTTCCCGTTGATCCCAACAACCTTGCCATCGAGAGTGATCAAGGGGCCGCCGGAATTGCCTCGATTGACGGCCAGGTCAACCTGGATCGCGTCATTGTAGGTCTCGCTGTAGCGGTGAACCGCGCTGACAATCCCCATCGACACCGCCGGTTCGAAATTCGCCGGGGCGCCCGGAACGAAAACATTCTCAGAGCCGGTAAGGAAGGGGTCGCCCAGGGCGAGCACGCGCTGCCCGGGCCGGACAGCCTGGCTGTCGCCGAGCTTAACAAAGGGAAACTTCCCCTTGCCCTCAAGCTTCAGCAGGGCAACATCTCCTCCCGGATCCTTGCCGACCACGACTGCTTTGAAATACCGCCCGCCTGTCATATAGGCCACCACCGAACGCGCGCCGGCAATGACGTGATCGTTCGTGAGAACATAACCATCAGGGCTGATACAGAAGCCCGATCCGCTGCTAAAGCCGGCGCCCTGGTCTCCCTTGATGAAGACAAAGGCCGGCTTACAGCCGGCAACCACGCTCTTGACCCGCTTCTCGAGAGCGCGCAGCGCGCTCACCTGCTCGAAGGTCTCGGCGGAAGCTCTCGAAACAAAGGACAGCGAGACCAGGAGCGCCAGGAAAACCCGCAGGGCCGGAACGGAGAATTGAAGTCTTTGTGGTTCGCGGCGGATCATGTACTTCATCTCATCTGCGCTCCGGAAACTTCCCCAGCACGCCGCTCAGGGTAATCTTCTTTTCGCCGCGGCGGACGACAAACTTTACCTTGTCACCCACCTTGCAGGAAAAGATCAGGAACTTCAGCCGATTGAAATTGGGGACGTCCTCGCCGTTAAACCTGATAATCACGTCCTTGCTCTTGACGCCAGCGGAGGCGGCGGAGCTGTCGGGTACGACCTCGACCACTGGCGCCCCGTCATTGCCCGAGCTGGCCGGCTCCGACTGGATCCCCAGAAAAGGCCGCGGAGGAAGCTCGAAATCCTTGCCCTCCAGCAGCCGGGGCAGGACCATTCGAATGGTTTCAACCGTGGTCGCGAACCCGATGCCGGAATTCAGCCCCCATTGGTTGTAGGTGTGCCCGACAAATCCGGAGAGACCGATGACCTTGCCATCCAGGTCAACCAGGGGGCCCCCCACATTGCCGTAGTTGAGCTTCGCATCGGTCTGCACGGCACGGTTGCTATTGCGTCCAACGGCGCTGATGATGCCTTCGGTGAGATTCAGCCGGCCGGGCGCGGAACCTCGGCCGATGGCGAAGACGAAGCTTCCCGCCGCGGAGGGCGAGGTCTTCGCCCAGGGAGGATCGCGCCAGCTCTTCTTCTCGACCAGGTCCCCGTCGCCTTCTACCTTGATCACGGCGAGATCATCGAGCTGATCCCTTGCCACGACCCTGGCCTTCCGCTCCTCTCCAGAAGGCAACCGCACGGCAATCGACCTGATGGTTCCCAGCAGGTTGTAGTTGCTGGTCAGTATGTAGCCGCGGCGATCAACCAGGAGGCCCGTGACGGAGCCCTTCGGTCGTTTGAAATAGCCCTGCGATTCGGGAGACACCCTTCCGTTAAAAGGAAGTCGAGACCTTGGAATCTCGATGTCTTTGCTCCTGTCGACCTTGATGGCGACCACCCAGGCTGACAGACCGTCCGCTATCGCAGAGAGAGTTCCAGGCTCGCCCGCCGCGGGACTCGCCGGCGAAAGCGTGATGGCGAACGACAGCGCGAACAGCAAAAAAAAGCCCCGGCCGTATAGACCTGTTGAGCTCATGGATACCGCCATCAGAACCTCCCCCACAAAATCAGGTTGATGGAGATGGCGGCCTTGTCACGAACGACCTCCAGGCGGACCTGCTCGCCCGGGCGGGCGGCATTGAAGACTTCTCTGAAATCCGGAACGGACTCGATCTTCCTGTCGTTAAATTTCCTCAGCACGTCGCCCCGGCGAAGGCCGGCCGAGGCCGCGGCGCCTCCAGGGCTCACCCTGAGAACGGTTATCTTGCCGCCCTCATGAGAATTCATCAGCTCAAGACCAGCCAGCGACGGGGCGCGCTCAAGACTGTCGTCAAACCAGGAGCGGTGCGGCTCGATAAGCTGCTTGAGCTCATCTATGGGAATCGCCGTCCCCAGCCAGCGCTCCTGGGAAAAATTCAGTATAAGAAGGCCGACCATCCGCCCCCTGGCATCTACCAGTGGGCCGCCATCCATCCCGTTGTTCAGGGCTGCAGTCGACTCCAACGCCCGCCCGATATAGACGGATTCGAGATGCTTTTCTTTCAGCTCGATAATTCCGCTAAGCACGCCAGCCGCCATCACGACCTGGTCATCGGACTGGATGCTGCCAAAAGCGTTTCCAAGGCTGAAAAGCGGATCTCCGACCGACAGGGCGGCGCTCGAGCCAAGCCGCAAGTATTCCAGCCTCTTCTTTCCCGGCGGTAACGCGCGGCGGAAATCCTTCAACTGCAACAGCGAGACCTCCTTGTTCGGATAGACCTTGATCAACACGGCCGGGGCAACGCGCCCGCCATGCAGATAGACATCGATATTGCGTGAGCCCTCAGGCACGACCGTCGGCGAGGTCAGCACCAGCCCTACCGGATCGAGTAACGTTCCGGTACCGAAATGCGTGATGCTGCTGCGGGAGCGCTCCCTGGGATAATCGCTCCGGGTTATTCCCACCACCGCGCGTGAGATCCGGTCATAGAGACCCGTGTAGTCGGAGGCGGGCTCATCCGCCGCCAGCCGGCGGCCTGCGCCGAGGGCCGAAAGAATCAGCAGCAAGGCGAATATTCTGGGGACAAACAAACGCACTATTGGAAACCCCTTGTAGAGAAAACGCGTTGAGTACAAGAAGCATAGTAAACGAAAGCGTCCCCGGAATGAAGAACCTCGGAGCTCTCGGGCAAGATCACGCGACCGAGATGAAAAACCTGGGGGGCGGCTCTCAGAAGCAATTCGGCGGCCGCCGACAGCCCAGGCCGAGATCGGCCGGCCTGCTGGAGCGAGCGCATTGCGGGAACGGCGCCGCCGGCTCCTGCCCGCCGATAAAGAGGAACTGCAGGAGGAAGACTCCTGATGTCAGGTTGATCTCCCCGGAACCATCCGCATCCGCGGCCGCCAGGCAGCCGGGCTCGCTGTCGCCAAGGAACAGGTAGGAGAAAATCGCCACCGCATCGGTCAACTGGAGATCGCCGCTTTGATCGACATCTCCTCTGAGAAAAGGGCCAATACTGCGTTCGGGCTCCTCGAAAGCCTCCAGGGTAAGATTGTAGGTTCCCGCGCTCCCCGGCTCGAAGCTCGTGACGCTGAGAAAATAGACTCCTGGATCAAGGTCAACCTGGAGACACGAATTGACGGTCGTCTGATCGCAATCATCATTCTCGCTGAGCGGACCGCAGTCCTGGTCGAGAAGACCAAGAATCGTATCAAACTCCTCCGATTCGAGAAGAATCGAGCCGATGAAGGGCTCCTCAAGCTCCAACCTCCAGAGATCCAGGGCTTCGGCCCCGCCGGGAACCGTACAGGTCTTCGCCGGGAAGTCTCCCGCCAGGCTCTCGCCTGGAAGGATCACGTCGGCCACACAATCAGCGCAATTGTTGACAACCTCTCCTCCCTCGCAGGTGATATTGAGCGAGAAATTTCCCTCCTCGCCAATGGCGTAGCTGCTGACGCCGATATAGTAGGCTCCGGCGGCGACCTCGAGGGTGAGACAAGAAAGCTCCAGGTTTCCCGGCTCGCAATCGTCATTGGCGCCGAGAGCCAGGCAATTGGAATCGTAGACTGTCAGGTAGGTATCGAATTCGGATGACGCCAGGCTGACGTTGAGAACCCCGCCCTCGACAACAATCGTGTAGATGTCCTCGGACGGGCCTCCGACACGCGTACAGGTATCAAGAGGAAAGGCTGAATCGACCGGCTCGCCGCAGGTCGCCTCTCCCGTCTCACAGGGAGGACAGGGGGCTGCCTCGTTGCAGTTGATGTCCATCGTATAGGAGCCGTTGGCTCCGACATCATAGCTGCTCGGCAGGATCCAGTAGGTTCCAGGCGCGAGGGTGAGGGCCAGCCGCGAGTTCAGGCCATCGCCTCCATCATCATCGAAGGCGATTTCTTCGCAGCCCTCCCCATTGTAGACGTAGAGGAAGGTGTCAAGGTTTCCGGAGGTCAGGCTGATGATGTATTCCTGCGTCTCCTCAACCTCGATCTCGTAGGAATCAAAGAGACGGCCGTTGTCCAGAGAGCAGTCGCTGGCCTCCAGCAGGCCATCGAGCACTGCTGGACATTCGACCACCCCGTCGCCGCAATCGGCGCAGCTGTCGGCGCGTTCGCAGGACACCTCAAGATCATAGGCTCCCAACTCTCCGGCTCCAGCCGCGCTAACGCCGATGGTATAGGTGCCGGCGTTGAGGGTGACACCCTCGATGCAGGAAACCCCGAAATTGCCGGGCGAGCAATCCTCGTTGGCGAGGAACGCTTCGCAGAAATTATCCGAGATGTTCACAAAAGTTTCGAACTCGTTCGAGCGAAGGGTGATCGTCACCTGCGAAGCCTGGTCCACCGTGAATGTGTAGGAGTCAACAAGGGTGCCATCGGCAAGAGCGCAGTCGCCCGCGCCAAGCGCGCCGCTGACGGTGTCGCCGCAGGAGATGCTCCCGACCTCACAGTCCCGACAGAGCCTCACGTCCGGGCAACGAACAGAGAGGTCGTAGGTGCCGCTCTCCCCGTTGGCGTAGCTGTTGATGCCGAGAACATAGGTGCAGGCTTCCAGGTCGATCAGCATCCTGGAGTTCAACTCCTCCCCGCCATCATCATCCACAGCGACCTCCTCACAATCCTGGTTGTAGAGCCGAAGAAATGTGTCGAATTCCAGCGAGGAGAGGTCGATGATCACCGGCCCGGGCTCATCGACCTCAAAGGTATACAGATCGATAAAGCTCCCATCTCCTGCCATCTGGCAGTCATCGAGGTCAAGGGTTCCGGTTACCTGGTCATCGCATGCGACCGAACCAACATTGCAGTCAACGCAGAACTCAAAGCCGGGCTGGCAGGCAACCGTAAACTGGTAGAGGCCTGTCTCCGCAGCCGCGTAGCTGTTCACCGCCACAAAATAGATTCCGGCCTCGACGTCCGCCGTCAGGCAGGACCTGTCAAGATTTCCGGGTTGGCAATCGTCATTCGTATCAACGACCTCACAGCTCTCATTGTAGAGCCACAGGAAGGAATCAAACTCGATGGAGTCCAAAGACAAGGCCAGGCGTCCGGCCTCCGCCAGCTCCAGAGAGAACACGTCGATGAAGCTGCCGTCCTGGAGAACGCAATCATCTTCAAACAGGCCATCCTCGACCACCTCGCCGGCGCAGTCGAGCTCCGCGATCTGACAATCGGAACAAATGTCGAAGGGCTCACAGGCCAGGCTGAGTTCGTAGCCTCCAAGCTCCCCGCCGGCGCTGGAGTTCGCGATGATGAAGTAGTTCCCCGGGCGCAGGTCAAGGCTGAGGAGTGCATCCAGGTCGCCGCCCTTTGCATCCGCATCATCGATCTCCCCGATCGCGACGCAGTTCTCATCCATGACCAGCAGGTAGGGATTGACCTCTGCCGACCTGAGACCGATGGTCAGCCTGGCGGGCTCCGTCACCTCGATCGCGTAGGTGTCGAGCAACGAGCCGTCAGGAAGAGCGCAGTCGCCATCGGAAAGCTCTCCGTCGATCGTTTCTCCGCACGCCGCCTCCCCGACAACGCAATCGCCGCAGAAGTTGACCGGCTCACAGGTGACGACCAGGCTGTAGTCGCCCGCCTCGGCCGGCGACCAGTTGTTGACCACCAGGTGATAGGTCCCGGGCTCGAGCATGGCCCCGAGACAGGATCCGGATCCGGTGTCTCCCTCGATACAGTCGTTGTTGGTCGCAATCACGAAGCAGTCCGCATCCACCAGGAAGAGGTAGGTGTCCATCTCGTCTGAGAGAAGAGCAAGGTCAACTAATTGCGTCGATTCGACCTCCAGGGACCAGATATCGACAAAGGTGCCGTCTCCCAGGCGGCCATCGTCTTCCTCCAGGACGCCCTCGACCGTTCTGCCGCACCCGGCTTCGCCGACCAGCCAGTCCCGGCAGAGATTGCCGCTGGCGCCAATGGCGCATTTCTCAGCCTCGGCTCCCTCTTCCTGCCCGGCTCCGCCGCCATCTCCAGGGCCGGGAGAACGGGACTTGATTCCGCCAAGCGCCCAGGCGCCCGCTCCTCGTAGTTTTGAATCGGGATGCTTGACAGAAGGGTTCGCCCTGGCTGCCGCCTTACCTCTCTTCCAGCGGTGGCCGGCTGCCCCGGCCAGCTTGCCGCCGGCCAGGCCGGCAAAGCTCAGGCTTTTCCCTCCAGCCGCCTTGAACGGGTTCGCCGGAGCCCGGCGCGGAGCGAAACGTTCACCCGCCGCGTCCGCCCCGGCCAACAGGGTCTGGAACCCTGGCCTGCCCTGGAACTCAACCGGATCAACCCGGCGCAGGCCCGGCGCGGCCGGGCGGGCAGGCGGCTCCTGCGCGTAGCCGAAGCTCCCCCCGCAGACCAGCAACACCACGAGCAGCGTCCCGGATCCCGAAGAACGGCAAGATCCCTGGAATACATTCTTATGACCCCGACACACCCTCATCGTAACCCCCCAGAAAAGTAAACCTTCCCAAGCTAAAGGCGCATTCAGACAACTCCAAGCGGTCAGATCCAACCCCGGCCCCGCGGCCGGAGAGGAGACCGTCTGCTCATGTTTCATGACGGGGCGGTTAGCCCCATACAACCCACTGAGTGCCCCTGATAACCAAAAAAGAAACAAGACGCTCCCCTCCAACCCGAACAGGCTGGCGCGTTGCATCAATAGTACCCCTTGAAATACAAACGGCACCGATGAAATGAAGAGAATCTCCGTCGCCCGCGACACTCGAAAGGACTGATCTTTTCAGCCAGGCACGAACGCTCCGGAACGTCCGGTTCTCAGCCGGAAAAGCCGTCCCTGCAAAGGGCGCCGGTTGTTATTTCTTGCCGGAGGGAGAGGCTCCCAGCACCTTCTTCAACTCCTCCTCGAGCTCATCGGGCTTGAAGCCCCGGGGTCCGGGGTCTCCCTGGTAAACAACCTTTCCATCTTTACCGACAAGATAGAGGCGGTCAGGGTAGCCCCCGTAATTCTTCGCTGTTGAGTCCTTCATGTCATCAATCAGCATCGGCATGGTGAAATTCAGCTTCTTGGCGCAGCTGCTTGCCACCTCGGTACGCTCGAGAAAAGTCTTCGGATCATTCACCGAACGGCTCGCCGGCAGAGGGCTCAATCCATCGATCGGATGCGCTTCACGAATGTACACGACAAAGAACGCGGCCGACTTACGATACTTGCTGTAGAGTTCTTCCAGGCGCCCGGCCTGGCTGGCAAAAGGAGGTCATGTGTAGCTCCCGAAGATCAGCACGACCGGCTTCTTGTCCTGATGCTGGGATAGCCTGATAAGGCCTTTTTCATCCGGCTTGACATAATCAGGCGCGGCGGAGCCTTCCAGCAGGGAGAGTCTGAAGTCCGGGGCGCGGTCGCCCGGGCCGGGGAGACCGCCTGAACGAGTTGCCTGTTTCAATGCGTTGGATGCCTCGGCTGACTCCCTCGAGACCCCGGGGTCGTCAATCGAGCGGCGCTGCCTCCCTCCGGAGCCGCGAGACCGGCCGCCGAAACCGGAACGCCCGCCTGAAGAGCCGGGACGAAGCGCGCTCAGTATGGCGCGCATCCTGACGCGCAGTTCATCATCGTTGACCCGCCTGTCACCGTCGCTGTCGAGCTTGGCGATAAAGCCATCGAGCTCCCTGGCGGTGATCGTACCGTCGCCATCGGGGTCCATAAGCTCGAGGAGCTTGGCCATCGGGTTGATCCGTCGAGCGCCGGAAGTCTCCGGCCTCTGGCGGTCTTCAACTCGCTCCGCCGACTTTTTCTCGTCGGCCTTCGCTCCCGGCGCGTCTTCCTGGGCGCTCAAGCCGGCCTGGAGAGCCAGGCAGGAAATCGTTACGGCCGCAATAAAACGGGCATTCAGATCCCTCATCATCAACCTCTTCTCAATTTATAACCACAGTTCTCAATATCTCAATCAACTGGAAGCGCCCATCCAGGGATGGACACCTGTCCATCTAACCCCGGAGAAGGGCCCTGGGGAATGAGAAAAATACGCCGGGAAGAAAGTTCGTCGGGGAAAATCTCATCCCTGGGTAACGCAGTTGGAAATTTCGCAGGAGCCTTCCTCGGAGGGGGCGCAATCACTGCCGGGCGCCGGCGCCGGGATCGGGAACCCATCGGCGCTGAAGAGATAGCGCAACAGGCCAATGGCATCATCGATGGAAACCTGGGCATTAGCGTTCACATCGCAGCCCTGGAGACAGCGCGGCTCGCTCTCGCCCAGGAAGAGATAGAAGAGAATGGTGACCGCGTCGGAGATGTCGACCGCCTGGTCGCCATTGCAGTTACCGCGCACGAACGACGGCGTCGCCTCGCCAAGGCGCTGGATGGAGCCGGGTGAGCCGTAGATTCTGCTCGAGACCCGCCAATTTTCAGAGATGTCATTGTCCATGTCCTCGTGGATCTCAAAGAGCTCGAGGCTGTACCCCAGGCCATCCGCGCGGGCGGGCCACGGCGCATCCTGCGAATACCGGACCAGGTCGACGGTGGCGGGATAGCCAGGGCCATCATCTTTAACTCGCAGCTTCTCACCCTCATTGCTGAGGCTGCCGGGGTAGGGACCGAAGATGCGCGCCGGGTTTCCGTAGATCCTTCGGAAAGCGACCGGATCCTTCGCCAGGATGACGACCTCGTCCGCGGCGACATTCGTGCCGTCGGGAAAGCTGTGCTCCTCGAAAACACCTGCCTCATTGGCGGCCCCGAGACCCTCGATCTTCCACCCCGAGATGTCCACCTGTGAGCCGGAGTTGTTCCAAAGCTCGAGGTATTCGGCCTCGTCATCTCCCAGGGGGTTGTACATGATCTCGGTGATCATCAGCCGGTCATAGCCGGTGAAACGCTCGGTGCTGCGGAGATAGTTGACCATGTAGCTGCGGCGCGAACGAATATGCGCCATGACCCTGTCTATGTTGGGTTCGAACCCGGAGGGGGCCGACCGGTCGCCGGCCGGGCTGGTGCGGCCCCAGACTCTGAAGTCATCACGCTGCTCCTCCATGAGCAGTTCACTCAGGTCGGCCAGTCGCTGTTCGTAAAAATCGAGCGTGTACTTCTCGTGGATGGCGCCCCAGAGTCGAACCAGGTAGGCACGGCGAAAATAGGTTCCGGACTGGGCAAAGAACTTGTCAAGGAGATGGTTCCCGACACCCCCGCCGCGGACGGTGGTGGTGTTCCAGATCGTCATGCCCGGATTGTCCATACGGTCGTTGTAGACCCCGCCGTTGCCGCCGTCCCAGCGCTTGCCATAGCAGAGGTCCAGATCCCAGCCGGTCGGAATCCAGCGATCGGTCTCGGTGTCATGGTAGAGGTAGTGATTCTTATGAGGATAGTCGCGGTTGTTGATCAGAACCTGGCCCGCCTGGTAGTCGATGATGGTGTCCGGCACGGTCTTCTCGAGGAAGAAATTCGTAAGCTGGTTTCGGGATGTGTCGTGAAGAGCGTTGAGGAAGGAGCGCAGGTCGCTGTAATCCTCATGCTGGTTGGTCTTCTTTTCGTAGGTGCCGTTGCGCTCTTCACGAGAAGCTGTCGCCTTGTAGAGATTGCCATCGGCGTTGAGTCCTACACGGTCCAGCCAGCGCTCCTCAGGGTTCTCCATCACCGCGTAGAGGGCGTGGTAGTTGCCGTTGGCGTGGATCCGGAAGAGGTCGTGGCTCAGGGCGGGGTTATCCATCTCATCAAAGAGCGTCCAGGCCATACCCTCGCGCACGAGCGCCTTGTCTGTCCACAGGCTCTGCAGGTTGAAGCGTTTCTTGCCGAAGAAGAGATGGCCCTTGTTCATCTTCACCTTCAGGTAGGGCTTCGTGGCGCTGTAGACGCTGCCGCCCCGGCGACGAATCTGCGCCTGGTGGAAGATGTCTCCCCCGGAGGCGATGGAGAAACGCATATAGGCGCGGCCAAGCCCCGAGAGCCAGCCGCGGCCGTTGGCTGAAGGCGTAATGAGCGTGATCCTCGGCAGGGTCGACTCAGGCTGGTTATCATTGACATAGTAGCCGTAGACATCCTCGGTGTCGGTCCGCGGAGGAAAGACGCGCAGGCCGCACTCGCTTCGCGCCTCGACCTTGAAGGTCACCACGGTGTTGTGCGCCTGGGCGGGTACATCGACGCCGTAGACGCCATCGCCGGCCGCGCCATCGTTGGACAGGCCATCATCGAGCATTTCAAGCTCCCGGTTCGCTCCGCTCAATGAGGTCACCAGCTTTACCTCGGTGGGCTCTCCCCTCACCCGGGCTGTGAGGGTGGTCACATCCCCGGAGGTGGGCTCCCGGGGCCAGCGGTTCAGATTGCTGACGAAGGGCGGCAGGCAATCCCTCGAGACCACGTTGGCCTCGCCTGGACTGGCGATCCCTCCCCCGCCTCCCCCGCGCTGCCAGAAAATACCCCGGCTCGCGGTAGAAACCGAGAGGCGGGCGGTAAGGGTGTCCCCGCCACGGAGCTGGAAATAGGAAAAGCTGAGGGTATAGGTGACCGCCGCTGAACGGTCGAGAGCTTCGGGAAGATCAAGGCGTACGGAATTGGCCGAGCCGGTCCCGCGTCCGGTGGACACGAGGTGGAGAGCGGACTCCTCAAAGAGCTCCCCTCCCGCGGCGCGGCTCCAGCGGCTGCCGGAGTGGTTTCCACGCGCGTCCCAATCTCCGATACCGTTGTCAAAGCTGCCGTCTGGAATCAGGTTGTTCTCCGGCGCGCGGGTATCAACCAGTGAAAGATTGTCGAGGAGATACTCGCCGGCCTCCTGGATATAGATATAGATCCTGCTGCGGGTGGCCGTGCCGGAGAC
>CBFHWB010000143.1:0-11652 GCA_965659285.1 Planctomycetota bacterium | reverse complement strand
TGCTCGAGAACTCCTACGGCAATACCAGGGGCTATACCACCCACGGCGACATCTTCCCGATCCACGGGGCGAAGATGACCCCCATCAACGGCCGCGGCGGCAGCCGGGCCTTTCCCACCGAGAACCGCTCGAAGCCGACCCCGGAATGGAACCACTACCGCATCACCTGTAACGATGGAACCATCTCCCTCGCGGTCAACGGCAAGGTCGTAACCAATGGCAAAAACGCCAGTCCCCGCAAGGGCTATATCTGCCTCGAATCCGAGGGCGGCATCGTCCACTACCGCAACCTGAAGATCCGCGAGCTGCCCGACACCCCGCTCGAGCCCGGCCAGACCGCCATCGCCGACCGCGGCTACCGCTGCCTCTATACCGGTGTCGACCTCTCAGGCTGGAAATCAGCCGGCAAGGGATGGCAATCTCGCAACTGGACCTTCCGCTACACGGGAAAATCAAAGGCCGACGACAAGTCGATCGTAACGACGGAATCCTTCTCCGACTTCGGCTTCATCTTCGACGTCCAGGCTCCGAAGAAACCGGGAGCCTGCAAGGTCCTGCTGCGCGACTCGTCCTCCGCCGCGATCACGATCGACTCAACCCTGAAATCGAAGGGCTGGAACCGCTTCGAGGGAGAGCTGCGGGGCAACAAGCTGAGCCTCAAGCTCAACGGCAAGCCGGTGTTCACCGACAAGGCGCTCGATGACATTCCCGCGAAGGGACCCATCCGTATCATCCCGAACGGCCCGATCGGCTTCGCCAACGTCTACGTCCGTCCGCTGGAACCCTGAGCCGAAAAAGCGAGAAACCTCATCCTTCCTCGTCCGTGCGGTAGCCGAGCCGCTGGGCGGTCTCGAAATCGTCACGAGCCTTGGCGTATTCGCGCTTTGACTCCCAGAGTTCTCCTCGCAGCCAGAAAAACTCACCTCGGCTTCCATCGCGAGCGATCGCCTGGTTGTAATCCCTCAGGGCGTGGCCAAGCCAGCCCTTGCCGTTATACGCCTGCCCTCTCTTGAAATAGGGATCGGGAATCTCATCGCTCGCCAGGCGAATGGCCTCGGTGTAGTCAACAATGGCCGTATCGAAAAGTTCGTTCTCGAGAAAGAGATTGGCCCGGCACCAGAAGGCGTAGCTGTAATCAGGTTCGATCAGCACCGCCTTGCTCAGATCCTCGAGCGCTGCGTAATCGGCTCCCTGGCCATCCTTCCAGGCCTGGTTTTCGTGAGAATCCATGTCAAAGACGACTCGCGCCGCCGGGCTGGGCTGCAATGGACGGAAGGTCTGTACGGCGGAAGAATTTCCTTCGGCACTCTCTTCTTCGCCAGGCTGCCCCGGATCAGCCGGTTTCTCATCGGACGCCTCAGCATCAAACGGTCCCAGGACTTCGATTTCGTTCTCGAAGTTTTCACCGAGCTGATCCAGATCCTCCACGCCAGCTGTACTTTCTCGATCTTGACACAGGTACGACATCGCTCGAACAACATAGAGAAAGCTCTGCTTCGAATCGATCCGCAGCGATCGATTGCAATCACCGATGGCCTTGCCGTATTTACTCAGCATGTAGTAGGCATACCCCCGGGCACGGTAGACCCGGGAGTCATCGGGCCTCAGCCGAACAGCCTTGTTGAAATCGAGAATGGCAAGGTTGTACATGGGCGCATCCTGCTCGCAATAGGCCTTTCCCCGCTTGATATAAGCGTCTGAAAACTCCGCGTCGAGCTTGATGGCGCGAGAGAAGAACCGGATCGCGTTCTTCCAGCTCTTCTCCTTGAAATAATGACTACCCCTCTTGTACAGATCACCTGGAGTCAATTGTCCCGCCTTTCTTTTCTTCCGCCGATCAGCCCGAGAACTCCCCGGCTGAAATCGATTTCTTCAATAGTCCAGGATTCCGGCTCAACCAAGCAGGAGATAGAGGACAACCGCGACAACTACCCAGAAGCCGAGCCCCGGCAGGCTCCCCAGGTTGTGGACCTTGTAGAGAGGAAAGCCGGGTCCCCTCACGCGGTCCTTGTCATAGTCAAAATCATATTCTTCCATCGGGCCCCTCCCTAAAGGACTTCATAGTCCGTTATTTCTCTCAGCTTCAGGCTGGCTCCCCCAGGACCCAACCGTTCCTGGAAGACTTCTCAACTTCACTCCTCGTACAGGTGGAGATTGTTGTTATGGCGGCTCGATACGGAAATGCAAACGAGGCCCGCATTTTTTCTTCAGGCGAAAGCGGCGGGAGTCGCCGCCCCTGGTACTTGCATTATAGCCGAATAAGTAAGGCCAGGATGCGGGTAAGCACTACCTCGGAAGGGTCACCCGGGAGCCGGGCTTCAGGGCATGGGCCGGCATCTTCTCACGGGAGCTGAAAACACGCATCTGGGCGGTCTTCTGCAGCTTGTTGCCGCTCTCGTCGAATTTTCCGGTCGCCTTGTCGAGCACCCCCGAAGGATCGAGCCCCAGGTGCTTGACCATGAAGGGGTACATGGCCTGGCGCTTGGAGAACTCGTAGCCATGCTGCTCCTTGGCGAAATGGGAATTCTCAACATGGCCCTCCTTGCCGAAGTAGCTGTAGATCCCGCGAATGTAGGGATATTCGACCTTGGGCGTGTTCTTGGTCCAGTCACCGCCGACGGAGATCAGCTTAAGAGGGCGGGGAGCCGCCAGGGCCGCGAATTCAACATTGCTGGTCTCGAGCGACGGCGTCTTGTGAATCGGCATGCCGCTCTCGCAATGACAGCCGCCAAAGAAATGGGCCGAAACCATGACCACCGGCACCGAAACCGTCACGCGCGCGTCGACCGCAGTCAGCAGGAAGGTCTGCGTACCGCCGCCTGAGCAGCCGGTAACCCCGATGCGGCCGTCATCTACAGAAGGCAGCGACTGCACGAAATCGATCGCCCGGATACTGCTCCAGGTCTGCAGGGTCAGGGCCTGGCGATGGCCGTGATTCCAGCCGAGGAAAGCCGAATCACCAAAACCGATCATGTCGTAGGAAAAAACGACCGCTCCCATTCGGGCAAGCGTCGCGCAACGGTGCTGCTGGTCCGGCCTCTGGCGGGCGCCCTCGGGGCCGCGGTAATGTCCGTGGGGACAGAGCACCGCCGGAAAGGGACCCTTCCGGCCCAGGGGACGATAGAGGGTTCCGTAGACAAAGAAGCCTGGAACCGCCTCAAAGCCGGCCGGCTCGACCGAATAGCCGGTGAACTCAACCTTCTTACCGTAGACCGGGTTGAGGGGCGTCTTCCTGGGCAAAGGATCGAGACCGGACCCGGTCAGGATCTGCCTGCGAATCTTCGCCTCGCGCGTTTTCCACTCAGCCAGGTTCGAGTGGGTCTTCTTGAAACGCGCCAACTGCCTGACTGCGTCAGCCTCCGACTGGTAGTTACCTACGCAGAGGGTAGGCTTCCCATCCCCCGCAGCGAGCCCGGACCAGAAGACGCATGCGAAAACCAGGAGCGCGGCTCCTGCGACAGACTGGATGGTGTTTGCGATTTTCATACAACGAGCCTGCCAGAAACCGCCGTGCCACGCAACCTCCCACCCCTCCTGGAGAGACCGGCGACAAAGAAGAAAACTGACCGATTTCTTGGTCGTCGATACCGGCTCAGATAGACTGGAGGCGGATCAAAGCCATGCCCAAATCAACCCCTGCCCTCATTTCCCTCGTCCTGCTCTGCTCCGCTTTCTGCGCATCCCGGGCCGAGGCCAGGACAAGATACGTCAAGGTTCGCCCGGGACAGGACCTCGCAGCGCTCATCCGTAACGCCCGCACCAACACGGCTTTCCTGCTCGCGCCTGGAACCTACAAGCTGAAGCCCCAGGAGCCCCACCTGCAGGCGGTGCTGCTCGAGAACCAGAGCAACATCACCATCCTCGGCCGGGATCGCGAGAAAACCCGCATCGAGCTCTCCCCCGGGGTCAAGTTCGGTTTCTACATCGGCAGCAACCTCTCCAATGTAACGATCCAGGGACTGACGATCAGCGGCACCCTCCCGCTCAAGGAGAACACCCACGCCATCGGCAACTACTCCGGCAGCACGAAGATCAAGGGGCTCCGTTTCACCAACCTGAAGATTGAAAAGGTGGCCGTCGGCATCAGCATCGCCGCTGGAGAAAACGGCAGCTACTCCGATGTCAGCGTCGACCGCAACGTCATCGGACCGACGATCGGAACCGATGCCGGCTGGGGCTACGGCATCCACGTCGAGAACGCTACCAACGTCAGGGTCTCAGGCAACTTCATCAGGGAATGCACCCGCCACAGCATCTACCTGGCCCGCGCCGCGAAAGGATCGAACGTCCGGATCGAAAACAATCTCATCCTCGACCACGACCCCAGGTCGCAGCAACCGCGCTGGTATTGCGCCGCGCTGGTCTGCTCTCGCTCGAGCGACGTGATCATCTCAGGCAACCTGGTTGTGGACCCCCGGACTGTCGCCATCAGTGTTGAGCCGGACGAGTTCAAGGCCTGGCCGACTAAAAACATCAGCCTGTTCTCCAACCGGGTCCTGGGCGCGCGCCGGGTCGGTCTCTGGTTGACCACGGACGGCTCCTGCGAGGTTCTCGCCAACAAGGTCACCCTGTACGCGGCACCTCCAGACCCGCAGTGGTGCCGCGAAACAAGCACCTACGACTACGCCCGCGGCAAGGAAACGAAGAGCTCCTTCAAGGCGCCGCAGGAGCGGTGGACGAAGGCCGAGTATACGGCGATGCTCGGCGACCAGCTCTACATCATGGCCGGGGGAGTCCTCGACCAGGCGGAGACGAAAACCTGGACCTTCGAGACCTGCCCGAAAAAATGGGAGGACGTCCGCGGCCTGGTCGCCCTGGAGAACGCCGTGGGAAAAGGGAAGCACCGGCTCTACGTCGTCACCGACACGGGCATCGACGAAGTAAATCCGGCGCGCTGGAAGATCAGGGACAGCAAGGGCGACTGGAAAGGCACCCGCTACGCGACCACCGCAGGAGGCTACCTCCACCTCCTCGTGGATGACGTCCTGCACCGGGTCTCGCCAAAATCCCCCGGCGCCCGCTCGACGAAAAAACCCTGGTCCGGAACCAAGTGGATCTGCCCCCTCGGCGACAGGATCTTCCTGTCGAGCTCCGGCGGCAACTACCTCCTCGATCCCAAGACCCTCAAGGGCGTGAAACTCGGCGAGAAGAAAGCGGCGGACTAAATATTGCAAACCGGCTCCAGGGAAACCTGGCCGGGAGAAAACCATGTGGAAACCCACCCGACGTGATTTCCTGAAAACCTCCGCAGCCCTGGCGGCCGCGGGCGGGACGCTCAGCGTGCCGGCCGCGGCCTACGTACCTGAAAACCCTGCCGGAGAGCGCCCCCGGCAGGACGAGGGCGTCGAGGTACTCCATCCACGCGGGCGGGTGCCGCTCTCTTTCATCATCGATGACTCGACCTGCCTGGTGAACATGGGGCATTTCTGCATGCCGCAGTTCGCCTCCGCCTGGCCGGACCGCCAGCAGTACAAGAAACCCTGGAAGACCTGGCCGCGGGAGATTCCCGATGACTTCGTTCGCCAATTCGGACAATGGTGCGCTGAGAACGGCGTCCGCGGCAAGTACAGCATCGTACCCAATCCCGCCTGCGTCGGCTTCCTCGACCGGGAACTGCCGGGGTGGTCGCGCAAAGAGCTGAAGGACAGCCTCGCGCTGGTGCGAGAGCTCATGCTGCCCAACTGGGACATCCATCCGGAGATGATCACCCACACCCGGGTCATCGACCTCTCGACCGGCCGCCCCCTCGAACCGGCCAGCTCCGCTACGATGGAGAATTCCTGGCCGCGGGAGAAAAAATCAGTCGACGAGTTGACGGAATACCTCGCCTACGCCCTGAGAATTCTGAAAAACTGCGGCCTGCCGTGCGAGGGTGTCACCACTCCCGGCGGTGTCGGCAATCTCGTCAAATCGGAGCTGTCGCTGGCAGTGGGCGAGGCTCTGCGCGATGTGTATGGTGTCGAGCTTCCACACTATTTCAAGTACGTGGCCGGCGGCAAAGACGAAAGCACCGAGCCGCGCCTTGAGCACGTCAGCGGGCTCAAAACCGCCAACCCACACGCCGTGGTCAACGTCCCTGCCGGCACCGGAGACTGGTTCGGCGGATGGGATGGAGACCTGAAGAGCCGCGGACAGCTTTACTCGAACGACGATGCCACCGCCGGCCGAATGGTAGAGCTCATCGAGCGCGGCGCCCCGGCCGTGATGCTCTGCCACTGGCCTGGGATGTACTCCCAGGGAACCAGGGAGGGCTTCAACGACTTCAAGAAGGTCGTCACCGCCCTCAACACCAGGTTCGGCGACAGGACCCTGTGGATGAAGGTCAGCGAGATCGCCCGCTACTGGACGGCCAGGAAGCTGACGGCAATCGAGCGAAAGGCCGCCGGCTTCGTGCTCGATGCCCCCTTCGCCTGCGAAGCCTTTACCGTGCGGGTCAAGTCGAATCGTGCCAGGCCACCAGTGGTCATCCACGGCGCTAAACCCCTTGTTCTCAATGAAGTCCACCGGCAACGGGACCTGGTCGGCGGAAGCTGGCTTCGCCAGAAGGACGTTCTCAGCCTCTGCTTCGACCTGCCGAAGGGCAAGTCAACACTCAAGGCCTAATGTGTTGCGCAGAAGCGCTTATTTTCGTCTCTTCAATCCCGCCAGGGTACGTTCGTAATCGATTCGACCGGTGATCTTCAGGTTCTCGATCACTCCCGCGAGGGATCCGCCCCAGAAGAAGCCAACCCGGCCGCTCTGGAATTTTTTCTCGGGATAGCTGCCGCGGCTCGAAACGACTCCATCCCTGCAGGCGGCAAACTGGCCTGAGCGGACCCTGAGCCCGATCGAGTTGGACTGGTTGAAGTTGACTCCGCTGATCTTCTCCCGCGTTCTCTTGAGCAGTCTTCCACGCGAAAACAGGGCGCACTGTCGGCCGTAGTTTGAGCCGACCGCCGCGTTGCTCTTATTGTTGAAGACTACAGAGAATACGTTCCTGGGACTCAGGGTCACCTGCTGGCGAAAATTCACCTCAACCTCGACGTCGTCTTCCCACCACACGCGCAAAAGAGCGCTCCCCTTGTCGGCGATTCGCAGGCCGGGGACATGATACCGAAGGCAATCCTCCTCGCGGAGCGTCCAGCGGAATGGATCCCGATTACTCTTGCCGATCTTCCTGGTAAACACTCCCGCCTGTTTTGAATTCTTCCTCTTGAAATCATAGGCCAGCTCAAAGCGACCGTCCTGACGATACTCAAGGAGATCGGGATGAAGCTCGTCCTTCAAAACGTCCTTGAAGAAACCAAGGGTTTTTTCATCGGAGCTCGGTGATGGAGAGGGCTTACCCGTCCGACCTCGATCGCCAGGCATTTCAGCCATCAGGGAAGAAGCGGCCGGAAACAACAGGCCCGCGCAGCCGAGCCCGCGAGCAACAAACGATCTTCTTGAAATGGACATTTTCCTGTTCCTTGGTTTCCATTCAGCGGTTTGATAATCAGCGAAGCCTCCGGCGCCCTTCCTTGAGCCAGTGTGGCGAAGGAGACTTCAATAACGACAAAACAGACTTTCTGACTTCTCGAAACTGGCTCGCTGTCTGTTGGGGCAGGAAAAACCGTTCGACTGCCAATTTTTCTTCCGGAAAGGGATCTGGGAAGAGCGTTGACAGCCGGGAGACCTGTCATAACCCTTTATGAGATAAAGGACTGTCGCAGTTGCGGGAACCACGCCACGGTAATAAGTTTTCCATGGACAGTTCCCGAGGGAAAAACTAGAACAGGTGTCATGTTGAACCCGGACGAAGAAGCGACCCCCGAAGAGCCCATGGTTGGCGTACCAACGGACAAACCCGCAGAAAAACCGGCAGGCCAGGCCGCGGGTATCACCTCTCCTGAGAGCATCGAGCTGATCGTTCGCGCCAAGGAAGGAGACCGGGATGCGTGGAAGGCGATCTGCGAGCGCTACTACCCCCTGTGGATGCGAAAATTCCACGGTAAGCTCGGTAACGACCTCCGCAATGTCCAGGAGACACAGGACCTGGTGCAATCGGCCATGGCCGATGCGATGGCCGATGTAGGCAAGTTGCGCAACGACGCGGCGTTCTTCGCCTGGGTGTGTACGATCATCCGGCACAAGCTCTACGCCAAGAGACGCAAAAAGGGACCGGCCGATGTCGTCGCACTGGACGAGGTAGCCGAGCCGGGGAAACAGGACTCCTGCCTGGAGGGCGATCTCTCAGTCGAAGAGGACTACTTCCAGTTGCTCGACTCGATACAGGCGCTCTTTCAAACCCACCCCGATGAAATGTCGGCGATGTACCTCCGGTACTTCGAACGCTTTTCCATACAGGAGCTCGTGGACTCGCTGGAGATCTCCGAACGTTCGATTCATCGGCTGCTCTCGGCGGCGAAAGACCTCCTGAAAGCTCGGCTCGACAGGGATTCCGCGTGAGCCGCTCAGCTTTTTGAAATCAGGCGAACAGGGCGAAGACCAATCTCGGGGTCCGTTTCATCGATTTCGCCCCTGTCTCGATTCGCTGATCGAAGCCAGGCAGGGGGAGATTTGTAACCCCCTCCACGCAGGATCCACTCTTCGATGACCCTGGCATCCGCGGGAATAACTCTCTCTCCGGTCCCATCGGTGGTCAGCTGGAACTGGTAGGCCTTCTCGAAATACCGGTCAACGCAACGCTCCCAGACATTGCCGTGCAGGTGGTAGAGCCCGAATGCGTTAGGTCGAAATCCATAGGGCTTACCCGGAATGGGACCGACCGGGGCGTGCAGACGCTCACCGTCAGTGTTCTCGCCCCATTTTCCAATCGAATCCCACTTATCCCCGGCCGCCTTTGCCGTCAGATCCGCCAGGTTAGCAAAACCCGCCAGGCTGCCTGGTCCGGCTCCTGTGAACCAGGGCGTAGAGGTTCCCCCACGACAGGAATATTCCCACTGGGCCTCGGTGGGAAGTCTCAGACCGAGATTGGTAAGCACCCTCTCGGCATCAAGCCAGGTCACCTTTTCTACCGGAAGCCTCCCTTCCCGTTGCCCGAAGGGGTAGAACTGGTAACGGCTCGGATTGGAGCCGGTGATACGAAGCCACTGGGCCTGGGTCATCTCGTATTTCGACATGAAAAAAGGGGTGAGATTGACCTTCACCGGCCGGCTGTCCTCATCGCGTTCATCCGCACCCCCATCGGGATCGGGGTTCCTGATCGCGGCTTCAGGACTCGAGCTGCCCATATAAAACCTGCCGCCCGGCAGGAGGACAAAGACCAGTCCCGTATTTTCTTCCAACACCAGCTCCCCATCCTCGCCGCGGACGGGAACGATACCATCGCCTGTCTGCAGGTGAAGAAACTCCCACAGCCCGGTGTTCGGGTTGGCTCCGATGGGCAAGAGCCCGAGCTGGGGCTCTAGTGCCAACCCCTTCCCGCCAGCGGCATACTTTCCCCCGGGATCTCCGACCGAGGTGATCGCCTCGGTCCAGTTTTTCGCGGCTTCTTTACCTGATATGCTCTGCTGGTGGACTGAGCCGGCGAAGCTCAACCTGGACTCGACCCTGGCGATAACGTTTTTCTCGAAATCCCCCAGGTTCGCCACCAGGACCCTGGAAACATCTCTGCGCTCCCCGGCCTGCAGAAGCTCGGATTCAACCTCTCTACCGGTCCCGCCCCCGTAGAGCTCCTCGGCCCGCTTCAACTCGTCTTCTCTCCTGCCAAGCTCGGCCGTGTGAGCGGGAAGAGTCTTCACCAGGGCCCGGGCCTTGTCGAGCCAGGTTTCCATTACAGCCGTCATCGCCGGCTCCGCCGGCCAGAGCCTCCTCTCCTCGTTGACGAGGTCGCGATGGCGAACCGTAGCGTTGAGAGGAGCGATGATACCGTGCGTCTCCACCAGCTTGTCGTACTGCAGCTTGAAAATGACCGAGGACATACAAACCAGGACCACGAGGGCCGCGGATGTGAGGGTCAACACCGGGTTGCGCTTGCACCACTTGCCCAGCTCGGTCAGGGCGCCGGTACGGTAAGCTCGAACAGCGCGTCCATCCAGAAACCTCTGAAGATCTTCGGCAAAGTCCAGGCTGTTCTCGTAGCGCTCTTCCGGATCACGCCCCATGGCTTTTTCGCAGACCGCCATCAGCTCCGGCGGCGCCTTTGGATTCACCTGGTGGACCGGCTTCGGCGGCTCCTCCATCAATCGCGCCCAGATCGCGCGCGGCGAGATCTGGGTGCCCGGAGGAAGATAGGGCGGCTGGCCGGTAAGGATCACGTAGAGGATCGCCCCGAGGGAATAGACATCGGAGCGCTGGTCGGTGGAATCAAGATCACCGGCAGCCTGCTCCGGAGCCATAAAGGAAGGGGTTCCCACCACCGAACCGTCCATTGTGACCAGTGGAGACTCCGAGGAACCATCCTCGTCCGGCCGCCTCTCGGTCTGTACCGTCAGGTCCGATGACTGTACATTCTCCCTCAGACGCCGATCGGCGACCTCGTCGCGACCCTTGACCTTCGCCAGCCCCCAGTCCATGACGTAGACCTCTCCGAAACGGCCAACCATGATGTTGGCCGGCTTGAGATCGCGATGAACGATACCCCGGGAATGGGCGAAAGCCACGGCCTGGCACACGCTGATCAGCACTCCCACCAGGCGGGACATGTTCCAGCCATCCTTTTCCTCGATACCCAGCGAGATGATCTCAGTGAAATCCTGACCCTTTACCAGCCGCATGGTGAAAAACACCCGGCCCTCACTGTCGACACCGAAATCGTGAATGGGCACGATTCCCGGATGGTCGATCTGACCCATAACCTGCGCTTCCTGGACAAACCGGGACACCCTCTCGGGATCACCGGCCGTTCCATCCAGGATCAGCTTCATGGCGAGAAACCGATTCAGCTCCTGGTCCCAGATCTTGACGATCTTGCCCATCCCGCCGCGACCGACCTCTTCGCGAATCCCGTATTTTTTTTCCCCGGCTGGAATCGAGATGTGGTCACTGGAGGCGGCCCCGGTTCCCCCGGCGGACGCCCCGACCTCGTCGGCTTCCAGCTCCCCGGGCTTGACATCGATGGTGGGCGCATCGGGCGAAGGAACGCTGGAGTCCTCCCGCGCCTTCAGTGACCTGAGCTGGCCGAGAGTGAACTGCAGCTCGGGAAAGTCGGTCGTAAGCTCTTCGAATTGCTCAATGGTTCGATTCAGAAAATCATCGAGGCTATCTGGAGAATCGGAAGGATTCGAGATGTCTTCGGAGGTCAATGCAATACCCGCTTGTTCACCGGCTTGAGTAGATTCGGACTGCTGGCAGCCTGATGCTATCACTCTTAGCAAACCGCAGAGTGCGACTGCGCTATTCACAGGTCGGCGACACCCGCTCGCAACCAAGCGCATCTTCTGTCGGATCGACCCCGCACTCCTCCGCAGAGTAGCCCGGGCTCAGCGGGGCAGGCGCCGCGGGCGCGCCCCCGCCAGTGAAGAGCCAGCCGAAGATGATGATCGCATCGGTGATCTCCAGGACTCCAGTGTCGTTGGCATCGGCGGCGTCCAGGCAGACTGGAGCGTTGCCGCCGCTGAAGAGGAAGAGCAACGGTATAACTCCATCGGTCAGGTTGATAGCGCCATCGGAGTTCGTATCTCCGCGAACGAAGGTCAGTTCGCCAGGCTCGCGGCAATCAGCGCCCTCTTC
>CBFHWB010000142.1:0-11687 GCA_965659285.1 Planctomycetota bacterium | reverse complement strand
CACGTCACCGGAACCGTCCGGCGGAAGGACACAGAGTGAACACCATCGATACACGGCGCCATTTCCTCGGCGCGGGCCTTGCAGGCATAGCCGGGCTGGGTCTCGGAACTGCCTGCACCGGCCCGCTGACACGTATCGGAACCGCTACCGCCGCGCGCAACCTGGATGTTGAAAAGGTAGAAACCGTCACCGTCAAGATTCCCTACCGCCCCGCGCCCAACAGGGCGATGGGCCGTGAGCTTCCCCACTGGCGCTATGTCGAGATCTTCAAGGTGCGACTCAAGTCCGGCAAGGTCGGAATCGGAGAGACCCTGCTCTACTACACCTGGGGCGTCAGCAATGCCGGGCATATCAAGCGGGTGCTGGGAAAAAACGCCGCTGAGCATATGTGGAAAGATGATCTCGGCGCGGGCCTGCAGAGCGCGCTCTTCGATGCCGTCGCTAAAACTCTCGAGGTGCCGATCTATCGCCTGCTGGGTCGGAAGGTACACGAAAAGACGCCCCTTTCCTGGTGGAACATCGACATGTCGGTGGAGGATATGGCGGCTGAATGCAAGGAGGCGCTCGACAGGGGTTACATGTCCTATAAGACCAAGGGCAGGCCCTGGTTCGACATCTGGAAGCAGGTCGACACCGCCGCGAAGGTCGTCCCCGAAGCTTTCAAAATCGACATGGACTTCAATAACACCCTGCTTACGGCTGAACGGGGAATGAAGATCATCAAGGACCTGGAGAAGTACCCGCAAATCGACATCTACGAATCCCCGATCCCACAGGGGGACATCCCGGGCAATAAGAAAATTCGCGAGGCTACACGGGTCCAGATCGCCATGCATTACGGCACCCCCGCCCCATCGGTAGCCGTGCGCGAAGGCGTCTGCGATGGATTTGTCATCGGCGGCGGCGCATCGAGAGTCATGCACCAGGGTGGCTTCGCTACCGAGGCGAGCATGCCCTTCTGGCTCCAATTGGTTGGAACCGGCATCACGGCGGCCTATTCGCTGCATTTCGGCGCGGTGCTGGGCCAGGCAAGATGGCCGGCGGTCAATTGCCACCAGCTCTACACCCACTCGATGCTCGCAAAAGACATCGAGGTGAAGGACGGCTTCGCGAAGATCCCCGAGGAGCCCGGACTCGGTTACGAACTTGACGAGGATGCCATCGAGAAGTTCCGCGTGGAGAAGCCGGCGCGCAGGCCTGATCCTCCCCGGCTCATCGAAACCTCCTGGCCGGATGGAAGGCGAATGTACATCGCCAATAATGGCCAGGTGAACTTCATGCTTCGCCCCGGGCAAAAAGGGGAACTCCCCTACTACGAACCCGGGGTGGACACCCGGCTTGCAGAAGATGACGGCTCAAAAGAGTGGAAGCGTCTCTACAGTGAAGCACGCAAGGGTCCCTACCTTACGAAAGCTTGAGAGCGGCCGCGGAGACCTTCTTCCTGCCCCCGCTCTTCTTCTTCCGCTCTTTCCCAGGTTTCTGCTCCTGCCCGCTCACGCTCCTGTGCGCCTTGACCCGCAGTTCTGTCTCGATACCTTTGTCGCCCTGCTGAAGCATCCAGGCGTCCAGCCGACTTCGCAGTGAACGCTCGACATCCTTCAACTGCGGATCCCCAGCCAGGTTTTTCTGCTCGAATGGATCGGTCCGCAGGTCGTAAAGCTCCACCTCCGGCCTCCGCTGGTAGCCTTCGACTATCCTCCTGGCCTTCTCGTCTGTCTTTGCCAACTCAACCCACGACTTCCAATAGCCTCCCTTGTCTCCCCCTCCAATCAATACGTTCCTGAAGGGCTCCCTGTATTTGGGATTCCAGATATATTTATGGGTCGCCGTCCTGACAGATCGAACGGGATAGCAGGGAGACCCGTTGATGATGCCCCGGGTCGTGTGCACGCCAAAAACCGCGTCGTGATGCTCGTCGGTCTTCCCCCTGAGCACACCGAGGAAACTCTTCCCATCGAATCCCTCCACCTTTGCCGCCCCGGCCGCCGCCAGCAGTGTCGGCACTACATCGACATACTGCACCATGGCATCCGCCACGCTCCCGGCCTTGACCTGCCGCGGCCAGCGCACCACCAGGGCCACATGCAGCCCCATCTCATAGCAGGTCCACTTGCCGCCGGGAAATTGGGCGCCCTGCTCACTCGTGTAGATGAAGATGGTGTTCTCCTCCCGGCCACCTTCCTGGACAGCAGCCATGCATTCGCCAAGCTCCCGGTCAAAATCAGTGATCTCGGCGTAATATTTCACCATGGCCTGCCGGGTCTGCGGAGTATCCACGAACCTGGCCGGCAGCTTGACCTTCCCGGGATCGTAGGCCGACGGATCGCCCTCCGACCAGGGGAGGTGAGGGCTGTGCGATGTAACGACAAGGCAATAAGGCTGACTCTTCTTGCGCCCGATGAACTCTCCCATCTTTCCCCGGGAGACCTTCTCAAACGGAAAAGAGGACGGGGGACCAAAATGTTTCTTGCCGCTCAGGCCGACTCGATAGCCTCGCTCACGCAAAAAATGCACAATGCTTCGCGTGCCGGTTTTCACCTTGCTGTGGTTGGGGTAGGCGCCATTACGCACTGGAAACAGTCCGGTATAGAGCTGTTGCCTGGTGGGAGCGCACATCGCGGTTGCCGTGAAGGCCCGGGTAAAGCGCATCCCTTCCGCCGCAAGCCGGTCAATATTGGGGGTCTTCACCTGCTTATTTCCGTAGCATCCCGAGTCGCTCCAGGTCTGGTCATCCGCGAGAACGATGACAATATCCGGAGGAACAACGGCCTCCTCCTGTCCCCGGGCAGAGAGCGGAGCCCAGCAAGGGAGCGCTACCAGCAGGAAATAAAAAAGACCTCTTGTCATTTAATCCGTACCTCCTACTCTCCTCATGCCGACTGCTCAACCGGAAGCTGACGTCCATCTTACCTGAATCGTCCGCACCCCGCCCCCAAAGACCGCAGCCGCCGATCATAATTGAGTTTTTTTCAACAGCAGGCTTTGAATAATGCGGCAGGATTACCTATCCTAACCTCTCACCGAGAAGGTCTCACGGGACCTGCCCGGAATTCCTCGATCTGGCTCAGGCGCCGGAAGAAGACCCCGGGATTCAAAGGATGCACATGGTCAAGAAGAAGAAAAAGTGGCCCAGCGCCAAGGGAAAGGGAGCCAAGGCCAAGAAGAACACGCCCACAGCGGCTCCCGTTCGCGAACGAAAAGAAGATGATGAAGCTATCGAGATTGACGGCACCGTCGTCGAACAGCTCCGCAACGCAAACTTCCGCGTTAAGCTGGACAACGGGATGGAGGTGATGGCCTACACTGCCGGCAAAATGCGTAAGTTCCGTATCCGGATCATGCCCGGCGACAAGGTCATCGTGGCGCTCTCTCCATACGACCTCACCAGGGGCCGTATCGTCTATCGCCACAGGTAGCACCCGCGGCCTCATCCATCTAAACCGGCTCGCGATTTCACCTTTGAAATCAGGCGAGACTTATTCTTCGGCGGCGCAGGCATCCGGGCAACCGATGATCCGCTCGCACTCGAGCCCCAGGGCCGGAGGATTGCCTCCCTGGAAGAGGAATCTGAGGATATGCACTGCATCGGTGATGTTAACCGGACCGCTGCCATCATTGTCGAGCAGGGTTCGGTTGCCTTCATCATCGAGGCCGTTCTCCCCGCAGGGCAGTTCAATCCCGTTGGCCTGGAAGAGGAACTGGAGAAGCACAACGGCATCGGTGATGCTCAGGCCTCCATCCTGGTCGAGATCACCGCCCACCTGGAGTCCGCCCCGCGGCTGCGGTTCCTCGCCATGCGTTCCGGGAGTTCCCAGGAGAACAGCGCTCGGCCGCCAGGAGGCGCCCTCGCCAAGCGTGTCAACCGGAGCATCTGAACTCACGTTAACCAGCGAGAACCCCTGCCCATCGGTGGTCGGATGCCAGGCCTCGGTGTAGACGAATTCGAAGATGGGCGTCCCGAGGGGTCCCAGCATCTGGATCGTCTCGCTCCTGTCACTCAGGCTCCCCCTGTACTCGCCGATAATCGTCGGGCCCTGTCCATAGCGGGCAATGAAGGCCGGCGGTTCATTGACCAGCACGACGACCTGTCCGGGAGCAAGCGTTCCAACCAGCGCATCATCGAAATCAAAGATAACTCCCCTGCCGAACCTGATCCCCGCCAGTGAGACCTCCTCATCTCCGATATTCTTGAGCTCAATGAACTCCATGTTCGTCTTGGAAAACTCATCGTTGGGATCCTCCTCAAGCGTCGGCTCAAGGGAGTGGTACATGATCTCGGTTACGCTGAGGGTCGGTATGGAGGTCACGTAGGTGGCCTCGGTGATGGAGCTCCAGGCTCCCCTCTGGCCAAACCTCGCCCGGGCTCTGACAACCGTATTCCCGGTGATGGTGATGGGCTCCTCGTAGACAAGCGCGGTTGCCGAGGGGTTGTTACCCGAGCGGGGGTCACTGCCATCGAGGGTGTAGTAGATTGTGGCCCCAGGCGCGCCGATGAGAATTTGAACCTGGGTTCCTGAGTCGACAAGCCCACCCTCGGGCTCGAGATACGGCGATTCGATAAACTGGGCATCCATCCAATTCCCGCGATTCGTCAACCAGTTCTTCAGATGGGTGACCTCGCCCTGGAAGCTTCCAAAACGCGGCCGCACTCCGGTCCACTTATTGAAATTCCGGGTGGCGGCTTCGTTGAGCATCCCCCCCCACTCATCGATCAGGGCCATGACCTCCTCATTCCCGAGGGGGCCGCGGCGCAGCTCATTCCAACGAGCCCGGTAGGCTCGCGCCCAGGCACTGTCTCCTACGGGGGGCTGATTTCCGAAGAGCGGACTGTACCAGCCAAATTGGAAATACCGAGTTCCTCCATCTCCCCCGGAATTGTTCCAGGATCGAGGATCGGCGGCACGCCCGTCATCGGCGCAACCCATGGTGCGGTCAAAATCCCAGATAGGCCCCATCTGGAGCGGGCCTCCACGATCCTTGAACATATAGCCGCTGAGACGGAAGGCATCTACATTCTTTGGATAGATGTTCAGAATGTGATGATCGATCCAGGAACCGACATCGATATAGTCCCCGTCGTTGGCGACAACCGTATTGGCATTGAGCGAAGATCTCAGGCGGTTGCAGTAATTACGCAGCCAGGTAGCCTGCTGATTGGTCTTCTCGCGTTCCTTCGGCTCAACCCAGCCGAGAGTCAAGCCTCCGGCTCCGGTGAGACCGGAATCGCCCGGGTCCAGGCGATCGACCTTCATGATGTAGCCGCCGCTGACATCCGGCTCGGCATTGTCCTGCTCGGTCAGCTTCGCAATATCCACCCGTCCGCTGTTTCTCTTGATCTTCTCCATGAAGACGTAGACTCCCCAGTAGCTGGCGGAAGAAATAGGCCCGGCCCTGGTGTGCAGGTAGCATTCGACAAACCTCGGACGAGCCGCCCAGCGACCGGAGCGATTGCTGAGTTCGTACATGAGGGCGTTTCTCATCAGCGCACGGTCAAAGTTGTAGGGGCCGTACATGACGTAATCGGATTCCTCTGGAAATTCGAAGATCTCCACATCCTTGTCATCACCTTCGGAATTGCGGGCCTCAAAGCTGAACGACAGCTTCTGCCGCCCACCGGTACTCGATCCCCTGCGCTTAAAGCCCGTCTTGCCGATATAGTGGGGTTCATCTGTCAACCTGACCCTGCCAGCCTCCTCCGGCTCGACAATCAAGGCGTACCCCTCGGTCCAACTCTCACTGATCTGCCGACCGAAGGTATTGACGATAACCACGGGCAGGTTCGAAGAGAAGTTGCTGACATTCGAGTGAAGCAGCAGATAGGTCTCCCGCTTGGCCGGACTGGGAAGCTTGCCATCCTCAAAGGCTCTCGCAATGATCTCGATCGCTCCATCGACGACAATCGGCTCAGAGTAAACGGTCGAGGTCTCATCCGGGACCGATCCATCCATGGTGTAACGAATGACGGCATCCTGGACCTCGGTGCTCAGTTCTACCGTTGGAGACCCGGTGTAGGCGCCGCTCTCTCTCGAGAATGAGGGTTTCTCGGCCACACTCTCAAATCCCTCGTTATTTGGAGCTCCCGGAGAAGGCGCATCGAAATACTGCCGGGTAGTGGCCTGGATGTCGCCGACCACCACGGTCCGGAGCCTCGGATAAATAAGAAAATCATTGCTCGTCTGCGAGGTATTGAGCCCATGAATCGCCAGCACATTCCGACCCTGGCGCAGGCTGGAAATATGATCGGAAACATCAAACTCAACGTAATCAACCGCGAGACGATCGGCGTGGCTGGAGTTCGCATCGGAGTCCCAGGTCAACGCTGCCGCGGAGGGAGAATTCGCACTGGCCACCAACTCGCCGTTCAGGAAGGCTGAGAACCCATCATCGTAGCGCATGTCGAGCACCATCATGTCAAGCTCAGCAGGGTTATCGATCTGGAAATCATAACGAATGTAGGCGGTCGGGGTCACCCGGTACATCTGCTCCAGGAAATCTATTCCAATCAGGGCCTGGTAGCCGGGTGGGCGCCCCTCGAAGCCGACACCGGATGTGCCCTCGGCCCAGCCGCTGTCATCAAAATCGAACGCTCTCCAGGTGTCGCCGAGAATGTCGTTCTGAGGCACCAGGGCGCGGACCGATGCCCCCTCTCCAATCGGCTCGGCAAAAACCGAATCGGTCGCCATGCCGTAGGATGCGTCTTCGATCTGTTCAGGTATCTCGGTATAGCCGGAAACGACGGACGATCCATCCGGCGTGATCAGAACAAGGATCTCCCCACCGTTACGCTCGATGCTGAAATTCGTATGCAGTTCGGAACCGGCACTCCTGCGGTCCTTTCCCGAAGCGAATACAACCAGGAACCTGCCGGGACCGATGGTGACCGCAGGAAACTGCCACTTGTTCAATTCCTCAACACTGTCGGTCAGGTAGTAGCCGTCCAGGTTGACCTCGGCATCTCCGGAATTAAAGATCTCGATCCAGTCGGTATATTCCGAGTCTTCATCCCGGATGGTGTTTTCATTGAACGCTTGGAATTCCGTAATCAGGAGTCCCTGGGCTGAAGCGGAATCAATACCTGCAAAAAAGGTAAACACACAGAAAAACAGCCCGAAAGGCCGCAGTCCGAATCGAAGCGGGTTCATTTCAAATCCTGAGTTAATTTCTTTAAACGTAGAGGCCGTCCACCACCACGGCCAAAAGACCCGGAAGAGTCAGCTTAGTATCTTCCCAATATAATTCTATACTACCGGTGGTGGATTCGTCGACAAAGGCTAAAAGAGCCTTCTGGGCGGGAAGCAGGCCTTTTTACCGGTTTTAAATGAAGCAGTTGCAACAAATGCAGCCAACTGCTCTCATCTGTCGCTTTCAAGCGCTAGAACTGGCGGGATTATGGCCAAAAACCTTCAACAGATACTTGAAAGCCGCTTCTCAATCAAAGAGCTCTATCCTCTGCAAGAGCTGGTCATTGGCCACATCATGGAGGGAAATCAAGCCCTCGTGGTGATGCCAACCGGTTCAGGTAAGAGCCTCTGCTTCCAGCTTCCGGCACTGGCGCTCGACACCGAAGGCGTGACCCTCGTCTTCAGCCCCTTGATCGCCCTGATGGAAGACCAGGTCACCGCTCTAAAGAAAAAAGGGATTGCCGCCGAGTTCATCAACTCGACACTCGACGGCAAAACTCGAACAGAGCGCTACCAGGCTCTCGCGCGCGGGGAATATGAACTGATCTACGCCACCCCGGAGCGAATGTACAAGCAGGAATTCAGAGATGCCCTCGGAGAAATCCCCGGAGGAGTCAAGCTCCTCGCAATCGATGAGGCTCACTGCATTACCAAATGGGGCCATGACTTCAGGCCGGCCTACAGCGAGATTGGCGATTTCCGAAAGATCCTGGACTTCCCCCAGACGATTGCCCTTACGGCTACAGCCACCCGCCAGGTAAGGAAAGACATCCGGGATGTTCTTCAACTGGACGAAGAAGAGCTGAAGCTCTTTGCCGAAGGAATTGACCGGCCGAACCTCGACCTCGCAGCCGAGGAGGTCTGGTCTGACACTGAAAAATTCGAGCGCATTCGGAACCTCGCTGAGGACGGCGGCACGGGAATCGTCTATTTCTCATTGATCAAGACTCTCGAGGAGCAGGCCGATGAACTCAGGGCGATCTGGGGAAACGACCGGATCGAGCTCTACCACGGAAAGCTGCCTCCACCTGAAAAGAAGAGAATCTATGACCGCTTCTCCGCCTCGAAACCCGAGGATGGGCTCATGCTCCTGGCGACCAACGCCTTCGGCATGGGGGTCGACAAGCCTGATATTCGCTACATCGTTCACGCCCAGATCCCCGGGTCGATCGAATCCTACTACCAGGAAATCGGCAGGGCCGGGCGTGATGGAAAGCCCGCCCGATGCCTGCTTCTCTACGAAGAAAGCGACCTGGGAATCCAACAGAACTTCATCGATTGGATGAACCCATCCGCCGACCTCCTGGAATTGGCGGCCCTCGAGGTGTCCAACAGCCCCAACGGGTCCATCGATGCGGATGAACTGCGCGAAAAATTGACGGGACGCAACAGGGGGGACAGGCGAGCGGAGTACTGTCTCATCGGCCTGGAAAAAAGAGGGATCATAGAACAGGCTGACACTGCGGAACGCTACCGTTTCATCCGCAGGCCAGTCGATGGAGATTTTTCACGCTCGGAAATCGAGGAGAAGCGGCAGCGGGACCTGAGAAGGCTGCTGGATGTGCTCGAGCTCGTTCAATCGAACGACATACGGACCCGCATCCTGGATTACTTCGGTCTCGACTGAGTTCGCCACCGCCTCAGCGTCGCCCGGCGGAACCGAGCAGGTCTTCCACCTTGTCGATCAGTTCTCCATGCAGGTTGTACACTTCAACCGCGACCTTATTGGCAGAAGCCTCGATCATGAGAATGTTTTCCTGCGAAGAATAAAAGAACCCCCGGCGCCGCTCGGCGGGGTCCCCCTTCCGGGTCCAGTAGCTGTTCCAGGGCGTATCCTCCTCGGCGTAGTAGGGAGCGCCTCCTCCACCATTGACCAGGAACCAGGTGCTGAACTTTAGGCCCGGAAACGGAGAGCAGGTTTCCTTCTTATCGAGGTCGATCTTGCCGTTTTTATCCTTGTCGTCCTTCTCAAGCACCCCGACCGGAACATCTTTCGTCACCAGGAGTCGGTGGTAGGCGTGCTCATCGGCCCCCAGGACCGCGGCCACCTTGCGGCTCCCCGATACCATGGCCAGGAAGCGGTTGCGAACTTCAACGACCCCCAGCTTCTCAAGGACCAGCTTCCCATCCTTGAAGACTCCGGCGCGCATATTGTTATCGCCAAGGTACCACATGGAATCATCCAGGTGCCCTCCATTGGGAAAGACAGGTTCCTGGGCCATGAGAAAAACGTACCTGACCGAGGGGTCCGCCTCAGCTTTTTCCAGCTCGGCACCGATCCAGCTCAGCTGATCCTCCATCAGGTAGCCCTCGGGGGAGCCGCCATAGAGCATGGGTTGGTTCGACATCCAGTAGTTGTTGTTGAAGACGATCATCTTGACGCAACCGTATTGAAAGGAGTAGACGTTCTCCTTGTAGGTCGGCCTCCTGGGATCGGACACCTCCGGACCATTCAAGGGGTGGTTGAACCAGCGCGCGAAAGCGGCCTCGGCGCTCTCCGTCGAGTAGGGCCAACGGTCGACCTCAGCGCCGTATTGACTTCCATCTTTGAATACCCGCATGAGCGCCTCATGGTTACCCATGGCCGCGTACACCGGTCTCTCGTTCCAGAATCCGAGAGTGGCCTGCTTCCAGGCATGCAATTGGAGGTCAAAATCACTGGGCACCGCGGTGTAGCCGTTCACCAGGTCGCCGCCGACAGCAAGGAACTGCGCTCCCTTGGAGTAGGCGATGCTGCAGAGCCTCTCCAGGGTCACGTAGTTGACCCCCATATGCTTGTTGAGAATTCCCCCGTAGCCGGCCCGGGTATCGCCAAGATATGCGAAGCGGACCTTATCACCGCCTCTCTCTGGAGCTGTCGTGAAGCTGGCTCCGACGGTCACGTACTCTCCTACCTGGATTTTGTACTCATAAGTCGAAGACGGCTTGAGACCTGTAATAACAAGCTCATGCTCCAGGCTGGGCTTCTCTTCTTCGAAGACCCTCTGGCCCCCTTTGCCGCCAGAGACAATCGCCTTTGCCTTGACCTTCTCCTCGCTGATAAACGAAATCGTGACCCTGTCCGGGTTCTCACTCGAAGCCCGGTTGATAAAAGGCCCACCGACAAGCCCGGGAACACGTAAATAGAGCTCACCCTGCTTCTTGAAAGCGACCAGCGTGCTATAGGCTCCAAGAAACCTGTCCCTTCCTTTATCCTCGAGAAAGACCGTGAAGAGCACGCCGAGTTGACCCCTGTCCGTCCACCGCTCACTGTTTTTCGATGGTACGAGCAGGGAGCCGACATCGAGAACGGCCTTGCCGCCGAGGATGGTTGACTGGAGCCTGTAGCGGCGATATTTAAAGCCCGTTTCGTTTCCCTCAAACGGATAGGGCCCGGCCTGGACAGTGCCGTAGATTTTGGCTGGATCGATCTTCACTCCATTGGTGAGTTGCTTTACGTGCGAGAAATCGATCCGCAGACCCTCCTTCACTCCCCCACGGATGACCGCCTCAAGGTGGGCTGAATCGAGATAGTTGGTCACGCCGGACTCGAGCGCTGTTTTTTCACCAAGCTTCTCGAGGCCCTTCCTGTCAACCGGAAGGTCTTTTTCCTGCGCAAAACAACAACCGGCACAGACCAGGTGGCCAAGGAAGGAAAAGAGTAAATACTTAAAGGCGGAGGAAGGTGTCATGAATACCTGCTGAGAACCTGGTGAGTGGAGAAAATTCAAATAACAAAAAAACTCAGATGACGATGGCATACAAGCACCTTTTTGGCTGAGCCGGTTCGTTTAGATCTTTCGCCGCAATTGCGAGAACAAACAAAAAGGGCCCCGTTCAATTACGGGGCCCTTTTCGTCTTCCGTTGATTCAGCTGTCTTAGAAGGCAGCCTCGTCGCAGAAGAGATCATCCACAGTCGAATCGAAACCACGTGAGGGGAACGGCTGCGGCAACGGGCCGCCACCGTTGAACAGGTGGCTTAGAATCCGGAGTGTATCTGAAATATCAACGCTTCCATCATCGTTGGCATCGGCTGAGTCCATGCAATAAGGACGCGCTTCGCCAAGGAAGAGATAGCTGATTACAGCGACCGAATCGGAAATGTCGATCACCTTGTCTTCATTCACGTCGCCTCGAATAAAGCTGGCATCGTGGGGGTTCGCAACACCTGCGGCCTCACCTTCGGCATCATCTCCAGGCGCCGCTTCGTCACCAGCTTCATCGGCCTCTTCGGCTTCATCTGCCTCTTCAGCCTCGTCGGCGTCGTCTTCATCTCCTTCACCGCAGACCGAGGCGAACCTGGCTTCTGCAACTTCGGGAGAAACACGACCGGCTTCAATCGCCGCATCCAAGCGCTCACGGAGGCTCTCGCAGTCCGGCTCGCCACGAGCGGGAGGCTCGGGACGTTCACGCTCTTCGCCATCGCCACGGCCGCGATCGGGACGTTCACGCTCTTCGCCATCGGCCTCTTCGGCGTCGTCAGCCTCTTCGGCATCGTCTTCATCTCCTTCACCGCAGACCGAGGC
>CBFHWB010000141.1:0-11778 GCA_965659285.1 Planctomycetota bacterium | reverse complement strand
TTTCCCGCCATCGATTTGCGCGGAGGTCGTTTCGTGCGCCTCGTGGAGGGACGCCGGGATGCCGAGATTCACTATGGAGATGATCCGGTCTCCGTAGCCCTTGGCTGGGTGGAGCAGGGAGCTGAATGCCTTCACATCATCGATCTCGGCGCCGCCTTCGGCGAAGAGGACAGCGCGGAGGTGATTCTCGAGATCGCCGCGCGGGTCGATGTGCCGGTGCAGACCGGAGGCGGGATTCGCGACGGCGAGGCGGTGAGCCGCTTTCTCGATGGCGGGGTCGCGAGGGTACTGCTGGGGACAAGAGCCTTCAAGGATCCCGATTTCCTTGCCCGGGAGGTGGAGCGTTACGGTGAGAGCCGGGTCGTGGCCTGTCTCGACACCAGGGACGACCAGGTGCAGGTGGCGGGCTGGGAGGAGGAGAGCGGCCTGGACCTTGCTGCCGGCATCGAGCTGGTACGTGGAGCGGGTGTTCGACGCCTGCTGGTGACCGCCACCGACCGGGATGGAACACTCAGCGGTCCGCGGGTCGAACTGGTCGAGCGGGTGCTCTCAGAAGGCGACATACGGGTCATCGCGGCGGGGGGGATCGGCTCCCTCGCGGATGTCGACAGCCTGCTCAGCCTGTCGCATCCTCTGCTGGAAGGGGTCGTGGTCGGCCGCGCCCTCTATGAGGGTACCGTAGCGCTTGACAGTGCGGTTGAACTGGCAAGAGAGCGGGGCGAAGGCGCGCCCTGACCTGCTGCGGCTTGAAATAAAGACATCAATATCCAGGAACAGAGGTAATTGAAATGGACGAGCTTCTTGACGGTTTGAAGTATGACGACAACGGCCTGATACCGGCGGTGGTGCAGGATCACGTCGACGGCCAGGTGCTGATGGTGGCCTACATGAACCGCGAGTCCCTGCGGCGGACTCTCGAGGGAGAGCACACCTGCTTCTGGAGCCGCTCGCGCCAGGAGTTCTGGGTGAAGGGACTCACCTCTGACAATACCCAGCGCGTGGTGCAGGTGGGAATCGATTGCGACAAGGACTGCCTGCTGGTACTCGTTGAGCAGCAGGGCAAAGGAGTTGCCTGTCATACCGGTGAGCGCTCCTGTTTTTTCCGCGGCATCGATCGTGAGACCGGAGAGCTGGGCCCGATCCCCATGGAGGGGTTTAAAGGATCCTGAATGTTCCGGTAAGGCTTGAACGCAGGCTGATTTGCGTTCGTCTGAGAGGGCCACAGTTCGCCTCAGGGGCATTTTCGTACGTATGGGCTTTCCCTCGTCTACAGTGTGCTGAAGGCATCCAGGGGCATCCAGAGCCGCCAGGGAGACTCTCAGACCTCTTCTTCGTCTGCATCTGCCCGTAGTGATTTACGCAGGATTTTACCGGTCGACCCCTTGGGAAGGTCGTCGAGGATTTCGAAGAGCCGCGGGTACTTGGAGGCGGAGAGACGCTCCTTCGAGAACTCGAGCAGTTCGTCCAGGGAGACCTCGCAGTCCTCCTTGAGCGAAACGAAGGCCTTGACCTCTTCGCCGTATTTCTCATCCGCAACCCCGATCACCGCCGCTTCGCGGATGGCGGGATGGCTGTAGAGAATCTCTTCCACCTCGCGTGGATAGACGTTGAACCCGCCGCGGATGATCATGTCGTTCTTGCGGTCGACGATGAAGAAATATTCATCCTCGTCCATGGTGCCCATGTCCCCGGTGTGGAACCAGCCGCCGCGGAAGGCATCTTCGGTCGCTTCCGGCCGCTTGTAATAACCCTTCATGACGTTGTAGCCCCGGATGACAATCTCCCCGACCTCGCCGGGGGAGACCTCGTTGTCATCACCGTCGACGACCTTGACCTCGCAGCCGCTGATAGCCAGGCCGATGGAGCCGATCTTCTTGGGACGGTACATGAGATTGAAGGTAGCCACCGGGGATGTCTCCGAGAGCCCGTAGCCCTCGAGGATGTTCACATTGTATTTTCGGTCGAAGTCCTTCATGACCTCAACCGGCATCGGCGCCCCGCCGGAGTAGCAGTATTTCAGGCTCGAGAGATCGTAGCGCTCGGCGCCCTCGAAGTTGAGCAGGGCGAAGTACATTGTCGGAACCCCGGCAAACTGGGTTACGCGGTCGCGCTCCATGACCTCGAGCGCGCTCTCGGGGTCGAAGCGCTCAAGGTAGCTCATCGCCGCCCCGCCCATGATGCTCGAGTTCTGGTTGGAGGTCTGTCCGAAGGAGTGAAAGAGGGGGAGCGCGCTCAGGCTCACATTCCCGGGACCAAAGATCTCCCGCCGGCCGGGCTCGCCCAGGAGTTGCTCAGCGCAGAACTGGGCGTTGGAGTACATGTTGAAATGGGTCAGCTCGGCGCCCTTGGGTTGGCCGGTGGTTCCCGATGTGTAGAGGATGACGGCGGTGTCCTCGCTCGAGGTGAGAGCCAGGTCGCATTCGCCATCGGGGTTCACCCCGGGTGAATCAACCATGGTGAGCGGACCGTCGCTTTCGTCGAAGAGCAGCAGGTGGTTACAGGCGTCGGCTGAGTCAAAGCCTTCCCGGGCGGCCTCGGCGTATTCCGACCAGGCGATGAGAGCCGCGGCGTCAGAGTCATCAAGGTAGTAGCCGACCTCGCGGCCCACAGCCAGGTAGCTGATCGGTACGACGGTACCCCCTGCCTGCAGGATGCCGTAGTAGGCGATGGTGAAGCTCATCCGGTTGGGGCAAAAGAGCGCCACCTTGTCCCCGGGTTGCACGCCGACCTGCCTGAGATGGGCGGCGAAGGCCACCAGCCGCCTGAGGAATTCCCTGTAGTTCAGCTTTCTCTCATCGTGAATGAGGGCTGTCTCTTCGGCGAAGTGACGGCAGGAGATATGGGCGGAATTGGCGAGATTCAGGGACATTACAGACGGTTTACCCAACTGGTTCTTCCGGTTTCAGAGCGCCTTGGAGCTTTCACTGGCAGAGTGCAAGGATACTACAGGAAGCTTTTCAATTGCACTCGGGTTCCAGCGGTCCGGCGAGTTCAGCATGGTAGAAGAGCCTGCCCGGGAGGGTCGGCATGTAGCTGGCGGGCACCCAGGGGTCGGGTCCGTAGTGAAGGGCCGACCACAGGCTGAAGCCCTGCCATTGCATCCCGCGTCCGAGGACGCCGTCAGCTCCACCGATTCCATAGTCCGCCTCGAGGAAGAGGCCCGGGCCTATGGTGTTGGCCCAGGCGGGCACCAGGGTCGTGCGGCTCTTGAAGCTGGTGATGGCATTCTGCTCGATGGTGAGCGGATGCAGCCTCGCTCCGATTCGATGGGTGGCCTCTTTCCACTCAGCCTCGCTTTCGTATTCGGCGGCGAAGGTGGGCTCCCAGAAGGCGATGTGCAGCGCGCGCCCGATCCCGTAGACGACCACGAGCTTAGCCCCGGCCTCGCGCAGTTCGGCGATCTTTCCCGGGTATTGCTCGAGACGTTCCCGGGTGGCGAAGTAGCGTTGCTCCGGGGGAACGGTCAGCTCTCCGAGCCTGTCGTAGAAGGCCTCCTCCATGGCGTTCTGAAAGGAGCCGGGTGAGTCGCCGGCCAGCGTGTCGCCCTCGGCGTTCGACCACTCGTCCATGTTGAAGCCCCAGACATGGTCGCAGGAGATTTTCTCCTGCTGCAGCCGATCAATCGTCCAGCGGTACATTCCCATCGGGCCGACCGGCAGGATGAGGGCGATCTGGCGGCCCTCAGCCCGTGCCTCGATGACCTGGGTGGCGATCTCGACGCCCATGCGGACCTCGAGGTCTTCGACGCTCTCGCATTCGACGGGTTCGTAGCCCTCGCTCCAGTACTCCTCGCGCTCGCCGATGCGCTCCGGCGTCCGTCCGGCGAGTTCGTCCATTCGCGCGAGATCCCAGCCCGCGGGGAAGAAGTCTTCGAGGGCGGAGCCTTTGATCGTCGAGAGCAGGTCGAGTTTCATCTCTTATTCCTCCTCCTTCGGTGCGTGGCAACGGCCTTCGAGCAAACTGGCGAGGAGATTGTCGTGTGGGTAGGCATGGCCGAGGTGCTGCCGGAAGCCCTCGGCGAATTCGAGTCCGGCAAGCTTGCCGGCCTCCGCCGACCAGGTGTTCATGCTCTCGAGATATTCGTCAATACCATGCTGCTTCCTGAGCCATTCGCGCTGGGATTCGTGGGCGGCCAGCGCCTCGGTCTTACGCTCCATGACATCGGCGATATCAACCAGGAACGCGGGTTTCACCGGTTCGCCGTAGATCCCGACACCCTCTACGGCGTTGACGTAGTAGAGGTGGGGAATACGTTCGAGGGGCTGCGAGCCGTCCTCGCAAGGAGCGTTGGGAATCGGGGCGTTGAAACAGGCCGCTCGCGCGATGCGGGCGGTTTCCTCGTGGTCGAGCATATAGTCGACAGGGCTCTGGGTGATTACGATCTCCGGCCGCACTTTGCGGAAGAGACCGCAGGTCTTCTTCGTGGTGGCGGGAGAGTAGTGGATCTGCAGATCCTTCTCCTCCAGGCAGTGAAACTCGCCGGGGTAGAGAGCCGCCGCTCGTCGGCCGTCCTCGCGGCGGCTCGTCGCGATCTCTTCCGCTGGCTTGTCGGGCGAGCCGCAATCACCGGGGGCCATGGCCGCCACGTGGACCTCGCAGCCGAGGTCCGCGAGCAGGAAGAGAGCTCCCGCGCAGAGGAACTCGGCATCGTCCGGGTGGGCCATGAAGGCTAATACGGTTGGCATGGACATAGCCACCATTGTCGAATACCGGGGCCGGGTGTCAATGGCGGCCGCCTTGTTTTAATTGGCGGATTCACCCGGCTGGAAAATGATTTCCAAGTGAACTACACACAAGGAGTGAACTCTGGCATCATGGCGACGTCATGTCGGAGCGAAAAGATCTCACTGCGAAGGTTGAAGCGGATAGCGCCGCCGGTGAGGACATCGACGTGAAAGAGAAGCTCTCGGAACGGTCCTTTTGCACCTTCGTCATTACCCAATTCCTCGGGGCTTTCAATGACAACGCCTTCAAGCAACTGATGCTCCTGGTCGCGGTTGATTTGGCGATCGAGAAAGATGCGGCGTACTACCAGCCCCTTGCCGGGGCGGTTTTCGCCATTCCCTTCGTCCTGTTGAGCGGCTTTGCCGGCTCCCTCGCCGACCGTTTTTCAAAGACCTCGATTATCCGTTTCTGCAAGGTCTGGGAGATCCTGGTGATGCTGCTGGGTGGAGCCGCCTTCTATATCGAGAATATACCGCTGCTGTTTTTCACCCTCTTTCTCATGGGAGCGCAGAGCGCGTTTTTCGGCCCGGGAAAATACGGCATTGTCCCGGAGCTTCTTCCTGAGGGGAGGCTTGTGAAGGCCAATGGCATTATTCTCATGACGACCTACCTGGCGATCACGCTGGGCACCGCATCCTCGGGGCTGCTCAAGGACGCGCTGGAGGATGATGGGGGTCTCTACAGAATCCAGGGAGTCCTGGTGCTGTTGGCGGTTCTCGGGACGCTGGCCGCCCTGGGGATACGCAGGATGCCTGTCGCCCAGCCGGAGCTCGCGATCAGGGGGAAGATCCTCGGTGATCTACGGCCTACTCTCGTGGACATTTTTGCGGACAGGTCCTTTCGCAGTGTCGCGCTGACCTACGCCTATTTCTGGGGGTTGGGGGCGGCCCTGCTGATGTTGTGCAACAGCTACGGAAAAATCCTGATGGGGCTGGAGGATTGGCCTACCAGCATGCTGCTTGTGTGCCTGTCTGTGGGGATCTCCCTGGGCGCGTTCGGAGGCGGTCTCATCTCGAAGGGAAAGGTGGATTTCAGGATTTACAGAATGGGACTGCTTCTTCTGCTCGCAAGCATGGTGGCGTTGGGCTGGGCGCACCAGGACGTTTTCACAGCCAGGGCAGCGTTGTTCGTGCTGGGCCTGGCGGGGGGGATGTTCGCCCTGCCCCTGCAGACCAGCATACAGCTCTGGTCGCGGGAGAACCTTCGCGGCAGAGTGATGGGCTCGGTAAACTTCCTCTGCTTCGTTTGTATCTTCCTTGCCAGTGGTATCTTCCTGCTGGCGCGCCTGTGGATTCCCATCGAGTGGATCGGGGCGAGCCTGGCGGGCTTGACCGTGCTGGTTCATCTCTCAGCTCGCCGGGGATTATCGATGGCGGCGCGGGATCTCAGCTGAAGGGCGTTTACCAGCGAGGCGATCAGGGGGCCGTGTAGAGAACGACCCCACGGGTCTTCGGGCCGGCCTCGAGCTTGCCTGGGATCTTCAGCGGTTCGTTGAAGCGATAGAGAATCGGCCAGTGCCCGGGCGCGGCGAAGACCTCGATAAGGTCTTCCGTCTCGCCGGAAGCCTTCAGCTTCAGGGGGGTAGAGGGGAGGACACCGAAGAGCCTGCTTCCAGGCGGAAGGTTGTCGGTTTCGCCGAGCCCTCGCGCGTGGAGCAGGCGTTCTGGCCTGGTTTTCGAGAGCCAGATGCGAAGCCTGCCGCGCACACTTTCTCTTTTGTCTCCGAGCGTCCAGGGCCTGGTGTAGAGGATCGAGAGAGCGAGGTTTTCACCGGCTTCGAGCTTCGCTCCCGCCGCCCAGGAGAGCTTTTCATCGATGGTCATACGGGTTCCAAGGTAATTCTCCGGAGCGATCCGGACACGATAAAGCGATCCTGACCGCAGGAGGTCTGCCCTGGCCCCGCTCAGCTCCCAGCCGGTAATCCAGGCTGTTTCGGAGAGTCCTGTATCGAGCGTCAGCCTGACGGTTTGTCGCTGTTTTCCCGGGACGAGGATCTGCTCAGGCAGTTCGAGCTCGAGATCGGCGACCTCAGGCGGCTTTATTTTCTTCAGGGTGTTCCCTCCAGGCGTTCGCTTTCCTTCAGGCGCTCCGCCGCTGGCCCATTCGACAATAATGTCGACCTCGGCTGCGCTCAGCCGATGCTCGCCGATGAGGCTCTGCTGCCCCTCCTCCGCGTACCAGGGCGGCATATTTCGGAGCAGAACCTCCTCCTTGATCGCGACGGCCTGGGGGCGGGCGTCGAGGTAGCTTGTCAGCCGGAAAGGAGCCGGGCCTTCGGGACTGTGGCAGCGTACGCAGTGAGCCTTGAGGATGGGAAGGACGTGCTCGCGGTAGCTGTAGCGCGAAGAGATGATGTCATGAGCCGCGGCTTTTCCCGAGGGCAGGGCGCAGCAGAATAGCAGGATAAGGTTTTTTTTCTTCACCGGCGTCTTCCGTACCTATTCAATGCGAAGTACTGTTCCACAGATATCATAGTGTCGGTGATTCGAGAGGCAAGGCATCCGTGCGCGGAGGCCCATTCGGTTTGATGCAAAAACAGCTGATGGAAATAGTGATCGTATTGCCGGCCCTGGCGTTGGTCGGAGTCCTGTCGGGGTGCCGTGACGGCGCTCCGGCCGGAACTTCGCCCGCCGCTTCGCAGCCGGTTCATTACGCCTGCGCCGCGCATCCCCTGGTCGTCAGCCGTGAGGACGGCGCCTGCGGCGAATGTGGAGCTGCCCTGGTCGCCCAGAAGAGCGTGGGGACCTATCTCTGTGTCGATCATTTTGAGTCGGCGGGTGTTCTGCCCGGCGACTGCGGCAAGTGCGGTAAGCTGCTGGTCGCTATTCCCAATGTCAACATGTGGAAGTGCACCCGGCATCCGGAGGTGATGCTCGAGGGCGGCAGCGCCTGCCCGGTCTGCGAATCCAGGCTGGTGGAGGTGATGGTCGGCAAGGTCTGGGTTTGCGCCCGGAGCCTGGAGGAGAGCCTTGGCGAGGAGGGAGCCAGCGGCCTGACGGCTCTACGCCTCCAGGGTAACGGGCTGGGCTTCCACACCGAGGAGCTCGGGTTTGGCGAGGGAGACTGCGGCAAGTGCGGCCGTGAACTGCTCGAGGTCACCGTCCAGGTGCCTCATGGCGACCACAACCCCCGCCATGGCGGCGTCTTTCGGATGGCGCCGGACAATTGGCATCACCTGGAGGTGGTGGCCCCCCGGGAGGGCCTGCTGCGAGTGTATTTCTTTGACAACTATACCCGTCCCCTGGAGGCCTCGGGGTTTTCGGCCAGGTACCTTCGCGCGAGTTTTGATGAGAAGGACGGCTTTGTCGATGGGACCGAGGCCTTTGAGCTGAAGCCCGCCGCCGCCGTCGGCTGTCTCGAGGCTGCGGTTCCGGACTTTTCCTTTCCATTGCACCTCGTCATCAAGGTCGTTCTGGGCGGGAAGGAGGAGCGGTTTGATTTTACTCTCAGGAAGCTGGGATCCGCCGGGGCCGCGCCCTCCCAGCCGAGACGTCTCGAAGATTCCCTGGTCATTCCGGCTTCCGCGGCCGGGATCGTCTCCGAGTTAAGCTCGCGGGACGAGCGGGTCCAGGTCCTGTTGCGGGAGCAGGACTACAAGAGGCTCTTCCTTCCGGCCTTCGAGGCCAAGGCGCTCGCCCTGGCGCTCGAAAAAAAAAAGGCGCCTGGCGAGCCGGCTGATCGCAAACGCGGACTCGGCCGGGCTGTGAAGGAGGTCGTGAGGGGAGCCTGGCTGCTGGACCACTTCGGCGACCAGGGGGACCGGACCGAGGTGCTCCGGCAATACGATGTCTTTTCCAGCGGCGTGAAGGCGTTGAAGGCTCTCTATCCGGCTCCGTCCGCCGATGACTGAGCGGCGGGCTTCTCGCGCAGTGATTAGCTGGAATGGACCTTCCGAATAACCTGACATTTTCATCTTAAGCTCTTCTGTACCAGTGCTTTAGATTTCTCGTTTGAGTTTCGCAGGCTATCGGGAACATGCTCTGACTGTACCGACCCGGCTGGTATGTCGAAAGTAATTGATGTTGGGGTCTGGTAGCGTGAAGATACCGGCTCTTTATCTGAAAGACAAAGTGAAGGGGATTACGGGGCTGTTGTTATGCCTCGTTCGTGCTCTTTTCACTTCAATTCCGGCTTTTCAATCATGATCCAGGTAACTCCGGTTTCCTCTCTCAGCATCTCTCGATGGAGCTCGCGCGTATCGCTTGCCGCTGTGTTTCTCTGCCTGGTGTTTGGCTGTGAATCGCGGTATCCCGGCTACGTTGAATCGGCGCCGCTCGAGGTCTGGGCCGTACGGTCCGATGAAGAGAGGCCGATCGCCGGGGTCGAGGTGAGAGCTATTCTTGCTTCGGGCAAGGAGCTGGTTTCCAGGTACACCGGACCGGATGGGCAGGCACGCTGGGAACATGTCGATGGGGATCTTGTCGTCAGGGTTGAGGATCCGGAGGGCAGGTACTTTCCCCAGGAGAGAACCGTAAAAGATCTGAAGAAGCCGCTGCTGTTCAAGCTGAGTGAGGGTGTCTCCGCGAGCCTCGATATTCGCTCCGCCGGCGCTGGCGGGGCGGAACCCCTTGTGGCACGGATCGAGGTCTGGCCCATGGACGGCGCCATCGTTCAAGGTTCAACCAGGCCGGATGGCGGCGTTGATCTCGAACCCCTGCCCCCGGGAGAGGTGAAGATGCTCATCTCGGCCGAGGGACATGTTCGGACGGTTCTCGATTTCACTCTCGCAGAGAGCAGGAACGAGCTTGGCCAGGTCGTGCTCCAGCCCGGCGGCACAACCCTCAAGGGAAGGCTTCGCGCGGAGGAACCTCCGACTGAGCTCTCTTTTCGCTTTCGAGGCGTCTCGATCAGGATTCCCGCTCCGGTTCGCGGCAGCTTCGAGTTTACCGGTTTGCCCGCCGGCAAAGGGACCCTGGTCGGCTGGAGAGATGGGCGAGAGCTGTTCCGGATGCCTGTCGAAGTCAGCGGCGCTGTCCAGGACCTGGGCGAGATCGATCCCGAACTCGTCGCCGTCAGCGAATAGAGATCCCGTCTATTTCGGGGACAGGCGTTTCGGTTGCGCCTTCAGCCACTCATCCTTGCCGACCTTCTTCACCTCCTGGATGAAGACGTAGCCGCCCTTCTTGTTACCGGTGACGACATCCGGGTTCCCATCGCCGGTGAGGTCGCCGACGGTGAACTGGGTTCCTACCCCGGAGTCGTTGTCGATCTGGTAGGGGATGTAGTGAACGCCGTTCTCCCTGGAGCGAACGAGCTTGAACCAGTAAAGGACCGCAGGCGCGTCCGGCTCCGAATCTCCCTTGGGTCCATGCGCCCAGTAGCGTTTCCCGGTGATGATGTCTTTCAGCCCATCGCCGTCCATGTCGACCAGGCAGACCGCGTGCATCTGCGAGAACCTGAGGCCGTAGGCGTTGTCCTCCGGCTTGCTCCCCATGATCAGGTGCTTCTTGAAGGAGATGTTCCCATCTTTGCGCTCCTGTTCCAGCCAGGCCAGGCCGTAATTGTGCGCGTCCATGCTGGCGATGATATCCATGTCACCGTCACCATCTACATCGTAGGTGTACATATGCGCCCCGCCCTTGGTACCGAGCCTGACAGCATGTTTCTTCCAGTTGGTGGCAGCGCCGGGTTCGGCCGGCTCTTTCCCTGCCGGTTGTTCCCACCAGCCGTTGACCATCATGAAATCAGGTTTCTTGTCGCCGTTCACATCGCCGAAGCCCAGGCCGTGCTGGTAGCGTCCCCAGTTCTCTTTCGCAGAAATCGGGAAAAAACGCCAGGGCTTGGTGAGGTCCGGGCCGGGGCGCGCATATCCCAGGCGCCCACCGGTGTGGAAGATCAGCTCGGGCTTGCCATCGCCGGTGATATCGTCGAAGCGCGGCGATTCGTTGTCGACCGCCGGGTGCATCAGGTGCTTCTTCCACTCCCCATCAGTTTTGCCTCGGGGGTTTTCAAACCAATGCACCGCCTTGCCGGGCCATTCATTGACCAGGATATCGTCGTAGCCGTCGGAGTTGATGTCGTTGACCATGGTGATGAAGTTGTTGGAGTAGCCGGTGGGCTTGAACGGTTTGACGGGGTAGAGCGCGTGCTTGTTCTTGAAATCCGGACCCTCGTACCAGTGGGGTCCGTAGACGGCGTCCATTTTTCCGTCCTTGTTGAAGTCTCCGTATCCCGAGCCCTCAGCGTAGAAGGTCGTGGTCAGGACGATCTTCCTGAAGGTGCGTATTTCGTAGGTTTCATCTGCAGACAGGGTGCCTGCGAGGAGGCTCAGCAGGGTGGCGCAGAGCAGGAAGGTCTTGTTGGTCATTTTGTTTTTTCCAGCCAGGTTCATCGTGAATTCCATACACGCTTTTCAGTAGCCGCTCATCATACGGAGACGCGCCATCTATCGCCTGCTATTTTCAATCGAATAGGATGCCATCGGACTGGTCATTGACGAGCGGGCCATGGTGAGAAATACTCAATCGCAATGAAATCTCTCGACCGCCGTCAGTTTCTGTCAACCGCAGCCGCCCTGGCCGTGGCCCCATTGGTGAGGGCCGAGGAGAAATTCCGTCTCAATTACATTCTCTCTTCCTGCATGTACGGCACCCTGGCGCTCGATACGATCGTGCCCGAGGTGCCGAAGACAGGGGCGGGGCTGCTGGATATCTGGCCGCGTGTGCATGGCAACCAGCGTGAACAAATGGAGAAGATGGGGCATGAAAAATTCACCGAATTGCTTCAGAGACACAAGGTGAGGCTCGGGTGCATCACGCGCTACGATCTCGGACCCTTCGGTTTGAAGGATGAGATACTGGTGGCGGCAAAGCTAGGGGCGAAGGTCCTGGTCTGCGGCGGCAAGGGGCGCAGGGGGCTCAAGGGCGGGGAACTGAAGGCCGAGGTAAAGAAATTCGCCGAGTTGATGAAGCCGCACCTCGCCGCGGCGGAGAAGGCCGGGGTCTCCATCGCGATCGAGAATCACGGCAGCAACCTCATCAACACGCCCGATTCGTTGAAGTGGCTGGTAGAACTGGCTCCCTCGAAGCACCTGGGTGTCGCCTTAGCGCCCTA
>CBFHWB010000140.1:0-12016 GCA_965659285.1 Planctomycetota bacterium | reverse complement strand
TCAAGATTCGCAAGGCGCTTCTCAGCGCCGCCTCCCATTGTGTTCTCGCAGATAACGCCATCGAGGTCGAGGAGGCCGAGCTGCTGCGAGCTTTCGCTCATGCTATTGGCGTACCGGTGCCGCTGTTTCTCGCTGATACCAACATCGACTGAGAGATTTCCGGAACCTGGCAGGGAACTGGCCGCCCGGAGTCCGGGCCGGATTATTTTTAGAAATTTCGGGATTCTGCACGAATTCCCGGATTGGCTGGTACATTTGACTATAGAAGGATGCGATGGTCCTGCTGGGGCACGGACTGTCGATTCGGGACATAGACGTCGGGCTTGGAAGAAACAGCGATAGGAGTATATCCATGCGCAAGTCAGTCTTCCTGGCAATCATTCTGGTTGCAACGGGGGCAAGGGCACAGGACGGAACCTCTTTTCTGAGGGGAGATGCCAACCTGGACCTTCAAGTCAATCTCACCGACGCGGTGTACATTCTCAACAACCTCTTCCTCGGGGGCGCTCCATTGCCCTGCGCCGAGGCGGCGGATGTCAACGCGGACGCGGCCAGCGGGGGGACCGTAGATCTCTCCGATGGCGTTTATCTTTTGAACTTTCTCTTTCTTGGCGGTGAACCGGTTCCCGCTCCCTTCCCTGAATGTGGTTCCACAAAGCTCGTTCTGGGCTGCGAGAACACCGGCTGTCCGGATTCCGGCCCTGTTGAGGGCTCCTGCGAAGCTATGGACGTCGAGGGCGTCGGTTTGTGCCGGATGCTGCTCGGTTTTTACTGGGACGGCGAGAATTGTCGTTCCCTTGGCGGCTGTGATTGCGCTGGAGACGATTGCGGAGAGCTCTACGACAGCATCGAGTCCTGCGAGGCCGCCCATGTTGAATGTGTCGACATCGAGCCCGAGCCGGTCTCCTGCGATGCCATGGATGTTGGATCTGAAGGCCTCTGCGCCGCGATTCTCGGCTACTACTGGGACGGCCGAGGCTGTCGTACGCTCAGCGGTTGCGATTGTACGGGAGGCGACTGTGAAGACCTCTACGACTCCATCGAGGCCTGTGAAGATGTCCATGTCGATTGCGGCCCCGACATCCTTCCCGGAGATTGCGACCTGCGCCAGGATGGGTGCCTCGTGGTCAGCGAGAGGGGCGGATGCTACCAGATCCGGGCAAGAAATGGCCGCTTGCTGAATCTCGATCCCGGTCGCAATGGGCGCCTGCTGGCCTCTCTCGGAGATGGCTGGTGCGGAACCTTCATGCTTTCGCTCTGTCGCGATTGCGAGCTTGCCTGTCGTGATGTAAATATCCTGACCGGCCCCGTTTTCAGCCTTTGCGGGGTACGGGGCAGGGAAGATGCTGAGCCTGGTCCGGTGGAGGTGCCGGAGCCGGGAGTTATTGGTCCCGTCGAGCGTCCTGAAGATGGCGCGATCGGTCCCGTAGAGAGACCGGTCAGAGGCGGTTAGAGCGGAGAAAAACCCGAAGATCTATCCCTATTGAACAAATAGTCTTCCTCGCGGGCATCATTGTGGTGCAGTGATGCAATCCACGGGCCGGCTGAATTCCTTCAGCACCAACCCTACCATTTCGACCCAAACACTCAGCCGGCCCTTCTTTTTCTCTTTATAATAGCTCTCTACCGGATCAATCTGGATCCAGCAAAAGGTTGTCCTCCTTCACCTGGCCGTTTCCGTTGCGGCGCCAGGGATGGTTCAAAGGAAAGGTGTTATCCCAAAATGCGCATGAGAAGTTTTCCGCTTTGCCTGCTGCTCCTGATCGTGTTTCAGCAGGTTCCTGGCCCGGCTCCCCTTCAGGCTGTCGAGGACTGGACCCGGGAGCAGGCGGTCAAGGAGATCGATGCTCTCGTAGTGATCGAACAATTGAAGAAAAACAAGCCCGCGGACCGGATGGGACAGGTCCGGGCCTGGCTTAAAAAGGTAGAGACGACAGGTCTTGACCTTGGAGAAGATGCCTACGTGAAGGCCTTTCCTTTGTACCTTGTGGGCAAGAAGGAGAACGGGCCGAGCTCCCGGCCGACCTCAGCCGTCGAGTGCCTTGTCGGGCATATCATCAAGCATGGCGGTCTTCCAGCGGAGGCGGGAAAGAAGTACGGCGGCTGGATCGACAGGATCCTTCCGATGGCGATCTACGAGGCCCTCGATGCGAAGGACCACGCCCGGGTCAAGACCCTCCTGCCGACCCTCGCGCTTCATGGCTCGAGGGGAGCCTACGGAGCGTACTCGAGCTTCGGTTCCAGGCTCGTCAAGAGCGAGGAGCCGGCAGATGTCAAGCTCCTCACCGAACTCGTCGCGATGGCCATGGCGGACCAGGGCATGGACGCCGAGATGAAAGGCAAGCTTCTCAAGTACCTCTATTCGGCCGAGCCTCGTGAGCCTCGCGAAAGAAAAGGCTCCGGCGCTGCCAGGCCGTCCCGGGCCGCCGAAACCGGCGATCTTCGTTTCGCCGAATTTTCCGGCAAGACGCTCGATGGCAAGGAGGTTTCCGTAAAGGACTTCCGCGGCAAGGTGCTCCTGATCGATTTCTGGGCCACCTGGTGCGGTCCCTGTGTGCGCGAGATGCCGAACGTGGTCGCGACCTACGAAAAATACAAGGACCAGGGCTTCGCCATCCTGGGTGTGACCATGGACCGGGCCGGTGATGAGGATAAGATCCGGGACTTCATGAAGAAGCAGGGGATGGATTGGCCACAGATCTACGATGGCAAGGGCTGGAAGACGGCGCCAGGGGTCCTGAACAACATCCGCAGCATACCCTTCACCTTCCTGCTCGACCGCGAAGGCCGGGTGCGCTACAGCAAGCTGCGGGGGGAGGCGCTCGGGCGCAGGGTGGCCGAACTGCTCTCAGGCAAGGAGCCGCCGCCGGCTCCTGAGAAGCTCACCGACGATCAGCGTGCGATGCGTGAAATCGATGAACTCCTCGGCGTTCGCAGGAAAGGCAACCTGATTTTCTGCAAGGGCAACGACGAAGGACTCAAGAAGATCGATCTCTTCCTCGAACGTTTCAAGACCTCGCCGCTTTGTGAGAAAGCGCTCTATGTCAAGGCCATCAGCCTCTGGGGCATGCATCGCTACGCGGAGGCGGCGCCGGTCTACGGCGAATTCCTGGCTGCCTGGCCGGATAGTGATTTCGCCAGGATCGCGAGGATTCGCGAGGGCGCGGCCTACCTGTTCTCAGGGCAGGCTGAAAAGGCGCTGCCGAGGTTGAGGGCGATCCAGAAGAAATATCCGGATCAGCCCGAGGGCTACGCCCGGGAACTCGCCTCGGCCCTGGCCCGCACCGGCCGGATCGAAGAGGCTCGTCGTTTCATGGATGATGTGGAAAAATCGATGACGGTCGCGGGCAAGAGTCGGATGCTGCCCAGGCTGAAGTCGGTTTTCGAGAAACTCCGGGTCATCGGCGGCAAGCTGAAGAGCTTCGAGGTGAAGGACCATCGAAGCGGTAAGGCGGTGACCCCTGCCAGCTTCGCCGGCAAGGTGGTCCTGGTCGATTTCTGGGCCACCTGGTGCGGCCCCTGTGTCGCCGAGCTTCCCCATCTGAAAAAGACCTATGAGAAGTACAGGGAGAAGGGCTTCGAGATCTTTGCGATCAGCCTCGACGACGACAAGGCGAGGTTTGAGAAGAAGATCGCTGATGCCGGTATGGATTGGCTCCACTTCTTCGATGGAGGTAAGTGGAAGAACGAACTTGCCGTACTTTTTGACGTTCACAGTATTCCGGCCAGCTTCCTGATTGACCGGGAAGGTGTCATCCAGGCCGTCAACCTCCGCGGAGAGGCGGTCTCTGACTGGGTCGAACGACTGCTGGAAGGAAAGAAGGGAGCTCCTCCCCTGGCCGCTCGTCCTGGCGCTCGCGGCATTCTGCCTGCCAGGGGCAAGAAACCATCTCGAGCCGCGCAGCCGGTAACGATGGAGGCTGTCGGTTCGCCTGAAATGTTGGTTCTTGATGTCGCGGTGAAGTCGCCCTGGCACGTTTTTGGTGACGGGGCGAAGGATGGTCTTCCTCTCAAGGTCGAATTCCTTGAAGGCACGGGTTTCAGCGCATCCTCCGCCCCCCGGCTTCCGGCCGGTAAGGACGGCGTCCTCGAGGGCACCTTCAGGATTACCGTTCCCCTGAAAAAGGTGGGGCCGGGAGAAAAGATTCTCGCCGAACTGGTCTACCAGGCCTGCAACGCCGAGGTCTGCATGCCGCCGAAGCGGCTTCGCATCGACGTGTCGGTCGCCGCTGTCAAGCGGAAGCCCCTGGCGCCCCCGAAAGAGGACGACCATGGCCTGCGGAACAAGTTCATCTCCAGGATGGCCGAACACCTCGACCAGGGCAAAACGGTCAAGGGCGGGAAGCTGGCTTCCCAGCTCGATCGTAAGCTGTTTGAGATGGACTGCGTTGCGGGATCTTCAAGGTCTCTCCTTCCCGCCGACATCTACCAGAGCGCTTCGAAGAGCGTGGTGATGATAGGAACCCTCTACAAATGCGGTCGCTGTGAACACTGGCATTCCGGTTTCTCGACCGGCTTTGTCATCGGCGGTGATGGCATCGTGGTTACAAACTACCATGTTGTTGAGAAGTCGGCCGATGTCGAGGCCCTTGGCGTGATGACGCACAATGGCAAGGTGTTCCCGGTAAGCTCGGTGCTGGCGGCTGATGAGTTGCAGGACATCGCGGTTCTGAAGGTGGCGGGTAAGGGGTTGAGTGCCCTGCCCGTCAAGGCCGACGCGCCTGTTGGATCCGGGGTCTACGTTCTCGGACACCCGGATGGGCAGTTCTACACCTTTACCCACGGTCTTGTTTCCCGCTACATGGTTCACAACGCTCACGGAAAGAAGGGGAAGATGCACCGCATGGCGATCACCGCGGATTTCGCTCGCGGCTCGAGCGGCTCTCCGGTTCTCGATCAATATGGCCGGGTGGTCGGGATCGTCTCCAGTACCCGCTCGATCTACTACAACAAAGAGAAGGGTGTAGAGAAGAACCTGCAGATGGTTCTCAAACATTGCATTCCTGCAGGTGAGTTGCTGAAGCTCCTGCCTTCTCCTTCCACTGTGCAGGCTTTCTGAACTTTGTCGTGGGTTTGACCCACGAGGCTCTCTCTCTTGTCCGCGTGATATAATCGAGTTTCCGGGTACCCGGCTGGCACCCGGGAGGTTCCTTTTCTTATTTCTTTTGAGTGGTCCAGTGCGGTTTTCGAGTTTTCTATTCCAGCTTTTCATTCTCCTGGCTTGTCTTTTTCCGGCGCAGGGGCTTTTCGCCGATGTGGTCATCACCGAGTTCATGGCGGATAACGATGCGACGCTGGCGGATGAAGATGGTGATTTCTCCGACTGGATCGAGCTCCACAACAGCGGAACAGCTCCGGTTGATCTGGAGGGCTGGTTTCTCTTCGATGATCCCGAGGGATTCGGCTGGCGGTTTCCCGGTTTCGTTCTTGGAGCCGGTGATTACGTCGTGGTGTTCGCTTCAGGGAAAGACCGCGCGCTTGCCGGTGGTGAGCTCCACACATCGTTTCGCCTGGACAGCTCGGGAGAGTATCTCGGGCTCTACCAGCCCGATCGATCCAGCGTCGCTTTCGAATTCGCGCCGGAGTTTCCAGTCCAGCGGGAAGACTATTCCTATGGCTTCGAGACGCGGGGAGGGGCGATCCTGGAGAACCTGTTCTATTTCGACTCACCGACTCCCGGCACCGCCAACGGTGTCGGGCTCCAGGGCTTTGTCTCCGATGTGGTTCTGAGCCGCGACAGCGGCTTCTATGAGCAGCCTTTTGAGGTGACGCTCGAGACCGAGACTCCCGGGGCTGTCATACGCTATACCCTGGATGGCAGCGCGCCCTCGCAGGAGGATGGGCTGGTCTATGTCGGGCCTGTCGAGGTCACCGACACCACCATCTTGCGGTCCGCGGCTTTTCTCGATGGCTACGAGGCGTCCTACTTCGATACCCGCACCTATATTTTCATCGAAACCCCGGATGGAAATGGAGGGGTTCTAAACCAGCCCAGGAGCCCGGCTGGATTTCCGCGAACCTGGGGAGCCGGGATCCTCGCTGACTATGAAATGGACCAGGATGTTGTGACCGATCCCGCTTACCGGGACGAGATCGCCGATGACCTCCTCGCTCTCCCCTCGCTCTCCATCATCTCCGATCGGGATCACCTGTTCGACCCGAGCTCCAATCCTGATGTCGGGGGTATCTATTCCAACAGTCGTTCCAGCGGCTCGCGCTGGGAGCGGCCCTGTTCGATGGAAATGATCTACCCGGACGGAAAAGAGGGGATCCAGGTCAATTGCGGTATCCGAATTTACGGGGGCATCAACCGGCGTCCTGACATCACCCCGAAGCACACCCTGAGATTGCTCTTCAAGAAACAATACGGCCCCGGCAAGCTGCGCTTTCCTCTCTACCCGGACTCGGAGGTCGACAGCTTCGACACTCTCGTTCTTCGAGGCCATCACGGCAACTCCTGGCTCAACCAGAATCTGAGCCAGCGTACCAGGGCCCAGTATCTTCGCGATGAGTGGACCAGGGAGACGCAGCTTGCGATGGGGAGGCCCGCCGCGCACGGAACCTTCATGCATCTTTACCTCAATGGGCTCTACTGGGGAATCTACAACGTTGTGGAGCGTCCCACCGCGTCCTTCAGCGCCTCCTATTCCGGCGGTGAGAAGGAGGAGTACGATGCCCTCAACTCGGGGGAGGCTGTCGATGGTGACCAGCAGGCGTGGAACAGCATGATGGCGATCGTCGAGGGTGGTCTCGCGAGTCCTGAGGCCTATGAAGAGCTTGCCTCGTGGTGTGATATTCCCAACCTGATCGATTACATGATTGTCCAGATGGGCGGCGGCGAGACGGACTGGGACCGGCACAACTGGTATGCCACCAGGCGCAGGGAGCCCGGAAGCGGCTACCAGTTCTTCTGCTGGGACACCGAGCATATCTTCCAGCTTGTCTCCGTTGACAGAACCCGGCTTGATAACGAGAACAAGCCAACCCGCATCTTTCAGCGTCTCACGGATAATTCGGAGTTTCGCCTGCTCTTTGCCGACCACCTGCATCGGCATTATTTCAACGGTGGCTTGATGACGGCCCAGGCGGTTGAAGGTCGCTACATGAAGCTTGCCGGGGAGATTCACGCGGCGCTGGCCTGCGAGTCGGCTCGCTGGGGCGACTGGCGCAGGCCGGGTAACGCCTACACCCGGGATGTGGAATGGCTCGAAGAGCAGCGCCGTCTGCTCGAGGAGTATTTTCCCAGGCGTCCCGGGATCGTGATGAGCCAGTTCCGCCGGGCGGGTCTCTATCCTTCGCATTCGGCTCCGGTCTTTTCACCCCATGGGGGGCGGCTTCCGGGGGATGGCCAGGCGCTGGATGTCTCTCTGGCGACTGACCTTGGTAACATCTATTACACCCTCGATGGTACCGATCCACGGTTACCCGGGGGAAACACCAGCCCGGCAGCGGTTCGTTACCAGGAGCCGCTGCAGCTCAGTGGAACGACCGTGTTGAAGGCCCGGGCTCTCAGGCGCGGTAACTGGAGCGCGTTGAACGAGGCGGTTTTCGCGGCGGATACAGCGGATCTACGGGTCACCGAGCTCATGTATCACCCAAGGGGGCAGGATGGCGACAGCTCCTTCGATGCGGATGATTTTGAATATATCGAACTGCTGAACGCCGGTGAGAATGTCCTCGACCTGCAGGGCATCCGGTTTACCGGTGGCTTGCGTTTCGATTTCTCCGATGGGGAGGTGCCAGCGCTTCAGCCAGGCGAGGTGGTCCTGGTGGTCGAGGATCTCGAGGCCTTTTCCACTCGCTACGATGTCGGACGCCTGCTGATCGCCGGTGTCTACGCGGGCAACCTGTCCAATTCCAGCGAAGAGGTTATCCTTCTCGATGCCGGTGGCGAGATGATCGCCTCCTTCTCTTATCAAGATACCTGGCATCCGTCGACCGATGGCGAGGGCTCGTCTCTTGAGCTGATCGACCTCGACTCCTGGCCCTCGAACCTTGCTGATCCCGCCGCCTGGCGGGCGAGCCTCGAGGTCGACGGCACTCCCGGTTTCCTGTCAGCGACGCCCCAGCCAGCCGGCGGCCTTCAGCTTCCTGGCGACCTGAACCAGGATCGTCGTGTGGATATCTCCGACGCCATCGGGCTTTTGGGCCACCTCTTTGTCGGTAACCCGGCCACGTTGCCATGCGGAGCTGGAGATACCAGTGATTCCGACAATGTGCGGCTGCTGGATGTAAACGGAGACAATGGCGTCAACCTCACCGATGCGATCGGCCTGCTGACCTGGCTTTTCCGTGGAGGCGCGCCGCATGCCAATGGCGAGGAATGCGTTCGCATTCCCGCCTGCCCGGAGTCCTGCGCCAACTGAGCCCGCTTCCGGAGAAATCGATCTTAAAGACTCTTCTCCTCCGTTGTACAATTCTGCGGTCTGTTTGAACGATTAACACAACCTGTCGCGCAAAGGATCAGCAGAGAAGATGAAATGTGATCGCATCAGCATTGGCGTATTGGCTCTTGTCTTTGTAGGTATCATTTCGAGCGTCTTTGCCGACGAGCCGAAATGGGTTGTCTATGATGGGTTCGATGGCCCGGGCAAGGGGAAGGAAATCGTTCTGATTTCCGGTGATGAGGAATACCGCTCCGAGGAAGCCCTTCCGCAACTGGGGAAGATTCTTGCCAGGCATCATGGTTTCAAGTGCACTGTCGTCTTCTCCCAGGATCCGAAGACCGGCGTTATCAATCCTGACAACAGCCACAACATCCCGGGCCTGGAGGCTCTGAAGACGGCGGATCTCATGGTGATTGCGACTCGTTTTCGCAATCTCGTCGATGACCAGATGGCCCATATCGATGCCTATGTTCGCGCTGGGAAGCCCATCATTGGTATGAGGACAGCCACCCATGCTTTCAATATCCCGGGTAACAGGAAATATGCGAGCTACTCCTTCAATCGCAAGGGTGGTTTCGGAAAGCAGATCCTCGGTGACACCTGGCTCAATCACCATGGCCATCACGGCAGGCAGAGCACCCGTGGGATCATTACCAAGGGACAGGAAAAGCACCCCATCCTCAAGGGGATCAAGGACGGCGATATCTGGGGGCCGACGGATGTCTACGGAGTTCGCCCTCTCGCTGCCACCTGCAAGCCCATTGTCATGGGACAGGTCCTCAAGGGCATGAAGTTCGATGATGAACCCCTGGAGGGCAAGAAGAACAACCCCATGATGCCGCTGAGCTGGACCAATTCTCATAAGGGAGACGATGGAACGGTCGGCAGGGTGTTTACCACCACCATGGGCGCCGCGACGGACCTGGTGGTCGAGGGATCACGGCGCATGATGGTCAACGCCACCTACTGGGCAGTCGGGCTCGAGGACAAGATCCCCGCCAAGTCGAAGGTGGATATTGTCGGGAAGTTCGAGCCGACACAGTTCGGCTTCGGTAAGTACAAGAGAGGCATCATGCCGTCTGCTCACCTTCTGAAGTGAGACAGGCTTCCTGCCGGGTTATTTCTTTTCCGGGATGCTGATCTTTCTCTTCCAGATGCTGTGCCAGTCGTGGGTTCTCCAATTGTCCCTGCTGGCGTAGGAGCGTACCACCAGGGCGTCGTTATCCGCTCCCGGGCGGTCGAGTAATTCGACATAGAGCACCCCGTGAGCGAGACCTGTGCCTTTCTTGGGATTATTGCGCGCGGTTCTTGCCGCGCCGGAATCATCCGGGTTGAAGAGATCAAGTCCATCTTTGAGCTTTGGCGCGAACTGCCTTCCGTTCCAGCGGTTGCGGCTTGGCGGCGAGCCCTGGGTGTGTCCGTGGAACATGGCGACCACATTGTAGGCGTTGATCGTCTTCCAGAATTCGGCGAGATCCTCCTTTGGCCAGTCGTATTCGGCGATGAAGGGGGGCAGGTGAAAGCTCAGGATGACCGGCCTTCCCGAGGCGCCGACTCTTTTTCCGAGGTCTTCTTTCAGGAATTCGAGGCTCGATCTCGGCGAGTAGTGATGGCCCTCTCTCCTCTTCTCTCCCTCGCCGACAAAGATCCCGAGATTGACGAGGTGCAATGGCCCCCAGTCCCAGGAGTAGTGGAGTCCGTTGGTGGAGCGGGAACTGACCCCGGGGCGTTCCTTGTTCCTCGAGATGATTCCCTCGATAACAAAGGTGTCTCCCTGGGGGCCATCATGGTTGCCGTGTAATTCGTAGACCGGCCAGGGCAGCCGGCCATCGCCGCCCTTGAGGCCATAGTCGGCCTGGAATCTTTTCCACTCAAAACGCTGCATGGGGGGGTAGTTTCCTCCACGCTTGTCGAGCGATTCGATCAGGTCTCCGGTGACCAGGATGCCCAGGATGTCGCCTGAGACCTTACCGCCTCCTAGCTTCTTGGAGATGGCCTTACCCGGGAATTTGTTCATCAGCTTGATGAACCGGCTGTTGGCAATCTCGGCGTAGGGGTCGAGCTTCATCGGAGTGGAGGAATTCTCAGCCAGGTACTGGCAGTCGCCGGAGACGATGAATGCGTATCGGTCGGCAGCGTGGCTGGTGGCAGCGACGAAGAGGATCAGGAGGGGCGCGAGGAGGATCGCTCTGTTGTTTTGAGGGGTCATCTAATTTCCTTTATTGCCGGGGACGCCTGGGACAGGAGAATCCTGGCTCGCCTGTTGTTTGAACCACGCCGTCCAGCGAGCCTTGAGTCCGGCGGCGATTTCGGGTTCTTTCTGTGAGAGGTTTCGCAACTCGGTGGGATCCTTGCTGAGGTCGTAGAGTTCCCATTGTTTTTTTTTCCTGTCCTGTACGAGCTTCCATTTTCCCTCGCGGATGGCGCGGCCCTTGTTGTGGGAGAAAAAGATGGAGCTGTGCCCCTGTCGCTCCTTTCCCTGGAATACGCCGGCCAGGGAGTGTCCGTTGATCGCGATACGTTTCGCTCCCCCTGAGTCCTCCGGTACCCGTGCGCCGGTGATTTCAACCAGGGTCGGGAGGATATCGACGAGATGGGCGACCTCGGTGCTCAGCCCTCCCCGGCTCGCGATCCCCCTGGGCCAGTGCGCGATGAGCGGAGTCCGGATCCCACCCTCGTGGTCGAATTGTTTGAACAGCCTGTAGGGCGTATTCGATACGTTCGCCCAGCCATAGCCATAGCTCTGGTAGGTGATCTCAGGTCCGGGCATCAGGCCGGGAATGTTTCCGGGTTTCATCTTGCGCCCGTCCCGGGTTTCAGCGGGCAGGTAGGGTCCCTTGCGATTCTTGCCATACTCAACATGGCAGCCGCCGTTGTCGGTCATGTAGAGGATGAGGGTGTTGTCGAAATTCCCACGCCGCTCGATAGCCTTGACGATGCGCCCGATCCCCGCGTCCATGCTGGTGATCTGGGCTGCGTAGACCTCCATGCGTCTCTGCTGCCAGTTTTTGTCCTGGGCCTCCTCCCATGGAGGCACATTCGGGTGGCGAGGCGAGAGGGGAGTGCTGGCGGAGATGATGCCGAGCTTCTTCATGCGCTCGTAGCGTTCCTTGCGCAGCCTGTCCCAGCCCTTCGCGTACCTTCCCTTGTAATGGGCGATGTCTTCGGGCGTGGCGTGAAGCGGCCAGTGAGCCGCCGTGTAGGCGACATAAAGAAGAAGGGGTTTCTTCCGGTCGGCCTTCTCAATGTACCGAACCGCGTTGTCGCTGATGGCGTCGGTTATGTAGTACTCGCGAGGAAGGTCGCTCACCTTGATCGGCGTCTTGTCCCGCATCAGGCTGGCGGGAGCGAAGAAGCTGGAGGCGCCGTCGATAATTCCATAGAAGCTGTCAAAGCCGCGGTCTGTTGGCGAGCTCTTCTGGCGGGGCCAGCCGAGATGCCACTTACCGGACATCAGAGTTGAGTAGCCGCCGCTCCTGAGGATTTCGGGAATGGTGACACAACGCGGGTGGAGACCCTTGCGGTGGAAGGAGGTCAGGTGCCAGACGCCGGTCAGCATCGCGGCTCTCGATACCCAGCACATATTCTCGCTGTAGAAGTTGGTGAAGCGAAGTCCGCCCGCCGCCAGT
>CBFHWB010000139.1:0-12114 GCA_965659285.1 Planctomycetota bacterium | reverse complement strand
GCCCCGGTCTCAGGCCACGATTCCCTTGACCACCTTGCCGTGGACATCGGTCAGGCGGTAACGGCGGCCCTGGAATTTAAAATCAAGGCGCTCATGATCGATCCCCAGCAGGTGAAGAATGGTCGCCTGGAAGTCGTGAACGTGCACCTTGTCCGTGACCGAGTTGATCGCCAGGTCATCCGAGGAGCCCCAGGTGATGCCGGGCTTGACGCCGCCGCCCGCCATCCAGGTGGTAAAGGCGTAGGGATGATGGTCGCGCCCCCAGCGTTTCCGATCCTTGAGGTTCCCCTGGATGAACGGTGTCCGTCCGAACTCGCCGCCCCAGATCACCAGGGTATCCTCCAGCAGGCCGCGCTGCTTGAGATCCTGTACCAGGCCCGCTGAGGGCTGGTCTGTGTCCCTGCACTGGGTATAGAGCTCGGTGGTGATGCTGTTGTGCTGATCCCAGCCGGCGTGCATCAACTGGACAAACCGCGAGCCGCGTTCAATCAGCCGCCGGGCCATGAGGCAATTGTGGGCGAAGGTACCTCGCTCCTTCACCTGCGGGCCATACAGATCGAGGACGTGCTGCGGTTCCTGGGAGATGTCGCTGAGCTCCGGAACGCTCGCCTGCATCTTGTAGGCAAGCTCGTATTGCGAAATCCGGGTGGCGATCGCGGGGTCCGACACATCGCGGTAGCGCAGTTCGTTGAGCTTCGCGAGATCGTCGAGAATACCGCGGCGCACCGGGCGGCTCACACCGTCGGGACTCGACAGATAGAGCACCGGGTCGCCGCCGCTGCGGAACTTGACCCCCTGCAGACGCGAGGGAAGAAAGCCGCTGCTCCAATAGTAGTCGTAGAAAATCTGGCCGCAGGACGTGCCCTTGCTCACTGAGGTCATCACGGAAAAGGCCGGAAGGTTATCCGTCTCGCTGCCGAGACCGTAGGTCAGCCAGGAGCCCATGCTGGGCCGCCCGGCCATCTCCGAGCCGGTCAGGAAGAAGGTAACAGCGGGTGAATGGTTCACCTGCTCGGTGTACATGCTCTTGATAAAACACAGGTCATCGGCGATTCCGGCTGTATGCGGCATGAGGTCGCTCACCCAGGCGCCGCTTTGACCGCGCCGATGGAAAGGCTCGACCGGCGAGAGCATGAGCTTGCCCTTGGGATTACCCGTCATGGTGCTGAAGCGCTTGCCGCCAACATACTCCTGTGGAACCGGCTTGCCATGCAGTTCCTTCAGCTTCGGCTTGTAGTCGAAGAGATCAACATGGGTCGGCGCGCCATTCATGAACAGGTAGATCACCCGCTTGGCCCTGGGGGCGAAATGTGGAAGGCCGGAAGCGCCGGGAGCCGCCGTGGCGCCACCTCCAAGCAGCGAGGCCAGCGCGGCCGCGCCGATGCCGGTAGAACTGCGACCGAAGAAATGCCGGCGGGTAACCAGGGCGCTGTGTTGAGTTACGGGATCCATGTTCATCTTATTTCGTCAGGACCTCATCGAGATTCAGTACCAGGGAACAGAGCCCGGCGTAGGCCGCGTGCTCGATGGCGTCAAGCTTCGCGTTGCGGGGTGAATCCCCAACTGAAAGCAACTTCGTGGCCTCTCCAGGGCTGTCGGAATACTGTTTTTTCAGGATCGCCAGCCTTCCAAGAAGGATCTTCAACTCGGCGGCATCCGGGCGCCTGCAGGTGGCGAGCCGGAACGCCATCGTCACCCTGGCCGTGGGCTCGGGGCCAGCCTTCTCCAGGACTCTTTGCGCCAGCGCGCGGGCGGCCTCGACATAGGTGACATCATTGAGCGTGGCAAGGGCGTGCAGAGGAGTGTTGGTCAATATCTTCCGTACCTCGCAGGTCTGGCGCTTCGCCGTATCGAAGAAGATCGTCGGCCCAATAATTCTCCGCCAGAAGGTATAGAGACTTCTCCTGTAGAGCGTCTCGCCCTTGTCCTGGCTGTAGCGCATCTTGCCGAAGGTGGCCTCCGCCCAGACTCCCTTCGGCTGGTAGGACTTGACCGATGGGCCGCCGATACGTTTGACGAGTAAGCCGCTCGCGGCGAGGGCGTGATCCCGGATCATCCAGGATGGCATTCGCCAGCGCGGCCCGCGACCGAGCAGGCGGTTAGCCGGATCCTTCCGCGCCAGTTGGGTTGTCCACCTGGCGCTCTGGCGATAGGTCGCGCTGGTGACAATCAGCCGGTGCAACGCTTTGAGATCCCAGCCGCCGCGAATGAATTCGCCTGCCAGCCAGTCGAGCAGCTCTGGATGGGTTGGTTTTTCTCCCTGGGCGCCAAAATCTTCAACGGTTTTCACCAGCCCTGTGCCGAAGAACTTCTGCCATTCACGGTTCACAGTGACCCGGGCGGTCAGCGGATGAGATGGATCGACAAGCCAGCGAGCCAGCGACAAACGATTTCGCGGCGCCTTCTCAGGCAGCGCGGGCAGGCTCTGGGGCACCTCGGCGGAAACCTCTTCGCGTTTCTGGTTGTAGAGCCCCTTGTCGAGGATAAAGGACTTACGCGAGCCGGGCTTATCCTGCATCACCATCACCCTCACGAATGATTTCTCCAGCTTCTCTCTCTCCGCGACCTGCTCCCGCAGCTTCTTGAGCAAGGCCGAATAGGCCGCCATGCTCTCCCTGTAGTGCTTCTCGATCTCACCCAATTGGGCTGGATTGCGATCCGCTGGTCCGCGAGACAGGGCCTCAACGACCTTCTTCGGAAGCTCCTTCGCCACCTCGGACTGCGCGGCGTTCTGCCCTTCTGCCCTGGTGAAGAGTCGCTCCTCGACCCTCGCAACCTTCAGCGCCGCGTCAGCGATCCCCCTGTTCAGCTCATCAAGCTTGCCGTACTGAAGCGAGTCCGGGGCGCGGATCACGGGAGGTGTCGCGGGGTCGCGACCGCCGCCGTTGACCGGAGTCTGGTTGAAAATGGCAAAGAGCTGGTAATAGTCACGCTGCCTGAGAGGATCGAACTTGTGGTCGTGACAGCGGGCGCATTGAACCGTGAGTCCCATCCAGACCGTGCCGATCGTCTCAATCTGGTCGAAAATATACTCAACCCGGTTCTCCTCGGCGATGCGACCGCCCTCACCGTTGATCATATGGTTGCGACAGAATCCGGTGGCAAGCTTCTGCTCCAGGCTCGCATCCGGCAACATATCGCCGGCAATCTGCTCAACAGTGAACTTGTCAAAGGGCATGTTGGCGTTCAGGGACCGAACCACCCAGTCCCGCCAGGGCCACATGCTCCTCGTGCTGTCCCCCTGGAACCCGTTGGTGTCGGCGTAGCGGGCCAGGTCGAGCCAGTCCCAGGCCATCCGCTCGCCATAGGAAGGCGAGTCGAGCAGCGTGTCTACCGCTTTGGCGTACGCATCCGGCGCCTCGGAGGCAAGGTAGCTGTCGAGCTCTTCGAGCCCCGGGGGCAGGCCGGTGAGGTCGAGAGCCAGGCGGCGAAACAGGCGAGCCTTGTCCTCCTCCGCCGAAGGGGAGAAGCCCTCCTTACGAAGACCCCGCAGGACAAACTGGTCGATCGGGTTCAGCGGCCAGTCACTTCCTTCCGCCTTCGGGGGGGCTGGATTTTCAAGCGGTCGCAGGGACCAGTGCTCCTGCCACTTCGCCCCCTGGGCGATCCACTTTTTGACCAGCTCAATCTCCGAGGAACTGAGCTTCAGCCTGGTCTTCTGCGGCGGCATACGCTCGTCTACATCCTCGTGGACAAGACGAAGATAGAGCTCGCTCTCTTCAGGCTTACCGGGGGTGATCAGCCGATGATCATCCAACTCCGCGCGAAGCCCCTCCTCGGTATCGAGACGCAGATCCGCCTTGCGCTTGCCCTGGTCCGGCCCGTGGCATTTGAAGCAATTGTCACTGAGCAGCGGACGAATCTGCCGGTTAAAGTCAATCTCCTGCGCCCGGCCCCAGCCGGCAATGGAGAAGAAAATGAGAATCAAAAGAATTTGCTTCACGGCTTCGTCTTGGTGTCTGTGGAGATGCTGATGATAATCAGGGCAGTATTCTAACGAGACTGAGTCCAGATGAACAAAAAATGACTGAATTGAAAACGCCAAACAGGGAGTCCCCGTATTTTTCAATAGCCAGGTTCCCGGCGCTGCTGCCTGCGGCCCTGGCCGCCGCGCTGTGGCTGGCCTGCGCCGGCACAGCCGAGGCCCGAAAACCGAATATCGTCATCATCCTCACCGACGACCAGGGCTACGCCGATGTCAGCTACAATCCGCACCACCCGAAGGAGGTCAGCACCCCGAACATCGACAAGCTGGCCCGCTCGAGCGTCATCTGCACAGCGGGCTATACCAGCGGACACGTCTGCTCCCCCACCCGCGCCGGACTGATGACCGGACGCTACCAGCAACGATTCGGCATCTACACCGCGGGCGAGGGCGGCTCGGGCGTACCCCTGTCGGAGACGTTCTTTCCCCAGCACCTGGAAAAGGCGGGCTATACCTCGGGCGCGTTCGGAAAATGGCACCTCGGGGTCGACATCAAGTACAACGCCCTGCACCGGGGTTTCGATGAGTTTTACGGCTTCATGGGCCGCGGAGCGCACGACTACTTCGATCTCAACACTCCTGATCATCCGATCTACCGAGGGCTCAAGCCCATCAAGGACAAGGGGTACCTGACCGACCGGATCACCGAGGAGGCTGTCTCCTTCATCAGGCGCCACAAGGACAAGCCCTTTTTCGCCTACGTGGCCTACAACGCGGTGCATTCGCCGGCCCAGGCTCCCGCCGCCGACATCCGCAAGGAGACCGACGACCCCGCCCGCAACACGCTGATGGCCATGCTCAGGAGCCTCGACGCGGGCGTCGGAAAGGTCGTCGACACCCTCAAGAACGAGGGCGTCTATGACAACACCCTGCTCTTCTTTCTCACCGACAATGGCGGCTCCAAGGTCATGCACGCCAACAACGCGCCGCTGCGCGGCTACAAACAGAATGACTACGAGGGCGGGGTGCGGGTTCCCTTCATCGTGTCCTGGCCCGCGAAGCTCAAGGGCGGAACAACCTGCGCCGCCCCCCTGATGTCCATCGACATTCTTCCCACCGCCCTGGCGGCCGCCGGCACCGGGAAAACCGGCAAGCTGCCCTTTGACGGACGGAACATCCTTCCCGCCCTCGAAGGAAAGACCGACAAGATCCACGACCAGCTCTACTGGAGCTCGGCGGCGGGAAAGGGCGCCTGGGCCATCCGAGCCGGGAAATGGAAGCTGGTCGGCCTCAAGGCCAGGGTCGAGCTCTTTGACCTCGAGGCGGATATCGGCGAAACGAACGATCTCGCTCAGAAACATCCCGAGCGGGTAAAAACACTCAGGCGACTCCACGACACCTGGCTCGATGAGATGGCGGAGCCGGCCAATGGCGCGGCGAAACGCTGGAGCGCGGCTGCGCCGGCCACCGGCAAGAAGAACAAGAAGCAGAAGCGAGCGGAGCGGGAGAAGCAGAGGGCAGAACGCCGAGCGAAGCGCAGGGCTGAAAAGGAAAAACCCGGAGAGTGATCCCGGCCCGGCCTGCAGACCCCGGCTATTTCAGCGGGCTCTCGTACCAGACGATGTTATTGCTGTTGTGGCCCGCGATGAGTATGTCGAGATCGCCGTCCCCATCGAGGTCGACCGTCCTGAGGTCATAGGAGCCCTGGTCCTTTCCAACGAGGTGGCGGCGAAAGCTGCCCTTGCCATCGTTTTCGTACCAGACCGCCAACCCGTCATTCAGCCTGCCGCAGGTCGCGGCATCGATGTCCCCATCCCCATCAAGATCGACGGTGGCCAGCGAATGCGGCCCCTCGAGCTCCGGATCGATCTCGATCGCCTTGAAATCCGGACCCCGGAACCAGAGAACGCCCCGGGTATGGCCGCGCGTAGCGAAAAAGTCCATCTTGCCATCGCCGTTGAGATCCACCGGGTGGATATTGCTCGCGCCGGGCTGCTTATCGGAGAGCAGGTGCTTCTTCCAGGGCTTTCGGGGATCCTCCGGCTGCTGCCACCAGGCGAACCACTCGCCGTCGGGAAACCTCTCGCCACCCTTGGCCGCGCAGGAGATGTCCGGCCTGCCGTCCCCATCCACATCGCCGAAGCCTGTGTAATGCGAAGCGCCGGGCGCGTCACGAACCGCAAAGACATTTCGAATCCACCTCTTCGCCTCCAGGGGCTTCGAGGGGATCTTCTGCCAGGTGATCGAATACGGCACAGGGGTCTGCTCCGGCCCCCGACCTGAGTTGGCTATGAGATCCAGCTTTCCATCCCGGTCCACGTCACCGGTGATGAGACAATGCGTCCCCTGGATCTCCGAATCAACCTCGCGCCGTGTCCAACCGGGGGAAAAAGGTTTATCCGGACATTCGAGCCAGAACACCCCCTGGTGGGAACCGCAGAAATCCAGGTCGCCATCTCCATCCACATCCAGCAGGGTGCTGTGAATACACCCGCGCCCCGGCCTCCCCGGCCTCTTTGAGGGCAGTTCATGCACGGTAACCCGCTGTTTCCAGTCGGGACCCTTCAGGAGCACCACCTTGCCGGAAAAGCTCGAGATGATATCGAGCTTGCCATCTCCATCGAAATCGTTGGCCAGGACTGTATTGACCCCGCCCCCGGTCTCCGCGGCTGACAAAACAATGTGCTTCTTCCAGAGACCGGCAGGCTCGCTCGCACCGGTGTCCAGCGATACAAGACATAAGAGCGGGACGAGCAGCCAACGAAAGGCTCCCCTCTTTCGCGCAGGCCGTGATGGCTTCATCATGAATAGATCTCCCTTATCGGTGTTCCGTCGCTCAGGTGGACCTTCCGGTCAAGACGGTCGGTAATTTCCATGCCGGAATCGAGGCCCATGAGATCGTAGATCGTAGCCGCGATGTCTTCAGGAGTCACCGGATTCGACTCGGGAAAAGCGGCATGGCGGTCACTTTTTCCGTAGACCGCGCCTCCGGAGATGCCGGCTCCGGCGAAGAGAACGGAATAACAATGCGGCCAGTGATCACGTCCTCCCTTATCTGCCCCGGCATTGCTCGTCACCTGCCCGATCTTCGGAGTCCGGCCGAACTCCCCCATCACCACCACCAGCGTCTCATCAAGAAGCCCCCGCTCAGCGAGGTCTTCGAGCAGGGCTGAAAGAGCCCTGTCCGTCAAGGGCAGCAGGGAGCGCTTCATGAGCGGAAAGTGCTTCCGATGAGTATCCCAGGCCTGGCAATACCTTCGCCCCGCGCAGACCGTTACCAGCCTGGAGCCTGCCTCAACCAGGCGGCGGGCAAGCAGCATGCTCTGGCCGAGATGGGGCACTCCGCCGAACTGCCGGGCCTGTTTGGCCCTGTTTGATTTGCGATCGAAGCCATAGCGCTCCCGCACCTTCGCGGGCTCGCGACTGAGGTCAAAGGCGTCCCGCACCTTTGATGAACTGAGCAGATCGAAGGCCTTGCGGTAGTGAGGTTCCGTTTCCCCGAGAACCTTGTCACCCCCGGGCGTGGAGCCGATGGATTCAACCAGCTTTTCACGCAGGAGCCTCCGGCGCAGGAAACGCTCCCGGGTAACATCGGCGGAGAGCTCGAACCGCCTGGCGTTGAACGCCGGAAGGCTGGGGTCGCCGGTAACATAGGGGTCGTGCTGACGACCGAAAAAACCCGCGAACTGACCCGGGAGATCGTAGCTGTTGTTGGAGAGAACCTCTGGAATATGGACAAAGTCCGGCAGCTCGTTTCCTGTTGGATGGAGCCTCGAAAGGACCGCTCCGTAGGATGGAAAGAGGCTCGGACCTGGAGAGATGATCAGCTTGTTTCCAACCCGCGGCGAATGACCGGTGAGACAATAATAGGCGCCCGCGTTGTGGTCGTTGACGTCGTGGTGGACCGAACGCACCTGGGCAAAATGGTGCATCTGCCGCGCAAGAAGCGGCAGGTGCTCACAGACCTGGACCCCAGGAGTCTTCGTTCGTATCGACCTGAACTCACCTCTGTATTCAAGGGGAGCCTCCGGCTTGAGATCCCAGAGATCCTGGTGGGCCGGACCACCCTCCATGAAAAACAGGATACAGGACTTCGCCCTCGCCCGGGGCCGCCCAGCGACCTCCTCCGCCGCCAGAAGACCGGGCAGGTTCAGCCCGACGAGATCCAGCCCGCCAAGGCCCAGCGCTCCGCCGAGCAGCCATTGCCGGCGACTGGGATGGGGATTAGTTTTTCGCGCCATGGATCCTCCAGGTAGTTCCAACGCATGATAAGGCCCAGACGATACCCCCTTCAACTTATCTCCCCGCCTGCGGCGCACAAGCTGTATTCAGACCGCAGGGAACCGTACAATCTTCCCGCAGCGGGATGCAGCGCCGGGGCTGCGCGCTTGCTGTAAAAAAAAACGGCTCTCTGTAAGAAAGGTCGCAAAGGCATCCATGAAAGGCCGTGTCCTCCACACACTCTCCCAACGCCCATCTCTGACGGGAAGCGGCGTGACCCTCGATGCTCTCGCAAGGGAAGCGGCGACCGGCTGGAACCAGCGCGCGCTGATCGGAGTGCCGGCGGGAGACCCCGGTGAAGCGGGGGAACTCCCAGGCGAGAAGGTCTACCGCCTGGAATTCGGAGGAGAAAATAAGACGGGAGAAGCGGCGCTCGAATTTCCGGTCCCGGGAATGAGTGACGTCATGCCGTATGAGAGCACCCGGTTTTCACAGATGACGAAGGAAGAACTCGACAGCTACCGCTCGGCCTGGCGGGGCATACTTGCCCGCGCTCTCGACGAGTTCAGGCCGGACATCATCCACGCCCACCACGCATGGCTTCTCTCGTCCCTGGTAAAGGAACTGGCTGGAGACACGCCCGTTGTCGTCCATGGACATGGAACCGACCTCAGGCAACTCAGCCTGTGCCCCCATCTCGCCGACGAGGTCCGTGAGGGCTGCGGACGCAGCGACCTCTTCGTTGTGCTGCACGAGGAGCACGCCAGGCTCTACCGGGAAGAATACGGACTCGCGGAACACCAGGTCGCTGTAGTCGGGGCTGGCTACAGGGAGGAGCTCTTTCACTGCGAGAACGCGCCGCGAGAGCGAGGCGAATCCATCCTCTACGCCGGAAAGCTCAGCGAGAGCAAGGGGGTCGGAGCGCTGCTCGATGCCTTTGAGCTGCTGCGCGCAAGGCGGCCCGGGGCGCGGCTGCAGATCGCCGGAGGCGGCACGGGCGAGGAGGCCAGACTTCTCATGGAACGCATGAAAACCTTTGGGGAAGACCTCGTCTACCACGGCCGGGTTGACCAGCCGCAGCTCGCGGAACTCATGAGAAGCTGCGGTATCTTTGTCCTGCCGTCCTTCTTCGAAGGTCTGCCGCTGGTGCTGGTCGAGGCTCTAGCCTGCGGCTGCCGACCGGTCTGTACGGACCTCCCGGGTGTGCGCTCAGGCATCCTCCCCCATCTTCCAGGCGTCCTCGACACCGTAGCGATGCCGGCCATGAAAACAGTAGACCAACCCGATCCGGACGCGCTGCCGGGGTTCTCGAAAGATCTCGCTGACACTCTTGAGCGAGCCCTCAACCAGCCTCCGCCCCATTCGGGAGATGATCCCGCCCGGCTTCTCTCTCCATTCACCTGGCAGGCCGTCTTCGGCAGGATCGAAACGGCCTGGCTGCGATTGACAAGCTGACAGCTCTCCACGCCTCCATGCGGCAGATACCCCCCATCCTGCCCTGGAGGACGTCCTCTGGAAGACATGGCGGCGCAAAAAAAAGCGTCCCTCTTGCGCTTTGCGCATGAGGGACGCTTTTAAAGAAACCGTTAGAAAGGATTATAGCTGAATCTTACGAATTGTCAGCCTCTTCTTTCTTCTTGCCCTTTTTTTCACGCTTCTTCTTGCCCTTGCCTTTGCCCTTCGTCGAAGCCTTCTTGATGGCTTCCTTCTGGGCATCGCTGAGAAGAGCGTTCACTTTTTCGGAAATAACTGAGGCCGCCTTAGCCGTCATCTCCTTCCTGAGGGCTGCAGTAGCCTCCTTATCGTTCTTGGCCTCTTTCATCTTGGCCCTGTACTCGCCGCGAAGATCCTTCTGAACACTTGCCACTGAAGCGTTGACCTTGTTAACGAGCGTTGCATTATCAGCACCGATGATCTCGTTCAACTTGGCCGCAAGTCCGGCCTTGGCCGTCTTGATAGCGGTCACGGCAGCCTTGCGATCTTCCTTGCTCGCGTCCTTGTTCTTGATTGTCTTGGTGGCAGCGACATACGCTTCGGAGGCGACCAGCGCCTTCTGGAGCTCAGCATACTTTGCCTTCTGCTCATCACTGAGGCTAACGACCGCATCGATACCGGGAACGGCCTTCTTTACCTGGGATGAGAACAGGCTCGGTCCCTTGGCCCTCTTACCCTTCTTCTGGGCAAGCAGGGGGCTGCTGGAGAGTCCGACAAGAACCAATACCGTCAAAAAACTGAACATAGCCTTCATGAGAATTCCTCCTTTAATGGAAATTACTGAATCGAAGACGATTTAAAGAACCGGGAAAGGGTTCCCCCGGCGAGTAAACCAACCCGGCCGAAGAGGCCCGATTGTACTGAGATTTGAAGCCGTTAGCTGTTTTCTTTCAGACCGTTCATTCCTCCCCCTCGACGAGAACCCGGATCTGGTCAATCTGCCCGCCTGAAACATGCAGGTCAAGGACGAGGGTTTTGCGATCGTCACTGAGGATCACTGTATCGACCGGCCTGCGCGTACCGATTTCGAGTCCTCGGCCTTTAACGACCAGTGGGTCGGAATGACCACCAAGAGTCTTATCTGTTGCCCGCAGCAGGCCTGTGGCGGTGATCACCCCGGCGATGGGCCTCTCGAAGGTCGCGATTCCGACCAGCCGGAGGTTTTTCTGTTCCCGCTTTTTCTTACCCTCTTCGACCGGGTTGAACTGGACCAGGTAGCTCGCCAGTACACGCCCGGGCTCAAGCCGTCCGTTTTCCAGGCTGCCGCGCTTGCTGTACTCGCCCGGAACCGTAATGTTCACACGTGCCTTGAGCTTCTTCGACACGGTGAAGCTGCCGCGCTCGGGAAGAATCACCAGGTGGTCATCATCCTCGTGCTCGAGGAGGGTGCTGAGCAGGCCGGGAGGAGCGAACTTGACCATGCCCGCGGTGGAAACCATCCCGGCGGTCACCGGCCAGGTCTTCCTGAACTTGCTGACATCGTAGAGCGCGTCGCTGATCTCTTTCGCCCCCGCCTCGGTACGAACCGAGTTGCCGTGGGTGATGAGCCTTTTATCTTTACTGTTTTCGGCCGGGCCCGGCAGCTCGACCTCGACCTCGCCCTCGAAGACCGCCACCTCGGTAGCGCCCTGTTCATCCACATCGACCCCGAAGGCCGTGCCCAGGTCGAGAACCCTCGCCGTGGGAGTGTCGACCTTGAAGCCGATCGCGCTCTTGGGAATCTTCGCGGAGAGGCGCCCCGAGACCAGGCGGGTCAGGTCATTGGAGATGATCTCGTATTCAGCAGGTCCCTCGAGGGTGACCTTGGCCCCGGATGCGAACCGCAGCTTGGCCAGCCCGGACTCGATCCGGATCTTCCCTTCAGAGAGCCTGGAGCCCTTTTTAAGGCCGGGGTTCTCCTCCCCCCACTTCGCCTTGACCACCTGCACCAGCCGGGCGATATAGTTTTTCTTCGCTGCCTGGCCGGGGGCCTGCTCACTCCCGGGGCGGTCGGTATCGACAGACTCAGCAGTGAACCGGGGGGTAGTACCCGACTGCCGAAAACTCCAGAAAAGAGCAACGGACAAAAGGGCCAATGCAGCCATGGCGGCAAGTGCCCTCCCCCAGGGAGCGAGGCTCCTGCTGCCCTGGGCCGTATCCCGGGCAAACTTGAGCTGGGACACGACTCCAGTGGAGCTGTCGGCGGTATGAATCTCGGCCTGGCGCTGAGGCTCGCCGATTTCACGCACCATCCGGCTTCGAACGCATAGCGCGGCGAAGGCTTCACGCAATTCCGGCCGCGTGCGCAGCAGCTCGTTGAACTCCCCGAGCTCAGCAGGGTCAAGCTCTCCATCGAAATAGCGATGGACCAGGTCGTAGAAGCTGTCGGGGATTTCAGGCATTGCCATGCTCCGCTCTCAGCCGTTGCTTCTGAATGCAGGACTCGAGGCTGCGATGGGCCCTGGTGAGGGAGACATAGACGCTGTGGACCTTGC
>CBFHWB010000138.1:0-12238 GCA_965659285.1 Planctomycetota bacterium | reverse complement strand
GTCGGCCTCCACCTCGTAGGCGATGGTGGACTGCAGGTCACAGGCATCATCATTACAGGCAAGCTGGTTGGCGTTCGTGGGCGGACATTCAGAGTGGATGGAGAGAACGGTGTCGTAGCCGCTGGAGCAGGTACTCGCAACCAGGAGGCAGGGTGCCTCCGCCACATAGCGGAAGATGGCGTCCGGGCTCTGGCTTGAGCTGCCGCAGGACGCACTGCCGGTACTTTCCCTGCCCGCGGTGCCGCCTTCAACCCGAGTATCGAGCGTGAGCTCCGAGGCGTCTTCACAATTTCCGGGGCCCGGCCCGGGGCCGGGGCCGGCTCCATCAGAAGAAAGCTCGAGAGTGTAGTCCCCGGTGCGCCCGCGGTAGCCTGCCACGCGAACCAGGTATTCCTGGCCTTCGGTGACGCTGAACTCGACCTCGGACTGGAGGTTGCAGGTGTCATCGTTACAGCCGAGCTCGTTATCCTCATCTGCCGGACAGCTCGAATGAACCGAGAGAACCGTATCGTAATCACTGCCGCAAGTGCTGACCGTTACCGAAGCATCTGCGTCGGCGGTATATCTATACCAATGCGAGGGACTGTTATCTGAACGCCCGCAGTCGGATTCTCCGCCCCGGGGCGCTCCCTGGGTCGAACCCTGAACTGTTTCAATTCCAATATCAGCTGCATCTTCACAGGTTTCCTGGGCAGCAAGACTGCTGTTAAAAAAGACCGCGATAAGCACGGCACTACAAACCATCCTGCTCAAAAGGCGAGACTCACCGAACTGCTTCCTCATCACGAAGTGCTCCCAAAAGATTTGCTAAAAAGACAGGCCGGATACGATCCTACGTAACACACTGCCCATTCCCCCACAGGAGCTGACGAAAAATCGCCCTCCCGCTCTATTTGCCCAATTATACAGGGTTTACACTGCGAGGACATCTACTGCATGTCACAATATTCATCCGTGCAGTACGCACCTGGCTACCGCCTTCAGGGCAGAGATCAGCGCCTATGGGAATCCGAAGATGGCTCAAACACCGACGCCTCGAGAAAAAAGCCCGGGGAAAGCTCCGGGAAGCCTTTCGAGACACCAGCCTGCTCGCCGGCACCTCCCTCAAGCCGCGTCACCTCTCACGCTCTGTCCTCATCGACTTTGAGGCCTCGACAGGAGAGCTCGAGTCCATTCACTTTGGCATACTGCGGCACCCACGCCCCTATGCCTTCAGCAAACAGTCCCACGAGGTCATCGAATACTACAGGTACGACCTCAAGGAGCCCCGGATCAAGGTGATGAAGGGGCTGAACCTGACACGGCTGCACGGCCAGGATGCCTGCGATTGAAGCCGGCGGCGCGGAATCAACCGTACTTCCTGTTAAGCTCCCTGTAATTCGACCTCGGCGCCCGAATCAGACCGCCCTTGATCTTTTCACCCTCGGGATCGACATAGACCCGGCTGGTCGGCAGCTTCGGCCCGGGTCTCTTCAGACCCAGGACATGAATATTGAAGATGAAGCTGTTGTCGGTCAGCGCCTCGAACCAGTGGATGTTGTCCTTGTAATCCGAAACAGAGGAGTGCTCACCGGACTTGAATTTGCGATCGATGGTCGGCTTGATGATCAGGTGCTTCGGCTGATCCTCGATGCGATCGAAGTGGCGGCCGTGCAGCTCGCCCTTGAGGATCAGGAACGCTGTGGCCATGTTGTTGTGGCCATGTGGAAGGACGGAATTCCCCTTGTTGAGGGCGAAGATCTGCTTGCCGAAGGCCAGCCTGGAAGGCGCTCCGTCAGCCTTCTTGAAGTTGAAACGCAGGCTGGTCTCTGACTTGGCCTTGATTTTCAGGTTCTTGCGAAGACGCTCAAAGTCCACCAGCTCCAGCAGTTCATCGAGACGAACCTTTGAGAAGAGCTCCTCGACCTTCTCCTGCCAGATGACCTGCTTGACCTTTTCGTCCTTGAGATCCTGGGACACCTCGCTGACCTCCGCGAGCCATTTGCCCGTAATCGGCTTCAGGTCGTCGCCAAAGGCCTCGTTCTCAAAGAGAGTCTCGAGCAATGACCAGGTAAGTACGGAACCAAGCGCGCCGCCCGCGAACTCTCTGCGTGACAGTTTCTCCATGCCAGCTTCCCTGTATTCTCTAGAGCCCCAGGGCTCGATCCATGCGTTCAGCAATCTCCTTGAGTCGCTCCTTGCCGCCGCCGCCGACCTCGGCTGTCGCCCAGCCGCTGAAGCCGATCTCCGTGAGCGCCTTTCGGACGTCAGCCCAGTCTACGTCTCCATCCCCAATCTTGCAAAAACCGTTCTTTTTGCCCCACCCCTTCACGTCAAGCTTCACAATCCGGCGGCCAAGTGTGCGAATCCAATCGGCGGGCTTGCCGTACTTCTGGTGGTTGCCGATATCGAAGTAGGCTCCGACCCAGGGGCTGTTGGCCGCGTCGAGATACTCCGCCAGCTTGTCGGCGGTCTGGTTGTCCGGTCCGCCGTGCACATAGCAGAAACCGTTCCATACATTCTCTATCAGGATGTGGATTCCCAGGCGGGAACAGAGCGGCAGAACCTTGCTGATCTGTTCGATCGATCTTTCCCAGACCTGCTCCTGGTTCTCTTTCTCCTTATTGGCGACCCGGCCGGGAACCAGCAGGACGGCCGTGCCCCCGACGAGGTGGGTATCGCGTACAGCCGTCTCCAGGCCTGCCCGGCCCTTTTCCCGGACCGCGGGCCTGGGGTCGGAGAGCCTGGTACCCCAGTGGATGGAATCTACCACTCCGTGAATCGGCAATCCGACCGCCTTGCTCGCGGCCAGAGCCTGCTTTTTATTACAGCCGCCCGGGCTGTTCAGCTCGACTCCATCGTAGCCAAGCTCCTTGAGCAACTCGAACTTCTGCTGGATTGAGAGCTTGCCTCCAACCATTCCGAACTTGACCGATTTGTAGATCTTGCCGCGGTGTTCACCGGTTGAGGCCTGCAGGGGAACCGCCGCGAGTCCCTTCATTCCCAGGGTCGTCGTGACGCAGGCCGCCGAGGCGGTGCGGATAAATTGTCTTCTTCCAAGTGATTCAGCCATTGTTCCGCTCCGATGAATTCTGGTTCGCTGTTTATTCAAGCGACAGACAATGTACCGCAAAGATGGCGGCGACGGGACACTAGTTTTTCTTTCCCGCCGACACGGCACCGATCCCGCCCAATAGTCTCGAAAAAACCACCTCCATCACTTAGGCTGTCTCGAACCTCTACGGCCGGGCCGTAACGGCCAGGCGCCGACAAACAATCAACGACAGACCGAGGAAACGATGAGCAAGCAACAGGCCTATATAGATGAGCGTAAAGAGCTGAACCTGCAGGAGCTCGTCGAGCTGTTGAAGATCCCAAGCGTCAGCACGGACCCGGAGCTTGCAGGAGAGGTCGGAAATTGCGCCCGGCGTATGGGCGAGCTGATGTCGGAGGCCGGGCTGGAAACCGAAATCTTCGAAACCGATGGGCACCCCATCGTCTACGGTGAACGCCTGGAGGCTCCCGGCGCGCCGACCGTCCTGGTCTACGGACACTACGATGTGCAGCCATCGGACCCCGACGATGAGTGGGAGAGTCCTCCGTTTGAACCAACGGAGAGGGATGGATACCTCTTCGCCCGCGGCGCCACCGATGACAAGGGCCAGTTCTACGCCCTCATCAAGGGCATCCAGGCCTCGCGGGAGGTGAACGGAAAGCTTCCCTGCAATGTCAAGGTCCTCTGCGAAGGCGAAGAAGAGATCGGCAGCCCCAACCTCGACCCGTTCATCCGCAAAGAGCTCGACCGGCTGGCCTGTGATGTCGTCTTCATCTCCGATTGCAGCCAGTTCGGCATCGACATGCCGGCGATCACCTACGGCCTCAAAGGCCTCTGCTACCTGGAGGTCTTCGTCAGGGGGCCTGCGACCGACCTGCATTCCGGAACCTTCGGAGGCTCCGTTGCCAACCCGGCCAACGTCCTCACCTGCCTGATGGCCGCCTGCCAGGGGCCCGATGGAAAGATCGCGATCCCCGGCTTTTACGATGACGTCAGAGCGCTGGAGGACTGGGAACGAGAGATGATGGCAGAGCTCCCCTTCGACGAGGAGGAGTTCAGGAAATCAGTCGGGGCGGTGAAGGTCTTTGGCGAGGCGGGCTATACCACGCTTGAGCGAAAAGGCGCGCGACCAACCCTCGATATCAACGGGATGATCAGCGGTTTTACCGGCGAGGGAGCCAAGACCGTTCTGCCTGCGACCGCCAGCTGTAAATTTTCCATGCGCCTGGTTCCCGACCAGGATCCCGAAAAGATCGCGACCCTGGTATGCGACTTCCTGAACGAGATAGCTCCCGATACCGTCGAGGTCGAGGTCCGTCCCCACCACGGCGCCAGCCCGGTCATCGTTTCGCGTGACGGAGCGGCGGTCAAGGCGGCGGAGAAGGCTCTCGAGACCGGCTTCGGACGTCAGCCGGTCTTTGTTCGCGAGGGCGGCTCGATTCCAGTGGTCAATACCTTCCAGGAAGCCCTGGGGGCCGAGAGCCTCCTGATTGGACTCGGGCTTCCGGACGACAATCTCCATGCTCCAAATGAGCACTTCCGTATCAAGGACTACCATCGGGGAGCGGTGACCATGGCCGCCTTCCTCGAAGAATACGGCCACTCCGGAGCTTGAGGTGCCGGGCAGCTTTCGATGCCGGGAAAGCCCTCGGCTGACCGTCAGGAACCCGCGGGCGCGGCCGGCTTCTTCTTCGCCGGCTTCGGCGCGAGCACGGGGCCGACAGGCTTCTGCGGCCGCGCGGCGGCGGCCTGGGTTCCAAGATAGACCTCAACTCGGGTTGAAGATTTGAGCCTCTCGATGAGTTGACCGTAGGCGACCTTACGGCGGGCGATGAGCAACCTGTTCTCGATCGCGCTCTGGGCCTCCTTATAGGTCTTCGGCTCACCCTTGATGATCTCCTTCATGCGAAAGAACCAGAAGGCTCCCTGCGCCCGATCAGGCCCCGAGTGCTGGCCTTCGCGAAGACTCTTCAGGATGACCGGGATGGGAAAGGGAAAGTCATCGAGCTCACTGAACTTGTTCTTGAAAACCGTCGCCCTGAGCTTGGGGTTTCCCTGGAACTCTTCGGAATGGGCCATCGCAAGGGCGCTGAAGGCCTTACCCTCCTGTAATCCCTGCCGCACACTCTGGACCGCTCCGAAAGCATCGGCCTTATCGAAGATCTTGATACGCTGATAATGCACCTCCTGAGGAGGTGTGAATTCTTCGCGATGGCTCCGGTAGTAGGCTCGTGATTCCGAAGGAGGAATGAAGATGTCGAGTTTTCCGTAGACCTCCTGCCAGAGATACATCTCCGAGAGCATCTTCTCGCGAATCTCGCGAACCACCTCTTCACGGCTGAGGCCCAGCTCGTTCTTCTGAATATCGAAATAATCCTGCCGGGTGGTGACCCCCTTCTGGCCGGCCTTACGGCGATTCTGAATTTCCCGGTCGACCCAGGCCATGACATTATCAAGAACCACCAGGTCCTCTATCTCCTTGCCGGGATAGACGGCCATCTGGGCCTGGAGAATGAGCTCCTTGTTGACCATCTCCGAGAGAATCGGAAGCTCCTGCTGACGGCGGTTGACCGCTGCGGGGGACACCTGCTGCCGCGCTACGATGGCAAGAATCCGCTGGTCGACCTTCTTCCTCAGCCGGGAACGTGAAATGACCTTATTCCCGACGATCGCGGCGATGCCTCCGGTGCGGTTCTCCTCAATCCCGGGAACCCCGCCAGCCGGAGCCTCGGCCCCGGCCTCTTTCTTCGCCGGAGCCTTCTCGGGAGAAGCGACAGTGGTGACCGGCGGCGCGACCGGAACTTTTTCGGAGCCGCCGCAGCCGCTGAGGGTTGCCGCGAGAAAAAGTACCGGGCCGGCTAAAATCAACAACCTGGCCTTGCTCAACATCCATCGCTCCCGTTTGAACTGCTACCTGACCCTGTTAATGTAAAGGTTCACTCCGATATGTCCACGAATCGTCTCCCCAGCCGTCTCGATTCGGGAAATTTACCTGTCTCCAGCCATTGCGCAACAAGTGAAAACAGGTGTTTGCCCGGCTTCTGGCCCTGCCCCGGCAGGCCTTGTTTTCGCAGGGAAATCGCGACCGTGGCGGGGTCGAGAACGGAGATTCGACAGGGGCAACCATCGAGAAGACCCTTCAGCTTCTCTCCGCCTCGAAGAATGAGGTTTCCCTCCTCGCAACCGACATATTCAATCTCCCAGGCGGTGCAATCCAGGCGCAGCTGCTGGAGGCCCAGGAGCTGGTCAACCTGGGGCGGCAGCTCGCCGTAGCAATCGCGGAATTCCTCGGCGAGATCCGCCAGGGCCTCCCGGCTCTGCGCAGTAGAGATCTTCCGGTAGACCTCGAGCTTGAGCTCCTGGGACCGGGTGAAATCATCGGGAATATGCGCCTGCAAGGCGAGATCGATCTCAACGGTAACCGGCTCCTGGTAGTGCTGATCCTTCATCGAATGAACACATTTCTCCAGCAGGCGGCAGTACAGATCGTAGCCGATCGTCGCGATATGGCCGCTTTGCTGTTTACCGAGAATGTTGCCCGCGCCGCGAATCTCCAGGTCTCGCATCGCGATCTGGAAGCCGGAACCCAGGCCGGAATATTCAACCAGGGCCTGGAGCCTCTTGAGAGCCTCCGGACTGACATGACGGTGCTCGGGGAGAAAGAGATAGCAATAGGCCTGGTGCTTGTAGCGCCCGACCCGGCCGCGAAGCTGATGGAGATCGGAAAGGCCATAGCGGTCGGCCTCGTTGATGATGATGGTGTTGACCCTGGGAATGTCGATGCCACTCTCGATGATGGTCGTCGCCAGCAACACATCGGCCTCGTGCCGCATGAAGGCGCTCATTCGCGACTCGAGCTCTCTCTCGTTCAACTGGCCATGCACAACCAGCACCCTTGCTTCGGGTACGACCTCCTGAACCTGCTTCTTGAGTACCTCGATGTCCATGACCCGATTGTGCACAAGGTAAACCTGGCCGTCCCGGTTAAGCTCACGAACGATGATCTCCCTCATGCGGTCGGCGTCAAAATGACTGAGCTCGGTCTGGATCGCCATCCGCCCTTCGGGAGCCGTCGACAGGCTGGAGATGTCCCGTATTCCCAGCAAGGCCATGTGAAGAGTTCTCGGGATCGGGGTAGCCGAGAGAGTGAGAACCTCGACCTCACTTCTCAGGCGCTTGAGCTTCTCCTTGTGCACGACTCCGAACCGCTGCTCCTCATCGATGACCACCAGGCCGAGATCCCTGAAGCCGACATCCGCCGAAAGGAGGCGATGGGTCCCTATCAGGATATCGACCCGTCCCTGCCGGGCTCCCTCTACCGTTTCCTGCTGCTGGGACCGCGAACGAAAGCGGCTCAAAACCTCGATGGCGACGGGAAAGCCTGCCATCCGGTCGCAAAAAGACCTGTAGTGCTGCTGGGCCAGCAGGGTCGTAGGAACGAGAACGGCCACCTGTCGGCCTCCCTCGACCGCTTTGAAGGCGGCCCGCATGGCCAGCTCGGTCTTCCCGTAGCCAACATCGCCGCAAACCAGCCGATCCATTGGCCTCGGCTGCTGCATGTCCTCCTTGATCGCTACGGTCACCTCCACCTGGTCCTCGGTGTCATCAAAAGGAAAGGCCGCCTCGAACTGGCGCTGCCATTCGCTATCCTCTTCGTAGGCGATGCCCGGGTGCTCCAGCCGGGCAGCCTGGACATCCAGCAGCTCAGCGGCCAGGTCCATCAGAGCCGCCTCGACCTCACCCTTCTTTCGCGCCCAGCTCGTCCCCCCAACCTTGTCAAGCTTCGGAACCCTGTCGCCGCTGCCGATATACTTCTGGACCAGGTCAATCTTCGACACAGGAACATAGACCTTCACATCTCCCTTATAGACCAGGACGAGGAATTCCTGCTCGACGCCATCCTTCTCGAGAGCTTCGATACCCATGTAGCGGCCGATACCGTGCACAAGGTGAACTACATAGTCCCCCTTCCTCAGCTCCAGGAAGCTGCGAATCGCCTTGCCGGAAGCCGCCTTCGTTCGGCGAGCTCTTCTGACGACCTGCCGGTTGAAAAGCTCCCTCGTGGTCAGCACCGCGCGGGAAAGAGCGGTGATCTCGAAGCCGCGCCGCAGCCCCCCGACCTCGATGGTGATTCCCTTCTCAGCGCCGAGCTGATGATCCCTGAGCAGCTCGCCAAATCGTTTCGCCTCGCCCTCGCTCTCGCAATACACCGTAACCTCGAGCTGGCTCGAGATTCGTGACCTCAGGGAATCAAAGGCCCGGGCGATATCCGTTGAGCGCATCTGTTCCACAGAACCAAAGCCAAGGGTTCTTGCGGGAACCGAATCGGAAGCCACCGGCATACAGGAAGCGTGCACCCCGGCTCGGCCGCGAAGCCTGAGCAGGAATTGGTCGCGGGCGGCATCGCCCGCGGTGCCCAATAAATTGTTAAAGACCTTTCTCGCCCGGTCAAAAACGGCGTCGGCCTCCCACAGAACCATCCGGTCGCTCTCCTGGAGATAATCAAGCAGGAGAGCCTCCTCTCCCCTGTAGCAATCTCGAAAGACCTGGTCGCCGGTGGTGAGCGCGAACTCAACACGTTCCTCGACCGACTCCGGCAGGGAGCGCTGGGTGGCGGAGTCGTACCTGCGGATGGATTCGACCTGATCGCCGAAATATTCCAGGCGAAGGGGCGACTCGTGCGAAAAAGGGAAAACATCGAAGATGTCCCCACGGCTCGAATATTCGCCCGCCTCCTCCGCGAGTGGAACGTTCCGATACCCCTTGGCGGTCAGGGTTGCGGCCAGCTCCGCGGGTGAAAGCTCTCTCCCCTGGACGAGCTCGATACGGGCATCCTGGAGAAGACCGGGCTGCGGAACGGGCTGAACGAGCGCGTGAACCGGGGTCACGATAAAGGCCGGCCCAGCCTCCGGCTCCAACAACTGCTCAAGGGTCCGAAGCCGCTCGCCATAGACCAGGGGATCTGGATTCGAGCTGTCGAGAAAAAGCGAGTCCCAGGCCGGAAAGGCCGCGACCCTCCCTGGAACAAAGGCCTCCAGCTCTTCCAGCAGCTGGTCGGCATCCTCCTGGCAGGAGGTCACGAGCACGCACCTGCCAGCCCCCTCGCGTCGAGCGCCGTGCCATCCCCCGAGAAAGAAGGAGAACGAGCCGCCCCAGAAGCCTCCAAGCCGGGCAGAGCCGGAATCAAACAGGGCACTGGCCTGTTTGAATTCATCGCAAAGCAGGTAGTCTTGAAAAAGGGCGCTGCTCACTTTTCTTCCACCGCTGCGGCCTCGGGTTCATCCAGCATCTGCAACGTCTTGCGCGCGGCCTCCTGTTCGGCCTCTTTCTTCGCCTGCCCTGTACCGATCGCATAACGCTTATCTCCGACGACGGCAACAACCTCGAAGGACTTCAGGTGATCAGGTCCCTTCTCAGAGACGACCCTGTAGGTCGGGGTCAGGCTGAGAACCTTCTGCGCCCACTGCTGAAGCAGCGACTTGTAGTTGCGCTGGTGACGATCGCTGGCGACGTTCAGCACCTGGTGGTAGACGTTTCTCAGGATAAAGCGGCGAGCGGGCTCGAGCCCGCCATCCTTGTAGATCGCGGCAACCACGGCCTCGAAAACATTCGCCAGCAATGAATTCGGAAGCTTCTTGCGCCGAGTAACGCCCTTGCCGACATTGTAATGCTCTCCCAATCCAAGGCGCTGGCTCTCGGCGGCAAGAACATTCGTCGAGACCACCACAGATTTGATCTGTGTCAGATCCCCTTCATTGTGTTGCTGGAAAAAATTATAGAGAAACTCGGTCATCACGAGACCGAGAACCGAGTCCCCGAGAAATTCGAGACGCTCATTGGAAGGGTTCTCGATTGTCTTGATCGACGAGTGGGTGAGAGCCTGGTGCAGAAAACGCAGATCCCTGAAATTGTAGGAGACCTTCCTCTCACACGCGTGGAGGTTACTGAGCTCGGATTCTCCGAGCTCCTCCGCCGCCCAATACTCCATCGTTTCCGTCATTCGCTGCGCGCTCCTGTAAAAAGAGTCTCCCACCCGGTTAACGGTCCGGGAGGCTCCAGGTTCTGTCTCAGTTCCCGGGACATCCCCGGGGATTCACAGAAAACAGCGAGAGCGGGAAGAACCGATCGATTCCCGGCTGGAAACGATCCGTTTTTCTCGGCCTCGACTTTCCGTTACCTGATTATCGGCTAGATCACACCATCATGTTAACACCTGTTTCGCAGATCACTCATCGATCGGGAAAAACCCCTTCTCCCAGAGAATCTCTCGGACCCTCGGCCCCAAAAAACCCGCTGTAAAACTGACGCTGACGGCATCAAGGCGGTAGGTCCGGGGGCGGCGGGGCAGGCTCTGAAGGTACGCCCTGCAGGCGCGCCGCAGCGACCGCCGCTTGTCGGCATCGATTCGCTCGAAACCTCGGGACCAGGAGCCCTCGCTGGTCGACTTGACCTCTACAAAAACCAGCGTCCTCCCCTGCCGGACAACCAGGTCGATCTCGCCGCCGGCGAGATGGACATTGCTCGCCAGGAGCTCGAGGCCATTGCGAGCCAGGTAACGCGCCGCATGCCTCTCCCCGAGGCGCCCCAGCGCCCGGGCACCCGGGCGGAGCCTTGTCGAAAGCCAGTCCCGGATGCTCCTGGGAACCCTCAAATATCGCCCGGCTCGCGACGAAACGATTCCCATTCAAAGCCGACCGGAAAAAGCTCAGACACCCGCGGAGGATTCCTCGCTCTCGGCGACCTCGGGCTCATCGGCGGGCGCCTCAACGGCCTCTTGCGCCGAGGGTTGCTCGGCGGCGGCCTTCTTGGCAAGACGAGGATCATCTCCACGGCGTTCCTTGACACGAGTGGCCTTACCGATCCGATCACGCAGATACAAGAGCTTGGAGCGGCGGGCCTTACCCTTGCGGCGAACTTTGACAGTAAGAATGATCGGGGAGTGGAATGGGAAGGTCCGCTCGACACCCTCGCCTGCCACGATGCGCCGAACTGTAAAGGTCGCGCGTATCGAGCTGCCACCCTGAATCTTGATCACCGTTCCGGTGAAGATCTGGACGCGCTCCTTCTCACCCTCACGGATCTGAACGTGTACATCGATGGTGTCACCTACCTGGAAAGCACCGAGAGCCTCTTCTCGCTCGTGCCGGGCTTCTATCTCATTGATCACATTTGACATGGTTCGCGCTCCAGTCCGCTTTTTCAGCGGACATTAATCTAAAGTACTTTGTTCTCCCGGGAAGGGAAGGCCGCGCCGGCATACCGGCGAGAGCCTCAGGTATTATCCAACTCCTGCCCCGTTTCCTGTAATTCCAATTTTTCAAGCAGGTCGCCACGGCTTGCCCGGGTTCTCTCCAGGGCCCGCTCACGACGCCACTGCTCTATTTCCGCATGGTTGCCCGAAAGCAGCACCTCCGGAACCTTCATCCCCCGGTACTCAGGCGGACGAGTGTATTGCGGAAAATCCAATACTCCATTTTCAAAAGACTCCTGCTCCGATGACTCCGGATGCCCCAGGGCGCCGGGCAGCAGCCGTACAACTCCATCGATAAGGACCATGGCCGGCAGTTCCCCGCCGGAGAGAACGTAATCTCCAATCGAAACCTCCTCAAACCCGAGTCCTTCGACAATACGATGATCAAAACCTTCATAATGCCCGCAAAGCAGGACAATACGCGATTCGCCGGAAAGCTCACGCATCAGCGGCTGATCGAGCCGACGACCCTGCGGGGTCAGAATAATCTTCCGGATACCCGGTTCCGCCGATGAGCCGACCTCGCCCAGAACATTCTCCACGGCATCGAACACCGGCTCCGGCTTGAAGACCATTCCAGGTCCGCCGCCGTAGGGGCGATCGTCTACCGATCGATGCTTGTCCTCTGTGAAATCTCGAAGATCAACGCGGTTGATCTCGACGAGCCCGGACGTCACGGCACGGCCAACGATGCTCTCGCTGACTACCGAGGAAAACATCCCCGGAAAGATTGTGATGATATCGAATCTCACGGCCATGGCTCTGCGACTCGTCGGAAAGAAAAAGGTTCCTGCGCGGCGCGCTGGCCTCAAGCCAGACTGGCGCACAGTAAATAAACTGACTGGCTTGTAGTGCTCGTACTTTCAATGATCCCTATTCGCCGGAATTCTCGGACTCCTCGGCGGGAGCTTCCTCGGCGGGAGCTTCCTCGGCGGGAGCTTCCTCGGCGGGAG
>CBFHWB010000137.1:11977-12273 GCA_965659285.1 Planctomycetota bacterium | reverse complement strand
AGATCGTAGTAACCCGCCGCCGCCGAGCGGAAGGTTATCATGGTGGGGCAGCCGATGGCGGTATTGCAGCCATAGTTTCTCGTATAGGACCAGTTCACCGGCTGGCCGGAGAAAGGATGGGCCCGCTGGATTCGCTTGCCCGTCTTCAACTCGTAGGCGTGCCCGGCATTGGCATCGGCCTGGGTCACGATCATCTGCCCAACGAGGATCGGGGGGCCGAAGTATTTTTCGGAATGTTCCCACAGTTTCTCGCCGGTGGCTCCACGGTAGGCGACCATGCCCTGGCCTACCTCATC
>CBFHWB010000137.1:0-11967 GCA_965659285.1 Planctomycetota bacterium | reverse complement strand
GCCCGGTCTCTCGCCTTGCTGCCCGCCTGGAGCAGGATGTCGAATTCCTCCGAATAGCCGAGCCAGGTTCCAAAGACTCTCTCCTCGACTTTCCAGAGGACTTTGCCTGTGCCCATCTCGATGGCCTTGATGGACCGGGCCTCCTTAGCGACCTTGCCCCTGCGCTTGTAGTAGTTGAGCTGCGCGTCCGTCAGCCTGTCCATGAAGAAGAGCTTGCCGTTACCGGCGGCCAGGGTGTTGTGCCGGATATTGTAGCTCGCCTCGTGCTCGCAGATGATCTTGCCGGTCTTGCGGTCCAGCACCGCGACCTTCTTGCTGCCGATTCCGACCCAGCTGCCATCCTTGCCCGCGGCCTTGGGCTTGTATTCTGGCAGGCCGAAGATCTTGCTGAAGATCGTTCGCTTGATTCGCACGGCCGCGGCATCTGACGCGGATCTGCCGGGAACCGCCTCCAGGTATTTGCGCAGCTGTTTCTGGAGCTCGTCGGTTCCGGCCTTTGCCCTGACCTTGGGGGGTATCTTCTGGTAAATCTCCCCGGAGGTCAGGAGCCTGTTGAGATTCACGCCCAGGTGATCTTTGCTGTTCTGCTTCTTGCCCCTGGCGGTCACCTCGAAATTTTTCAAGTTGGCGAGCCGTCCAAGCAGGCTCTTGACCTTGTCATCTTTCAGCCCATCGATTTCTGCCTTCGAGTAATCCGGATAGCGCAGCTCTGTCGGCTGAATTCCTGCGATGAGGTAGTCTCCCCAGATTCCCAGGTAGCCCCATCCGACTGGTTGGGGCTTTTCTCCGTTGCCGTTGATCTTGAACTCCGAGAGGGTTTTTCCCGTATCAGGGTCGAGCCTGATACAGCTCTTTTTGTAGATCGCGTAAATGCCATCAGCTACCGAGACGTAATTGCTGCCGAGGATATTGGCACCCGGTTGATGGTCGGTGTTGTCGTAGGGAACTCCGATATCCTTGAGGGTTCTCTCCCAAAGCAGGCGACCGGTATAGGCATCGACAGCGCGCAGCATGTCACGTCCCTCGATGATGATCCGTCCCTCAATGAACTGGGGTATCGGTCCGTGGCCATGGCGTGGCAGCACGCCTGAGTTGGACGGGCCTCCGAACCAGAGCAGGCCAAGCGGTGCCCGGACATTCATTTCAGCGGATGCTACGGAATGCGACACATCCCCATACTGATGGCTCCAGCTTCCGGAGCCTGCCGGAGCCGAGGTCTTCCTGACGACCAGGAGATCCTCACCGGGTTCGATTTTGCAGCCATGCAGCTTGTTCGAAGCGAAGGCTTCTTCCAGGGATCCGTCGCCGGTCGGGAGGCAGGCCATTCCTGTGAAGGGCCGCAACAGTTTGAAAACAGCCCGGGTCGAGTCGGCTGGTTTTTCAAGGAGGTCGGTCAGCTCCTCAGAGACAACCAGGTCTGCCATATAGGGGGCGAGGGGGAGCTCCATGGGCGCGCCTTCTATGATGGCGACACGCTGCCCGTAGAGACCCTTCTCATCCAGGCGCTTTCTGGCGGCGGCGACCCTGTCGCCGTTCGCTTCGATGACGACGATGTGAAGCTCCGACTGCTCCGCCAACGCTGAGACGAGCTGGCCTGAGCCGAGCCCGAGAGCCAGGCAATAGCCCTTTCGTGTTCTCATACCCTGGAGGATCCGGGTTGCCACGCCCCCCCATTTTTTCTGGGGGTCAGTTCCCTCAACGGCTATTTCAGGTTGGAAAATTCGCTTCGGGCTGGTGAGAGGGGCCAGATTCAGGTCGAAGGTCAGGTCCGAGCTGTCGGCTCTTTGTTGATGGACGGCTACCGCCAGCAGATTTTTACCCGGCTGGAGAAGATTTCCGGGAAGCTTCAGCTTGTCGAAGGTGTTTTCATTTTTGATCTGTATTCCGGAATAGGTCTGGTGGTTGGTCTCGCCTTCGGGCATGCGCAGGCGGGCGGCCTGCTTTCCGTTGAGATAGATGATGGCGCTGTCGTCGGCCAGGATCTGCAGCTCGAGATCACCGAATTGGAGCCCATCCGGAAGCTCAAAGGCGTGTCTGAAATAGCAGGCCGCGTGTTTCTTCTTGTCGTTTTTACCGAAGCCAAGACGGGTCTTTTCGTTATTTTCTCCGTATCCGAGCCTGGCCGGGCCCTCCTTCCACTTTGAGTCGTCAAAGCTGATCGATTGCCAATCGGCGCCCGGTCCCTGGCCATCATCCTGATATTTCCAGGTGGCTCCCTTGGATACGATGCTCTTGATCTCGACTTTCTCGGCAGCGGGCTCCTTCTTTTTGACCGGGAGCTGGAGGTCTGTTTTCTCTCCTCCAAAGCAATAGATTCTGCCAGCGGCGGTGCTGACAAAGAGCTTCTCATCTCCGGCGATCATGTTGAGCGCCTCGTCGGGGATTTCGATGCTCCAGACGACCCTGGCGCCGGCGATGATGCTGGAGAAATCGACCGCCAGGATCCGGTTGTTCTCTCCGCTGCAGTAGAGGTGTTTACCCGCCTGGATAAAGACCTTCTTGACCTTCTGGTCGATGGGAGCGGCCCAGGTTTTGCGAATCCTGATGGAGCTCTGTACCTTGCCCTTGCGGTCCTTGGTGGTGTGTTTTTCCCAGCGTGGCTGGAAGCCCCTGAGACCCTCCCCATCGTGGCAGATGATGGAGTGGTCGTTGAGCAGCAGGGCATCCAGCTTGGTGATGAATTTGCCATTGTCCAGGCGGTAGGCGCATTCCCGGTTCAGGTAGAAATTTTCTCCAAGGACCACGTCATAGCCGCCGCCGCCCTTGGTCCCCATGTTCCGGGCGCTGACGTCGTAGTGTTTTATGGCGCCCGTCTTCCTGTCGTAGACGGCCGGCATGGTTCGGCCGCCGGAGACAACGAGGAAATCTTCGTTTGCCGCCAGGTACCCTTGCGGGGCTATTCCGGAGAAGGCGGGGCTGTTGTGTTGCTGGGTCTGGAAGCTGGAGCCTTCACCGCTATTGGTCCAGACCAGGCGTCCGGTCTCGGCGTCAAGGGCATGCAGGAAGATTCCCATGAAGGGCCAGATCCCCGCGCCAAAGTAGATCTTGTTATCGTAGACAACGGGACCGCCGCGAGCGGGCCAGGTGCTTATGAGCCGATCATTTCCGAGCACCCGTCTTTCGTTGGGACCCCCGCGGAACTTCCAGGCGAGCGCGCCATCGGCGGTGTTGAGGCAGTAGAGGTAGCCGTCATCGCAAGCGATGAAGATTTTGTCTTTCCAGATGGCAGGCGCGAATCTGACGGGGCCATCAGTATAAAAGCGCCAGAGCTCTTTCCCTGAGTCGGTATCAAAGGCGGTGAGCTTGTCAGCGATCATGGAGGGAACGAAAAGACGTTTCCCGGCGAGGACAGGCTCGTAGAGACGATCAAATTGCAGCTTTGCCTGATCAGCCGGCCAGGCGGTGTCAGGTTTCGCCAGTTCCAGTGTCCATTGGAGATACAGCTTGTCGGGCAGCTCGGAGGTTGAGGTTCCTCTGCGCGCCGCATCCGCCCGCCACATTGGCCAATCGGCTCCGGAGGCGTGAAGACTGAAGAGCAGCAGGAGGACAATCAACGGTGGAGTTTTGTACATGAAAGCGGGAGGCGAGGCGGGGTCGAGAGGCATTTTATCTATTCAGTGGTGGTATCAGAGGGACTCAGATCCCTTCAAGAGGTCGATATTATAGTCTTAAACGGCTGAAATCCAGTTCAGGATGAGTGCTGACGCCTCAAGTTTTGAAGATCCCTTCGCAAGCGATCACTCGACGTCGAAGCGAACACCCTGGGCCAGCGGCAACTCGGTTCCGTAGTTGACCGTACAGGTCTGGCGCCGCATATAGGCTTTCCAGGAGTCGGAGCCCGCCTCCCGCCCGCCCCCGGTTTCTTTTTCACCCCCGAAGGCTCCACCGATCTCCGCGCCACTTGTACCTATGTTGACATTGGCGATTCCGCAATCACTGCCGGCGACGGAAAGGAAGCGCTCAGCGTCTCGCATGGAACTGGTGAAGATCGCCGATGACAGGCCTTGCCTGACATTGTTCTGGGCCGAGATCGCATCCTTGAGTCCATCGGCTTCGAGCAGGTAGAGAATCGGAGCGAAGGTCTCCTCCTGTACGATCTCCATCTCCGGATGGGCCTTGATCAGCGTTGGCTGTACGAAGCACCCCTCGCCCTTGATTGCCTTCCCTCCGCTCAGGAGCTCACCGCCGTTATCGCAGGCGGCCGACACGGCTTTTTCAAAGTGGCTGACGGCCTCTTCATCGATGAGGGGGCCGACAAGGGTCTTGGGATCAAGGGGATCCCCAACAACGACAGATTCAAAGGCTTCCGTCAGTTTCTCCGCCAGCGCGGGGAAGACACCCTTTTGCGCCAGCACCCTTCTCGTAGAGGTGCAGCGCTGTCCCGCCGTTCCCAGGGAACCAAAGAGTACGGCCCTTAGGGCCAGGTCGAGATCAGCATCATCGAGAATAATGAGAGCGTTGTTGCCACCGAGCTCGAGCAGGCTTCTTCCCATTCGCCCGGCTACGGCCACCGCCACTTCACGGCCCATTCGGCAGCTTCCTGTGGCGCTGATCAATGGCAGGCGTTCATCCGCGGCCATCCTCTTGCCGGTTTCCGCTCCTCCGCAGCAGAGGTTGAATACTCCGGCGAGTCCTTCGGGCTCGAGTACCCTGTTGCAGATTTTCTGTACGGCGACCGCGGTCAGGGGGGTTTTTTCAGATGGTTTCCAGACGATGGTGTCGCCGCAGATCGCCGCGACCAGGGCGTTCCAGGACCAGACGGCTACGGGGAAGTTGAAGGCGGTGATCACTCCCACCGGGCCGAGGGGGTGCCATTGCTCAAACATCCTGTGATCGGGACGTTCGCTTGGCAGCGTAGCACCGCCGATCGTACGTGAAAGTCCTACCGCGAAGTCGGCGATATCAATCATCTCCTGGACTTCGCCCTCACCTTCGGAGAGCACCTTGCCGCATTCGAGGGAGACGAGCTTTCCCAGGGGTTCCTTGAACCTTCTGAGCTCTTCTCCAATAAGACGGATATATTCTCCCCGACGGGGTGCCGGGAGTTTTTTCCAGTCTTCAAACGAGTTGTACGCGTCCTGGATGGTGTTGAGGGTTTCCTCGGGGGTTGCTCCAGCCACCCTGGCAAGCTCTTCAGAGTTTGCAGGATTGATGGAGACGAGTTCTTCGCCTTGGCCGGACCAGTTGCCATTTGAGCAGACTCCAGCCTCAACAGGTTGCAGGTCGAGTTCCGGGGGTATTTCGCAGGTATTCATGAAACTGTGCTGTTTAGCCGTAATGAAGCGGTTTTAAGGTTTCCAGAAGAGAATTGTCCCTTTCAGCATATAAACATCCACTACCGTCTTTATCTCTGGATCCATTGCTACTTACCCGTAGTTCTCGACTCAGAAATCGTCCATATAGGTTTTAGAATTCCGATAACTCTATTTTTTACAATATGTTGTGTCATCCGGACTGGTCTGGAATGCGTTCTGGGGGCTTCTGTGGCAGGATGACGGGTTTGAGACCAGTTCTCAGGGCTGGTTAGAACTATTTTAAGTCATTGTAATGTATAGCTTTGTGCTTTTTTCGTAAGGCATTTATGAGACTTAGAGACCTGGGGCGAATCTTCTGTAAATAGGGCTTTGTCGCGTGTATCCTTTTACGACTGAACTAATTGGGATCTGTTAAAAAAACCGACATTGGAGGCGCTCCATCCATGGACGCAACCACCAAGAAACTATTGAATTTACTGAGTTCTGACGACTTGGAATTGCGAGTCGCGGCTGCTCAGGTTTTTTCCGAACTTGGGATCTCGACGAAGCCTGTTATCAAGGCTCTCGGGAATTGTCTCAGGGAGCCCTATGAGCCCATGCAACTGGCTGCTTTGAAGGGACTTGCGCGCCTGGGGGCGGCTGATGTGTCCCACCTGGTGGTGCCCATGATTCTCAAGGGCGGCACCATCCGGGAGCATTCAATGGCTGTGATTACGGCCATTGGTCCTTCCGCTGTCCCGCAGCTTCGCGACCTCTACGAGGAGGCTGATTTCAATGGCCGCCGGGCGATCATATCGACCCTGTCAGCTGTGAATGGAAAATCCGCTGTAGAATTCCTCCTGAAGAAGCTTGAGGAAGAATCCTTTGAGCAGCAGCAGCACCTGCTGGCGCGCCTCTCGGATTCGATCAACGCGATGAAGCCTGCTCAGCAGACCCCGGTGTTTCCGCTTGTGCAGAAGCTTCTGCGCGGGAAGCCTGATTCGGCCAGTCCTTACCTGCATATCTCAGGTCTCATTCTCCTCGGCTGTTTCAAGGGAAGGTCTCTTGCCGGCCGAGCCAGGAAGATTCTTAGAAATTACGCTGACCAGAGGCACCTCCCGGAGATCCGGAGGTTTGCATTCATCTCGCTCTACAGGCAGTCCGATGAGTTGAAGGCGACGCCGGATTACACGCGTTTCCTGCAAAAGAGTCTTTGCGATGCGGACTGGGAGAATGTCGCCCAGCACGCCCTGACGGGTTTCAAGAAGATCGATCTTCCCGCCAAGGACTCCATCAAGCTTGTTCAACTGCTCAACAAATCTCCGCATTTCGCTGTGCATATTCATATCTTCGAACGGCTCAAGGGAATCGATAAGCCCGAGATCGCCGCAGCGATCGTCCCCTTCCTTTCGGACTCACGTTTCAGGGTTCGCGAGGCGGCTGAGGCGACCTTGCGCGAGATTTCTTCGGGTATCGAGAGTCTTTTCAAGACTCTTGTCGAGTCCGAGGATCTCGAGGTCACCCAGAGAGTGAACTCGATTCTCCAGGAGTTCCCCCAGAAGACACGCCGCAAGTATCTCGATCGCGCGGTGAAGCGCCTGATTCTTCTCTTCGAGAGAAACGATGTTCGCTATCGTTCCTTCCTGGAATTTGTAAAAGGAGTAGATGCGGATCCGCTGCGAACCAAGGTGTATCAAAAGGCCGTTAAGCTGAAGAATAGTTCGAGCCGCGATAAGTGGGTTCGTATTACCGAATACATGCAGTTGCTGTGGGATCACCACATGATCACCTCCGAGGGACGGTATTTCTTCGCTGTCGCTCTCATTCGCCAGAGCTCGAGAGATCTGGATCCGGCCTCTCGCAGATCGGATCTCGGTTTGCGGGTTTTGCGCGCGCTGATTTACGACAGCTATATAGAGCTCGTGGAGAAGATCACTGTCGATAAGCACATCGACCCCGAGGATTACTACTATCTCGGTTTCCATTTCGCCGAAGAGGGCGAGCAGATGGGCAGGTTTGGCATCCGCATGCTGAGGCACCTGGTTGAGGCCTTCCCCCGTAATAAGATCTCGGAACAGGCCCAGCAGAAGCTGAGGCTTCATCTCGGAGATGAGGAGGAAGAAGAAGAGGTCGCCGAGTCATCCAAGACCGAAAAGGCAAAGAAACCCGCTGCGAAGAAGAAGTCCGCCGCGAAGAAGAAGTCCACCGCGAAGAAGAAGAAGTCCAAGAAGACCTCCAGTCGCCGGGTAACGATCGATGTGAGCGCCTCGACCAGCGCGGCTCGCAAAGCCCGTCCCGCAAAGAAGAAGCCCAAAGGCAAGTAATTTCGCGGCTTCTCGGGGTGCTGGGTTGATGGAGCGTTCGCTCCGGGTCTTTTCTCAGATGGCCTTCAATTCCCTGATGTGCTTCCAGATCTCCAGGCCATCGGGGACAAAGTTCCATTCGCCGATCTTCGCCTCGATTTCTTCGATGCTCATATAGCTTCCCCACGCAACCTCTTCCGGCTGGTGGCGGATTTCCCCTTCCCAGGTCACCTTGTAAACCGCCACGAGGCTGCGGTTCAGGGGGCCAAGGTAGAGATACCGGCAAATGGGTTCCGGATGGGGACCCTCGATTCCCAGCTCTTCGGCGATCTCCCTGGCGGCGGCCGGGTCGCGGCCTTCTCCCTGGCCTACGACACCACCGACGAACATATCGTACATACCTGGAAAGACGTCCTTTGTCTCCGTGCGGCGATGAACGTAGATTCGTCCATCAGGATCAAGGCAGAGAATCCCGACTCCGCGGTGGAGGAGGTTCAGTCGGCGGATTTTTTCACGGCGCGCCCAGCCGATAACATGGTCCTGTTCATCGATCAGGTCTACGAGCTCTTCACGGGGGTCCATCATTTCTCCCATATTGGATGCGGCCCAGAGCCTGTATCTTATGCTGTAGGGAAGGAGGGTTCCTCCCCGGTTTTTGTTTTCTCATGGACTCAATCCCAGGGTGGAAGATTTTATTTCGATGCAGGAACTTGCGAGCGTCATCCTCCGGCCGGACTGTCTTGCGGGCGGAGAGCTGAGGGTAACGGCCAGCCCGAAGGGTGTTCGACGCGTGGAGCTTTTTGAGACCGCGCCCACGTCTCCAGGTGAACCTCCGTGGAGAACTGAGAATTCCGCCTGCGAGATTCTTGAGCGGGCCTGCGCGGAACTGGACCGCTATTTCTCCGGTGAGAAGATAACCTTTCGTTCTCCCCTCGATTTCGATGGCTCGGGTACGCCGTTCCAACTGCGGGTCTGGAAGGCTCTCTTCGAGATTCCCCGAGGCGAGTTTCGTACCTACGGGGAGTTGGCAGTCAGGGTCGGGTCGCCGCGCGCCGCCCGGGCTGTAGGCCAGGCCGTTGGACAGAATCCGCTGCCGGTCATTTTTCCCTGCCACCGGGTGATCTCAGGCGATGGACGCCTGGGCGGGTTCTCCTGCGGCGTGCGCCTGAAGGTTCTCCTGCTCGAACTCGAGGGCCTGGCTGTTGCCGGCAGCCTCCCGCTTCCCGGCTCGAGGTGGAGCGCTCTGCGTATGAGCTGAGAGAAGCGGCGCCTGGAGGTCACAAGTGGATTGCGGATCTTCCGGCTGGAAAATAAAATGATCTAAAAGAAGTTTCAGCGGGGAGGGTGAATCACTTCGATGTGATTTGAACTTTCCGGATTATCTGATACTGACTCGCGCGGTCTCTCCCGAAGCGTCAAGGCCATCCATGAAATCAATCGCCTGCATGATCCTGCTGCTGTTGCCCTGTCTGGGGCCGGGCCTGGGTGCCGCCGAGCAGTCCCCGGCTCTGGAGGTTCTTGAATCTCGCTGTCTCAGTTGTCATGACGCGGACACGCGCAAGGGAGGGATCGACCTCGAGCAGCTTCTCTCCGCCCCGGATCCACTCGATGAGAAGATTGAGGCTTTGTGGGAGAAGGTCGACAAGGCCGTCGGCGAAGGCGAGATGCCGCCAAAGAAGAAGAAGCCCCTGACCACCACGCAGAAGGCACAGATCGCCGGCTGGTTCGAGGAGACCTATGTCCTGAAGGACGGCAAGGAACACATCGGCGAGTCGAGGCTGCGGAGGCTGAGCCGCTATGAGTTGATCAATACGCTCGAGGAGCTGTTGCGGGTCTCGCTGAAGCAACCCTATGTCTACAGTCCGGAATTTCCCGCCTTCCTGCCCTCCACGCTGGAGACAATCCTGCCGCCTGATGCTCCGGGTGAATCCGGCTTCTACAATGACGCGGCTCAGCTGGCCGGATCCAGGCCGCCGGTCTTGAAATACAGCGAGGCTTTCGACTATGCCCTGAGGATTTTTGAGCAAGCCCCCGCGGCTCGAGAAAAAGTTTTCGGGTTCAAGGGAGTCGCGCCCGAACTGACCGAGGAACAGGCCGGGAAGATTCTCCGCCGTTTCCTGGCCCGGGCCTGGCGCGGCTATAAGAATGCGGAGAGTGAAGAGGTGGTGCTGAGCGCCTATCGCGCCCGCCGTAAAAAGGAGGCGCCGGTTTCTTCACTTCTGCATGCGATGAAGATAGGCCTCCTCTCGCCGTCCTTTGTCTATCGAATCGAGACGGTCAGGAACAAGACGCTGCCCTACAGGGTCGGCGCCTATGAGCTCGCAAGCCGTCTCTCGTATTTCCTGTGGGCCTCCATGCCCGACGATGAGCTGTTCGCCCTGGCGGCTGACGGTCGGCTGCTCGATGGGACGGTCCTTGCCGGGCAGGTTGACCGTATGCTCAAGTCTCCCCGGCGCATCTCGCTCTCGGAAGACTTCGCCGGGCAATGGCTGGGATTTGGCGAGCTGTGGACCAACAAGGTTTTCTACCGTAACGAAAGATGGAGTCGCGGCATCTACGATGAGGTGCTGTTCTTCTTCGATGAGCTGGTCAAATCCGACCGGAGCATCCTGGAGATTGTCGACTCCGACTGGATCTACCAGAGCGACTACACCGGTGTCCGCGCCTCAGGCAAGAGGCACACCTTCGATGCGAAGCATGGGGACATCTTCGCGTCGCGCCGCAACAACCCGCCGGGAATCCAGGAGCAATTCTACAAGCCGCCGTACCTTCTCAAGATCAAGAGCGACCAGCGTGGCGGTCTGATCACCACAGTCGGAATCTTGCGGGTGACTTCCGCGCCTGAGAAAACCAACCCCATCCGCCGCGGAGTCTGGCTGCTGGACAGGATCATCGGGCGTCCACTGCACGCGCCGGAAAATGTTCCGGCCCTGAGCAAGAGCGAGACGGTGGATGGAAAGAAGCTCACAGACCTTGCCGACATCCTGAAGGCGCATACCAGCAAGGCGATCTGCGTCAGTTGTCACAAGCACATCGACCCCCTCGGGCTGGGACTCGAGAATTTCGACCCCTTCGGGAAGTGGAGGGCATCCTACAGGAACAAGCGCCCGGTAAGGTCCAGCGGGGTGTTTCCCAACGGAGACACCTTCGAGACGCCACGGCGGATGAAGCAGATCCTGGTTGAAGAATACCGCGCTCCGATCGTGAAAAACATCGCCGGGCGGATGTTCGCCTACGCCCTGGGTCGCAGGCTGGAGCCGCATGACCGTCCCGCGCTCGGTAGAATTTGCGATACCCTCGAGCGGGATGGCTTTAAGATCAACACGTTGATTGCCGACATCATCAGGAGTAAGCAGTTTCAATGTCGACAGGACCAGCCATGAGCAGAGAATCCTACCTCATCCCGCGACGGTCGTTTCTCAGGGGGGTCGGCGCGGCCCTCGCCTTGCCCTCGCTGGATATCATGTCCCCTGCCCTCTGCTACGGTAACTCCGCGGCGGCGAAGAATCTTCGCCTCTGTGTCCTCTTTAAGGGAGCTGGAGTGAATCCTAATTCGTGGGACATCACTGGAGCTACAGAGACGGAGTTCACGCTCTCGAAGCTGCTCAGCCCGCTGGAGAAGAACAAGAAAGACATCGTTATCCTGCGCAACATCGACGCTGACCAGCGTGCCAATGGTGGGCATGAGAACGTGACGTTGACCTTCATGACCGGCAATGTCCGCAAGTCCCGTCTTGTGCAGCGGCAGTCCTTTGACCAGGTCATCGCGGATCATGTAGGCGATGCGACTCCCGTGAAATCTCTGCAGCTGCGGAGTGATACCTATCTCGACGCCAACGATCCCTCGGAGAACTTCCTCTCCTTCGGCGCTGATGGCCGGGCTTTGCCGGTTGAGCACAATCCCGAGGTGGTCTTCAACCGCCTCTTCAAGGGCTTCAACAACAGCGGCTTCCGCAAGCGGACCACCAGTGTTCTCGACGAGGTGAAGGCAAGCTACAAAGCAATCGTCCGCAAGGCCAGCGACCGAGACAGGCAGGTGCTTGACCACTATCTGCAGTCGGTTCGTGACGTGGAGCGGGAGCTCGACCAGTTCAAGACCCGTGGAAATGCAGCTCGCGACTTGAGGATGAAGCAGATCAAGCCGGTGCCGGCCGCCTCCGATCTCGCGCAGCGTACCCGGGCGATGCTGGACCTCATCGCGCTGGCCTATTGGACCGACATGACCCGGGTGAGCACCTTGATGATGGCCCATACCGAGACCCGGTCGACCTACGGTTTTCTTGGAATCAACGATGAGCTTCATATGCTGTCCCACTTCGTTCGCACGCGCAATCGCTCCTCGGGGCTTTCGGGATATGACAAGATCAACCACTGGTATGTGCAGCAGTTCTCCTACTTTATCGAGAAGCTGAAGTCTCTCGACGACGACG
>CBFHWB010000136.1:0-12273 GCA_965659285.1 Planctomycetota bacterium | reverse complement strand
CGAGGAGCCTGCCGAGCCCGAGGTGGCCGAGCCTGCTCCCGAGGAGCCTGCCGAACCCGAGGTGGCCGCGCCTGCTCAGGAGAAGCCTGCCGAACCCGAGGTGGCTGAGCCTGCTCCCGAAGAGCCTGCCGAGCCCGAGGTGGCCGAGCCTGCTCCCGAAGAGCCTGCCGAACCCGAGGTGGCTGAGCCTGCTCCCGAAGAGCCTGCCGAGCCCGAGGTGGCTGAGCCTGCTCCCGAGGAGCCTGCCGAGCCCGAGGTGGCCGAGCCTGCTCCCGAGGAGCCTGCCGAACCCGAGGTGGCCGCGCCTGCTCCCGAAGAAAAGCCAGCTTCCGCCGGGAAGTTGTCTGCCAAGCAGGTACTCGAAGAACTGCGCAAGTCCCGTGATGGACAGAAGGCGGCCTCCAGCTACTACTCCAAGCGTGGAGATGAGGCGATGCAGCGCGGTCGTTATGTCGAAGCTTCCGAGTTCTATCTCCAGGCCGTCAAGAGTCACGCGACTCCTGAGAATCAGAAGAAGCTCGACAAGGCGCGTTTTATGCTCAACGAGCGTCCCGGTGAAGCGGAGTCACTGGCCGACGATCTCTTCGCGCGGGAGAAGGTTCGTAAGGACCAGTACCTTGCTGAGATCAACCTGAGTCTTGACAAGGCCCGCAAGGCTCTCGCGGATCGAAAGGTTGAAGATGCCCTCAGGTACGCTTCCCTTGCCGCGGACAATATCGCCCTTGATCCCGAACACGCCGGTGAAGATCTTCGCAAGGAGGTCCGCAGCCTGCTGGATACCATTCGCAAGAGCAAGCGCGATGTAGAGCGTGCCCGGCAGGATGCCCAGTTGAACCAGGCTACCGCTATCGCCAGCAACGAGCTTGACGAGGAGCGTATCCGTCGTCAAGAGCAGGTCCAGGATCTGCTGCGCAAGGCTCTCCAGTCGATTCGCCAGAGTGAGTATCGCAAGGTCGTCGAGATCTGCGAGACCGTTCTCAAGCAGGAGCCTGAGAACAAGGTTGCTTCCTTCTGGCTGAGAAGCGCCAACGAACGTCTGCTCAAGGAGCGCGAGCTGAAGATCATTCAGGATCGCATCGAGGCTCGGAAGGTTCTCGACAGGAATTTCGTCGAGGGGACTACGCCCTACGAGGATATCTTTGTATTCCCCGAGGATGAGTACTGGCAGAGGGTTCGTCTTCGCCAGGAGCGCATGGAGATTCGTCGTATAGAAGATCCTGAGCCGATCAAAAAGATCAAGACGGCCCTGGAGACAACCAAGATTGACGTCAGCTTCGAGGATTCCCCGCTTCGCGATGTGATTGATCACTTCCGCACAGTGGTTGGAATTAATATCCTCATCGATCCGGCGGTAGATCCCGATGACGAGGCTCTCCAGGTCTCGCAGACGATCAACCAACTGACCGCGATGAGCGCCCTGAAGCTTATCCTGTCTTCCAAGGAGCTTGGACTTACCTTCCAGGAAAACACGCTCGTTATCACGAGCGCGGATGAGGCCAGCGAACCGACCGAGTTCGAGGTCTACAATGTTTCCGATCTCTTGATGAAGATCCGAGACTTCGCTTCTCCTGAGATCCGTCTCAAGAGCTCGTCGGATGACTCGGATGCTCCGATTGAATTCACAGATGACAGCTTCGAGGAAGAAGAGGATCTCGATCCCGAGGGTCTCATCGAACTCATCATGGAGAGCACGGGAGGAGACGACGTATGGGATGGCGAGGTCAACAGTATTGAGCACCAGCGCAGCCAGCTCCTGGTTAACGCGACCAGGGATCTGCACAGGAAGGTGCTCGACGTCCTCGGAAACCTGCGTGAAGATTCCGACCTGTATGTCGTCATCGAGGCGCGCTTTATCGATATCCACGATGATTTCCTTGAAGATATCGGTGTCGATTCCCGCAGCCTCGGAGCTGTGAACAACCTCGGAACTCCGCATGCCGGCGTTCTCAACGTTGACCAGGGCGGAAATGACCTGGGTATCGTCGAGGGTCCCGATGGGGTTCCTGCCGACGTGTTCCTTGTGCAGGGTCTCGAGCGCTGGGCCGGTCGTGTTCAGCATATCGTGGACGGATTCACCGGTGTGATCACCGGTGAGAGGCTCACCGCCGGCAGTGGTATCGGCGGCGGCACCTTCCAGGCGACCTGGATTGAACCTTTCCAGGTCAATGTCATTATTCGCGCGGTCCAGGAGCAGCAGAACATTCGCGAGCTTACCGCTCCGATCGTTACCGCTCACAATAATGAGCGTGTATATGTTTCAGTTGTTACCCAGCGCGCCTATATTTCCGATTATGAGCTGGTCAGTGGTGGTACCGGGTTCGCGATCATCGAGGTTGCTGACCCTGTCGTGCAGACCTTCCAGGAAGGTGTGATTCTTGATGTCGATCCCACTATCTCGCACGACAAGAAGTACATTACTCTCGATGTTCGTCCGACTCTCGCTACCCTGATCGGCGGCGTCATCTCGACGATCCAGATCAGCCTCGGTAGCTTTACGAGCGTCGCTACCCAGGTGCCGATCGGCATTCCTGAGATTTCCCTGCAGCAGTCCTTCACCTCGGTGACGGTGCCCAACGGTGGTACCGTGCTGCTTGGCGGTTTCAGGAGTCTCAACGACCGCAAGTTCGAGTCTTACCTGCCTCTGCTTGGAAAGATTCCTCTCTTGAAGAATCTGGCCCGCAGGAAAGCTACGCTCGACGAGCGTCGAAGCCTGGTGATTCTCCTTACCGCGAGAATCGTCGATCTTCGCGGCGCTGAAGAGAAGAAGTTTAATCCCTGAGAAGGTAATCGCTTACCTTCCGGGGTGGCCCGTTGATCAAGGAGCACCTATCCTTGATCAACGGGTTTTTTTTGTTTCTGGCCGTTTCAGAACGCACTTATTACGGTTTTAGCGATAGATTTGCCGGTTCTCCTTGCAGGGCTCTAAGGTATTAACCGGCTTCTTCCGATATATTGGTAAAACTATAGGGACCTCTTATCCATGCCCAAGCTCCGAGCCATTTTTTTCGACATAGATGACACGCTCTACTCGACGAGCGAATTCGCGGAACTGGCGCGTTCGGCGGCTATCGATTCGATGATCGATGCCGGCCTGGCCCTGGATCGGGAGGCGATTCGCGAAGAGCTTGACGAGGTGATTCACGAGTTCAGTTCGAATTATGAGCATCACTTCGACCGGCTCCTCCTGCGGACTCCGCGGCGGTATTACAAGGGCATCAATCCGGCGATTATCGTCGCTGCCGGGGTGATGGCCTATCACGAGACCAAGTCCAGGCGCCTGGCTCCGTACGAAGATGCTATCGAGGTGCTCCGATTGCTCTCCTCAAAGACAGACCTTCTTCTGGGGGTGATCAGCGAGGGGCTGGAGGTGAAGCAGGCTGAGAAGCTGGTCAGGATGAGGGTCACGCAATTCCTTTCGCCCAACGCGATTTTCATCAGCAACCAGCTCGGCATCTCGAAACCTAATCCCAAGCTCTATCAGCGCGCCTGCAGTGACCTGAACCTCAGGCCGGCTGAGAGTATGTATGTCGGAGACAATCCTCTGCACGACATCGACCCGCCCAATTCGATTGGCATGGTCGCCGTTCGAATGAGAAGAGGTGGAAAGTATTACCACGAAGAGAGCAATTCCAAGCCCGCCCGGGTGGTCCAGAATTTCTGGGACTTCCTTGATTACCTCGGCCAGGAGTTCGACATCAAGGTTTGAGCCCGGTCCTTCGGGGATCCCACGACAGATGACACAAAATCACTCCTCGCAATCGGTTGATCGGAAGACTCCGGAGATCAGTGTCGTCATACCTGTGCTCGATGAAGGCGATACCGTGCGGCAGGTCTACCAGGGTCTTCGCGACACATTCGGAAGCGATTGTGAAATCATCTTTGTTGATGATGGCAGCCGTGATTCCACCCGGGATGAACTGGTCGGCCTGCTGGCGGAAGATCCGGCTCTGCGCCTCATCGCTTTTCATCGCAACCATGGAAAATCAGAGGCTCTGGGCGCCGGCTTCCGGCGGGCCCGAGGCCGTCTTGTCGCGACATTGGACGGTGACCTCCAGGATGACCCGGCGGAGCTTCCCCGGCTGGTCGAGAAGCTTGAGCAGGGCTACGACCTCGTGGTGGGGTGGCGGCGTAAACGAAAAGATGATCTCTTCAAGATCTATGGATCCAGGATTTTCAATAACCTGGCGGGGCGTCTTGGAGGGGTGCGCCTGCATGACATCAACTGCGGTATGAAGGTCTTTCGCCGGGGAGTTCTCGAAGACCTTCTGTTGACGGGTGGATTTCACCGGTTCCTTCCCCTGCAGGCGCATTGGAAGGGCTACCGGGTATCCGAGCAGGAAATCGAACATAAGCACCGTGAGCATGGGTACTCCAAGTACACCAGGACAAAGGGTTTCAGGGGACTCCTCGATCTCTTCGTTATTATCTTCCTGATGCGATTCGAGGGCCGCCCTGGGCGTTTCTTTGTAGGTCTCGGAGCGGTCTGCGCGACGGCAGGTTTTGGAGTTTCCGCCTATATTGCAGCCATTCGTTTCATCGATGGAAATATCCAGTCAAAGTATCCCCTTATGGCCCTGGGCCTCGGGCTGCTGGTTTTCGGATTCCAGATATTCACACTCGGGCTCTTTGGTGAATTGCTCTCCTATCATTTTCGCAGTGTCAGGTCCGTTGAGCCGGTGGTCATCGAATACAGCCCGCCGGAAGATGCCGCTGGCGAATCTGCCGGTGTCGGCGAATCGGCAGGAACCGGGGAGCCCGGTACGACATGAGGCTGCGCTTCCTGGTCTTGACGGCAGCTTATCCCAGTCCCCGCGAACCCGGACGAGGCATCTTCATCGAGAACCTGAATCGGGCCCTGATAGAGGAGGCCGGCGGCGAGCTTTCGCTCACGGTCGTCGCTCCCAGGGTCCATCCTCTCGACCCGGCCTCCGAGCTTCGCTCAGGGATCGAGGTTCGACGTTTTCCATATCCGTCGGGGGGGAAGCGGTTGAAGGAGCTCGGCTCCCCCGGTCCGCTGACCCTGGGCGGCTATCTGCTCTCCGGCCTGGCCCGGGTTCTCTGGGAGGCGCGCAGGGGTGATTACGATGCGCTGCTCTGCCACTGGACGCTGCCGACGGGCCCCATTGCCTGGTTGTCATCGTTCTTTCTTGAGAGTCCATTCTTCCTCTTTGCCCATGGCTCGGATCTGAACCGGTACGCCGCCCGGTCTTCCTGTCTGCGGCTGGCCTCGCGACTGGCCCTTGGGAAAGCTTCCGGTGTTTTCGCTGTCAGCGAGGATCTGCGGGAGTTGATAGAGACGGGCTATTGTCCGCCTGCCCGTCACCTCGAGGTTATCGAGATGGGAGTGGGAGATGAATTCCTGCCGGCCGACCGAGTTGAGGCCCGACTGGAGTTGTCTCTTTCGGCTGGATTGGATGTTCTATTTGTCGGGGATCTTATCGAAGACAAGGGAGTGGGCGATCTGCTGGCGGCTCGCGGGCTGCTTGCGGACCGCGGGGTGGATTTCCGTCTTCATTTCGCCGGCGATGGGCCATTGGAGAAAGAGATTTCTGCTGTGGATGGATGTGAACTGCTGGGAACCCTGTCACCGCAGGAGCTTGCTCGCTGGTACCGCGCCGCTGACCTGCTGGTGCTTCCGTCTCATTCAGAGGGTTCCCCGCTGGTGGTAATGGAGGCTCTCTCCTGCGGAACTCCGGTCCTGGCAACCAGGGTGGGAGGGGTGCCTGAACTGGTCGAACCCGGCAGGAGTGGCGAACTGGTCCATCCGATGCAGCCGGAAAGGCTGGCTGAAAAACTCGGAGAATTGCTTGAGTCGCCAGATGCTCTTGAGAACATGCGCGAGGCGATCCTGATCGACAGCAGGGATTTCAGCGCCCGGCGCTGCGCCCGCCGGGTCTGTGAATCTTTACGCAGGACGCTCGGTGTCGGGGGCGAGACCGCATGACCGACACAGCTACCCGTTACGACAGCTATTGGCGGCTTCGCGATGAGGCGAGGACAAAAGCCAGGAGCCGTTCCCGGGCGTTCCTCGCCTTGCGGCTGCTTGAGGAGGCAGGCTGTGTCCCGCGGGAATCTTCGCCGCTCAGCCTGTACGAGATCGGCTGCGGTCCCGGCTGGGCTCTTGAGGTTTTTCGCGAGGCCGGCTTCGAGGCGCGGGGGTGTGATGTGTCTCCGGAGGCTGTCGATCGCGCCAGGGAGCTCGGTTTCGAGGTGAGGTGTCGGGATATTGAGGAGGCCGGCGAGGAAGATCCGGTCGTTAGCGGTGTGGTGGATGTGCTGGTCTGCCTGGAGGTTCTGGAGCACTTGCGCGAGCCATCCGCTGTCCTTGAGAAGATGCGGGACGCTCTTTCCGCCGAGGGCGGTCTGGTTATTTCCCTTCCGAATGAATACCATCTCATCAGTCGGCTGGCGCGACTGTTTGGCCGTTCACCGCTGGGTGGGCCGGATGATCCGCACCTGCATCATTTTGAGAGAGCTTCTGCCCTGCGGCTCTTCGAGGGGGCGGGCCTTGAGGTGCGTGGGCGTCTCGATGATTCGATTGTTCCGCCGAGGATGCCGGTGTTACGCTGGCTGTTTCGTCCCTTGCTGGCTGTTCTGCCGGGGCTGTTTTCGATAGCTCACGTTTTCCTGCTGGGCGCGAAGGTGGAGGTGAAAACCAGGTGATTCGAATGTCAGCTTCCAGCCATCTTTCATCTTCAGGGGACCAGCCCGCGCCGGGTACCGTCGATCGTCGATGGATCCTTCTCATGCTTTCGGTCGGTCTGCTGGCTGTTCTGCCCTATGTCGGCATCCTGGACTCGCCCTATGTCTTCGATGATGTGAAGCTCGTCAGGGACAATAAGGAGCTGCGGTCGCAGGGGGAGGGGGGCATCGGCGACATCGCGGCAACCTTTGACGTTACCTCCAGGAAGTGGTCGAAAGAGGAACTGCGGTCCAATTACCGCCCGCTGCGATTCCTGTCCTATCGCCTCGACTATTACCTCTCAACGGTGTTTATCGGCGATTTCAATCCAGCCAAGGATCCACCGCCGGTCCTGTTCTTTCATCTGCAGAATATCTTCTGGCACGCGCTCAACGCGATGCTGGTCTTCCTGCTGGGCAGATGCCTCCTGCGAAGCTCCGCCGCAGGATTTCTCGCAGCTCTCATCTTCGCTCTGCACCCGGCTCAGACCGAGGCGGTGACCTATATCTCATCTAGAAGGGACGTGCTCTCGACTTTCTTTTTCCTGGCCAGCCTGTCGCTGTACCTGGCGGTCCCGCGTGAAAAGGAACCGAACCTGGGCGTCCTGTTGCTGGGAGCCTCTCTCTTCTCGCTGGGACTTCTTGCCAAGGAGATGGTGATCACGCTGCCGGCTGTGCTCGCGCTGGTTGACCTGTCGCGTCGTCCGGTTCTCGGCCCCCGCCGCCTGGCTTTCCATGCCATTCTCTGGGCGGTAGCCCTGACCTCCGCCATCATTACCCTGACGACACCTGGCCTGGTCGCCTCCGGGGGCGAGCCGCGGGGGTTTTCGATGATCTACGATGCCGGTCGCTACACGGTCCGGTATATCGAGCTCCTTCTGCTTCCCTTGTCCCAGAGTATTGATTACTCCTACGCGGCGATCACTGAGTCGAAGGGGCTCTTCGATCCGCTTGCCTCGCTGCTTTCGCTGGCGCTGGTGTTGTCCCTGGTGCTGGTAGCGGTTCATTCCTACAGGAAGGGCGCGGGCCTCGCGGGCCTGGCTATTCTGTGGTTCCTGGGAACCCTGGTTCCGGTTCTTCAGCTTGTTCCGATCGCCGAGCGGTTCGCCGAGCATTTTGTCTATCTTCCGTCCATCGGGATCGCCCTGCTGGCGGGCTGCCTGCTGCGGTCTGTCCTGGGACGCAGCGACAAGCTGGGCTGGGCTGTTGGGCTGTCCCTCGCCGCCTCCTGTTTCTTCCTGACGGTGAGCCGCAACAGTGACTGGGAGAGCCGCGAATCACTCTGGGCCTCGGCGGTCAAGGCGCAGCCGCAATGCGCCCGGGCGCGGTTTGAATACGCCAACGCCCTGGTAGAGAAGGGAGGGCGCGGCCCGGCGGATGCCATGGTCGAGTTTGACAAGGCTCTCGAGATCTGGGATGGGCAGCCGGTCGAGAGCTATCATGGCTACAAATTGAGAATCCATGCCCAGCGCGGGCTGGTTCATTCGTCCCTCGGTAAGACGAAACCGGGCAGCCTCAGGAAGGCTGTCGATGAGCTTCGTCTCCTCCTGTCTGAGAAGGACATCGATGGCAGTGAACTTTCGGTTTCCACCAGCCCCATCCTGCTGAGCCTTCGCCTGGAACTGGCCTCCTGCCTCGAACGGGGCGGGGAGGAAGACGAGGCTCTCAGCGAATACAGGAAGGTCATCGAGCTCGATAATGATTCGACCATGGCGTTGCGGGCGCGTTTTCAGCTCCACCAGATCCTGCTGAGACGGAAGGATATAGATGGAGCCGTTTCGGTATTAGAGGAAATACCGCCTCTCCTCAAACGAAACAGCGGAGACTGGCTGAAGGCGCAACTGCTTCTTTTTACGGTTCTTCTCGAGCATAAGAAAGACTTTGATTCCGCCGCGGCCCTGATCGAGGGTCTGCTGCGCTCTGCATCAGAAGATGAGGAGAAGGTCGGGTTTCTCCTGAGGCTGGCGCAGGTTTTTGACCGGCAGGGGAATCTGGATGCCTGCGTCGAGAAGCTTGAGGAGGCGCTGCAGATCAAGCCCGACTCGGTCGCCGTTCTTGAGAGCCTTGCGCCCATCGAGAGCATGAGAAACCGTACCGAGCGTGCCGAGAATTATTTCAGCAGGCTTCTGAAAATCAATCCGGCTAATTCGATAGGTCTGCAGGGGCTTAAAGAGATCAGGTTGCGAAAGGACGCGGGGCCCGCAAAGGGAGCGAAGCAACTCGAGGCGCAGAAGTTGCTGGAGAGCATGGAAGAAACCGCCCGTGGCCACGAAGCCAGGAAACAATGGCCGGCCGCTCGCCAGAGCTGGGGTCATATCATCGAGAAGGCCGCCGAGACGGGGGCCACGGACAGGCTGGCGCAGGGCTACCGCGGGATGGCCCGGTGCGAGGCGCAATTGCGCCGCAAGGAGGAGGCCCTGGAGTATCTCGAGAAGGCGCTTGAGACCGGCTCCGCGCGTGCCGTCACCTTCCGGGCGTTGGCTGACTTTCACCTGAGGCACCTGGGCAAGCCTGCCAGGGCGGCCGATTATTACAGGCGCCACATTGCGGCTCTCGGTCCCGAGTCGAAGGTGGATCCGGGGGTCTACCTCAATCTTGCGCGGATTCTCTCGAATGATTCGGCGGAAGAATCGATCGACTTTTTCGAGAAGGCCGTCGACCTGGGGATTCTTGAGATCCTCGGCCCGGATTCAGCCGGGGTGAAAAAAGATATGGGTCTGCTCTACGTTAAGCTCGGGCGTTGGCAGCAGGCCTTTGAGTCTCTCTCCGGTTACCATGAGAGCCTTGGCGTGGAAAAAGCGGCTGATCGTCTTGTTATCGAGGAGATCCTCAACGAGCATGTCCTGCCCAACCTGGTGGGAGAGCAGAAGAAAAAGGACGGCGGTAGATAGGATTTATCGCCTGCTGATGAGATGAGGCTTCATAGAATCTGGTTACCGGGCGCCCGTGAGGGACGCACCTACTCTCTCGATGAGGATGAATCTCATCACCTGGTTACCGTGATGCGGCGCGGTGAGGGAGACGAGGTGGTTGTGGTCGCGGGAGAGGACCGTATCTATCTCGGGGTCATCGAGTCGGTCAGCGAGGAGGGGGAGACTTCGCTGGTCAAGGTGACCGTTGGTGAAGATTATTCCGCTCCGCCGCCGTCGGTGAAGCCCTGGCTCGTGGCTGTATCCGTGGTGAAGGAGCGCAACCTCGAGCTCGCCATTCGCATGCTCTCAGAGACCGGGCTGGAGGGAATTATTCCTCTTGTGAGCGAGCGGGGGCAGGTTTCCCTGAAGGCGGGTTCCGGTAAAATAGATCGTTGGAAGAGAATCGCCCTTGAGTCGGCAAAGCAGTGCGGGCGGGCTAGTTTGTTGGATATTAGGGAATCGATTTCGATTGAGGAATTACTGAGGAAAGAGACCGATCGGGACGTCTGGATAGCCCATCCAGGAGGCCCAGAACCGTCCTGCAGCGCTTTCCTTGGCACAGATGGGGTGAAACCCTCCCTGTTCCTGATTGGCCCTGAGGGGGGCTTCAGCACCGCTGAAATCGCTCTCTGTGAGGAGAATGGGGCGCGGTTGATCGGGTTCCCAATGCCAGTCATGAGAACTCCGGTAGCTGTTATGATGATTGGTGCTCTTGGAGCCCTGGTGGAGATGATGGTGACTCGGGAAAGAGCTGACGAGGATGGCGTAAATTCCTGTTGATTCATTCTTTGCGGGCATGTAATATTCGGCCTTTTGACCCGGAATCAGAAGGATTTTAAGTAGTTCTCATGTCGAAGACCTTTCTCTTACGCAAAGAAGATGTCCAGCGTCGTTGGATTCACATCGATGCGAATGGAGTAGTGCTGGGCAAGCTTGCGGTTCATGCCGCCGTTGCGCTCATGGGCAAGGACTGTCCTACCTATACTCCGGGAGTCGATTCCGGCGCCTTCATCGTTGTTACCAACGCTGAGTTGGTGAAGGTTACCGGCAAGAAAGAGACCGACAAGAAGTACCGCTGGCATACCGGCTATATAGGCGGCCTGAAGGAAAAATCGCTCGACGAGATGAGAACGACCAAGCCCGAGAGAGTAATCCAGTTGGCGGTCAGAAGGATGTTGCCTAAGAACAAGCTGGGAAGGAATATGCTGAAGCGCCTGAAAGTTTACGCCGGCGTCGAACATGGCCACGAGGCCCAATCTCCACAGACGGTTACAGTTAGCTGATGGCAAAGAAAAAAGAAGTCAATTACATCTGGGGTACAGGACGCCGGAAGACCTCCGTTGCGAGAGTGCGTCTCATCGAAGGCAGCGGAAGCATCCAGGTCAACGGTGGAAAGGGGCTGAAGGATGTCGACACCTTCTTCGGAACCGAAAAAGAGAGGCAGCGTGTCAGGGCGGCCCTGAAGGCCGTTGGCGGCGAAAAATCCTTTGATATCTTCGCTCGCGTACATGGCGGCGGATACAGTGGCCAGGCGGATGCCATTTCCCTCGGAATTTCCCGGGCGCTTCTCAAGCAGAACCCGGAAAACGAGGCCATTCTTCGCGACGGTAAGTTCCTCACGCGTGATTCGAGGGAAGTCGAGCGGAAGAAGCCTGGACAGAAGGGCGCCCGCAAGAGCTTCCAGTTCTCCAAGCGCTGATCCTGTCGGCGGGAAACAGCTTCGGCCCATAGGTGAGTCGATCTCCCGAGAGCGTGGATACGTGTTGCTTGAGGAGACTCTCCTTACCTGTCTGAGTGGAGGGGAATAAAGCCCATGCCAGTACAGTTGAAAAAGCTTCTTGAAACGCTTGAGGAGATAGCGCCTCTCGAGCTTGCCGAGGAATGGGACAACGTCGGGCTGTTGCTCTGTCCGAGTCGGAAAAGAACAGCCGGGAAGATTCTGCTGACGATCGATCTTACGGAGCCGGTGCTTGAGGAGGCGCTCAGGGCAGGGGCCGAGACTATCGTGGCCTACCATCCGCCGATTTTCGATCCGCTCAGCGAGATCACTCCCTCTGAAGCAAGGCAGCGGGTCATCCTGCGCCTGGTGGAGGCTCGGATTGCCGTCTACTCTCCACACACGGCACTCGACGCGGTTGCCGGCGGGGTCAATGACTGGTTGGCCCAGGGGCTGGGCGAGGGAGACTCCGCGCCGATTATTCCCTTTGCGCAACCCGGCTTCGAGACGGCGGAGGTCGCGACCGGCCAGGGACGCCTGGTAAGACTGCGAAAGCCTGTCACGCTTTCAACCCTGATTCGAAGGGTCAAGTCTCATCTCGGTCTCAAGAAGTTGCGGGTGGCTAAGGTGAGACGAGGTAACCCGTTAGTTTCAAGCGTAGCGCTCTGTGCCGGGGCCGGGGGATCTGTGCTCGGTGGGGCTGATGTCTACCTTACCGGCGAGATGCGGCATCACGATGTCCTGGATGCGAACGCTCTCGGGGCGACGGTCATCCTTTGTGAACACACCAACACCGAGCGCGGCTACCTGCGGATATTCAGGTCCAGGCTGGCGCGTGCCCTGGGCAAGGGGGTCGAGGTCAGGGTATCCAGGATCGACACCGACCCCCTGGGATTCTACTGAGCCGAGTCTCTTCGGCAAAACCTCAAGCTTAGAAACCAAGCTGCAGGCCGGTTATCAGCC
>CBFHWB010000135.1:0-12393 GCA_965659285.1 Planctomycetota bacterium | reverse complement strand
GAGGGCACAATTTTTACATTTACCTGCCCAGGAGCGATGGGAAGTTTCACTGGTTTCCATGGGACGTCAACAGCACCTTCGCCGGCCACCGCAGCGCAGGCAGCGCGGCGCAGCAGATGAACCTGAGCATCTCCCAGCCATATACAGACAGTGTGAAGCTGCTCGCGCGGATCATGAAAATAAAAGCGGCTCGAGTTGAATACGAAAAACAGGTCGGCTCTGTTCTCGCCGGCCCCTTCAAACCCGAGCTTCTCCGCTCCCGGTTGAGCCGGATTGAAGAGACCATCAGCGCCGCCGTCTCTAAAGACCCCAACACTGACTTTGCCCGCTTCAAGGCCAACTACACCGAGCCAGAAGAGAAAAACGGCCCCAGCCTCCAGGATCCGCGGAAATCCACCCGGGATGGCGCCCGTAGCGGCATGCAACAGAAGCCCCCTCTCACCGTCTTTATCGCGAAACGCACCGCGTCAATCCTTGCGCAACTCTCAGCTGGAGCCGAGGGTTATATCCCGCGATCCACCACCCGCAGATCGCGCGGAAGCCGGGGAGAAAGACCCGGAGAAAACAGCCGCCGGCCATCCCGCGGCCCATTCCCACGCCGGCCTCCTCCGGGAAATTAGTCCACAGACCATGTAGAACCCGATGTGGTCAGGCCCCTCCGGATTTTTCTTTCTTCAACCCGAAGTGCGACAGAACCCCCCTGTCGACGATCGAGGCCTGGATTTTTGCAACAGACTCCGAGAGCCTCTTCACCTCTGAATTTCCCAAAACCGCCATGATCGTGTCGATCTCCCCGTAGTAGTCCGGCTCGACCTTCCTGATCAGCTTGCGCCCTTTCGCGGAAATCGAAACAAGCCGGGCTCGCTCATCGAAAGAATCCACCTTGCGAGTCACCAGACCTCGCTCATGAAGACGCCCGACAAGGCCGGTCACGTTTGCCGGTTTGACAAGCAACAGTTCACAAAGCTCATTCTGCCGGCATCCCATCGGACGGGTATACATGAGGACCATCAAAGTGTTGAACTGGGCCTGGGTCAGGCCTCTCCCGCGAAAAAACTCATTGCCGGTCTTCTGAAGAAGCCCGCCAAGACGCACCAGATCCATCAGAAGCTGGTAGCTCTTCCTCTTCCGTTCTGGGGACATGCACTCTGTGTCCTAATTGTGATAGAAATTTACGATGCGACAGGAGACGACAAACAAGCCCTCTTGGCAAGGCTTTGGACGGATTTTTTTACGTGGCCAGAACTTTCCGGATGGCGGGCATTCGGAAGCCGGGGCTTCTCTCTATAAGTTGCAAGGCCTCAGTTGCAGAAAAAAGACCACCGTGCCCCGATCACAAGCTCCAGCCCCAGGCCATTCGCTCTCCGCCCCAGCCGGAAAAGCCTTCTCAGGAAACAGGCTTCTTCTTATTCCTGCTTTTCTTGAGAACCTTGGCGTTTTTAGCGACCACAGCCTTCATGACGGCGGCTACCCGCTTGGCGCTTGGCTTACCTGGAAGAACCGTGACCACCTTACCCGCGCAATCAACAAAAACCAGCGAAGGAGAGACTTTCAGCTTGTAGCGCCTGGCGAGCCTGGGATCGATCTTGGTGGCATCTACCTCGACAGCATGAAAGTTCTTGGCCGCGTCGGTAACCGCTTTCTGACGGAGAACCAGCTTGCCCATCGTCTTGCAGGCCACCCCGGCAGATCCATTGCAATTTCCGTGAACGAAGAACATGACCGGCTTGCCAGTCTCAGCCGCCAACTGCACAACTGACAATTCGCTCCCGGGGCCAGTCTTGGCCTTCTTGCCGGGTTTGACCTTCGTCCGCCCAGTCCCGGAACCGTCTTTCGGTTCCTCTTTTTCGGTCTTCTCAAGCCGAGTGAGAACCTCGGCGGCCTCCCACTTAATGACAGGTAACGTAGCCCCAACGAGGCTACCACAACCTCCCCGTCAGCCCGCCCTCAGAGCCGGGTGAAGAGAAATAATGGAGATCACCGCAACGACAGCTAAAAGAAATTTCATGCGCGCGCCTTAAGGTCGGAACTTTTTGCAATGCAACGTCTGCAGAATACAGCCGCTAAACCACCAAGACAACAAAAACCGCTTCTCCCTGTCTTCCCGTAAAGCTTCTCAAAGCTCCTTGAGACGAATATTTCGCCAACGAACCTGCTTGCCAACCCGGTCCTTGCGCTTACCGACCCCATGAACCTGAAGCGCTATGAACCCCCTGGCCGTCATCGAATCTTTCAGATCGGCGGCCGGCACGCCATTCACCCACGTCTTGATGGAATCACCCTTACAGATGATTCGGAATTTGTTCCACCTGCCCTGGAGAAACGCTTTCCTGGCCGCCTCGTTATCCTTGAGATCATTCAGCCAGCCGCGCCGAGCCTCGTCGTAGATCCCCCCGGTATAGGCTCTCTCTGATGGATCGATCTCCACCTGGTAGCCATAGACCGTACCGGCCTTCTTCTCCCGCTTCTTTCCCCGGATCTCAACCGTTGTGTCTTTTTTATAGACATGGCTGCGAATCTGCACGCCGGAATTCAGAGAGGGATCAACCTTGAATTCCAGTTCCAGTACGAAATCACCGTATTGCTTACGGGTACAGAGAAAACTGTTTGGCGTCTTTGGAACGGCGGTACCAACGACCGCTCCGTCTTCAACTTTATAGTCAGCCCGCCCCCCCTCCTGCACCCAGCCTTCAAGCGTCTTCCCATCGAAGATGGGCTTGAGACCATCATCTTCGGCAAAAAGAAATACGCAAACCGCCAACAAGACAGGGGACATTACCGCGAGCTTCATTTGAATGAACATGAGTTGACGACTCTTATGGAAACGGATGAACAATAAACGCCTACCGGGCAGGAATGTATTCTCGGAGACGATCAGAGCTCCGTCAAGGAGCCGCGCCGGAAACTATCGCTCCATAGATCTCGCACGCCCGATGGCCTCTCGATCAGCCATAGCCGGATCAACAGCCAGTTCTCTTTCGGCGTTAGCTCGCATCCCCTCGAGCACATGACCATGAAGGGTATGGAGAACCAGCGTTTCCGCCGGCTGCCAGATAAAAGCAGGGTAGGTGAGACGCCTGTAGGTCGTCGTCAGCGTAACCACTGTGGTTCCCGGCCCGGATCCTTGTTCGATACGGAAGCTCCCCTCTCTGAGCTCCAGGTCGTGCTCAAAGTGAAGCTTCTGCTCGATGACCCGGAAACCAAGCAGACGCCCCTCCTCGCGCCTGGTGATCTTCTTGACAAGATAGCCGTTCTCATACACACAGCGACTGGTGTCACCCACCTCCGCCTTGCCGCCGGTGGTCCCGACCGGGAGGGGAAGCGCCAGGCGCAGCAGGAAAGGAGGTTCGTGCTCGAGCTGCTCATAGAAGACAATTGAATCCCAGGACCGCTCCAACGAGGCGGAGAAGACGGCCCGGGTCTCGACAAAGGCCAGGTCCTCATCGCGGGGAACCAGGCGCTCGATAGCATCCAGCCCGAAGGGGAGAAGCAGAAAGATCACGATCTTCATCCCTTTCCAGGGCCAAGCGCGCTGTTTACGCTCATCCCGGCGGCGAATCATGTAGCCAAGCCAATCGCCAAAAAAGAAAGGCAGAATAAAGACCAGGCCCAGCATCACAAGACAGAAAGCACCCATGCCAACGCCGCCAAGGCTGAAAAAATTAGCGAGGAGGCTCGCTATGATCAGGAAACCAGAGCCTAACAGGAGCGCGACAATCACCTTCCTCCAGGACCGAAAGCGTCTTGGGCTCGATGAATAGCCGAGAACCGCTCCGGCGCAGGTCGGTAGACCAAGGACAAGAGCCCAGCCCACCCCCTCGTTGCTGTTCGTGGAGAGCAGAAAAAAACCGCCTCCAAACAAGCACCCAATGAAAGCCAGCAGGTAGGACGCCCAGGGCGACAGGATATCAAAAGAAACAAAAGTCTGCTCATCCTCGGGATTGTATTGGAGACCACAATGCGGACAGGTGTCGCCACCGGCCTGCCTTCCTTCCGGGGGTTGTTCCTGAACCGAAGACGCCGGTCTCAGCTCCTTATAGCACTGCAGGCAATAATAGCTGGGCCCACTCATGTGTACATCCCCTCAAGCTTTCTACGCAGCAAGCGCAGATGCCACCTGCAGGTGAATTTGAGCCACCAGCGCCGCAGCATGGTCGGAACCATCCCGGCAGTCCAGCGCCCCTTGACCTCGATCCTGAGCTTGCTCTTGTCACGAGGAAATTCCGCATCCGATTCGATGGAGACATTGAAGACATGAGGAAACCCCTGTCGACATCCCCGCGCTGACAGATCACTGATCGAGTACCCGCTACCTTCCTGCCATCTCAGCAGGCGTCCGAAACGAAAGAAAGAAAACCCCAGCAGGCCATGTTCAATCGCGAGGTGAGTGCCGGCGCCGATGGGCTTGCGCATCGCAAGCACACGCCGATGATAGGGGTCCGTGGTGAGAAACGATCGGAGATCGGACACGAATTCCCAGAGCCGTTCCTTTGACACCGGCACCTCCAGCTCCATCGAAAGGCGAACAGACGGCCAGGCCTGCTTCACCCAGTCCATACGCGACCGAACCACCTGCCAGGAGCCGCAATCATTATTTTTCATCCGTGATGACCCACTCAAGGCCAGGCTCCACGACATAGAAACCGAGCCTGCGTCCATCGAGCTGCGCTTCCCATCTGTGTCCCACGTAAGATTTCCTGATAGAGGTCTCCCGGGCTCCCAGATCCGGATACGGGGTGTAGACCGAATCAAATCCGATCCAGATGATCTTCAAAAGCTTGTCCGTCTTGTTGATGACCTTGAAATCACAGGTCGGAGTACCCGAATGAGAAGGAATGCGCTCATGCTCCTCAAAAGCAACAAACCCCAGGCTCTGCCGCAGATCGGTGAGAGCCTCGGCGGTGTTCTTGAGCTGCCCGGAGAGATGGACCGTACCCAGGGTCGGAACCTTTTTCAGCACGGCAAGGTCTGCATCGTCTCCATGCCATTTTTCTCCCAGCAGTACAGAAGAGACCACATCAACGGTCGCCGGCTCGAGAACCTGGATCTCGTTGATGGACCACCACAGGGTAGTTTTTCCTGTCTGGACAATTCGCAGGAACTTCGCCTCGACCGACTGAAAAATAGATTCTGTCACCGGCGAGGAGCCCACCCCCTGGGCCAGAATACCCGACCACTTAACCCCATCCAGTGAGCTGAAGATCTGGTAGCCCACAGGGTGATCGTTGTTACCCTGTCCCTTCAGGCGAACGCCCCCGATGAGAGTCGGGCCGGGGAATTCGACGGAGAACCACATGCCCGGCTGCTGGCTTGCCTGCGAGGTCCAACGGGTGTCGGGATTTCCATCGATGGCGTTGCGAGGTTTGAATTCATCCGTGGAAGAATGGCTCGCGGCCACCTTCCAGAGATCCTTGCTGCCAAGAATCTTAATTGTCGCGACAGGAGCCTTTCTGCGGTAGTTAATCTCAGCTCCCTTCTGGTAGAGCTGAAGAGCGGCCTTCTTTTCTTCAAAGTCGAGCCTTGCTGATTTGAGTACCCGGGCAATAGCCTGGGTTAACTGAAGATCTTTTCCACCAGCCTCCTCCAGGAGAGTCGACAGCTCGTATACCGCCGATGGCCCATTGACAATCTCGAGCTTTCTCCAGCAGATCAATTCCTTACCCGGGTTCTGGGTCACCTCGATCGCAGCCGGGGCATCCCTGTTAACCCCCAGGTCGTAGAGCAAAGGAATCGAACCCACCTGCCAGGGCTGCCGCCGGGGCAACTCCGCCGGCTCAAGCTCCTTTCCATCTAGCCGGACCACGAGCCGTGAAGCATCGGGGCGCAGAACATTGACCTGGCTCATATCGACCTGTAACCATTTTCTCGCCTCAGAAGGCTGAACTGTTCGGCTGAGAATAACGGGCGCGCCCTGCAGGGAAAGAGCCGGAAAGAAATATCCTTCTCCCCGGTTCTCGAATACAACCCGCCAATCGCACACGGCTGCAGCGCCGATCGTCGGGGTCCAGCTTCTCCAGGCGGGAACATTGAGATGAACCCTGTTGCTCACGAGCGTTGCGAGACGTTTGCGGTCGAGCTGAAGCATCGGCTCCAGCCAATCGACCATGTCACGAATATCGAACGGGTCGACGGAAGAGATCCCGTCATCGTGGGCCGTATCAGCCTGCAGAATCAACCGCCTCTTGCGGCCTTCTGCTGCGGCGGCGAGCTCCAGCCGCCCGGTATCGACTGCCTGGTGGCTGCCTACCAGGAAGGGGCTCTCGTAGAGAGGACTCCCCTCCAGGGATCCCAGGAAGACCCTGCCGATGGCGCAGCCGCCATCCCCGACCCTCCGGTCCAAGCCAAGATGGGACCGGAACGCCATCACCAAGGGATGAAGGTCAAAATGCAGCTCGCTGTAAGCGTGCACTGCGTAGCCCCAGCCATACGCCCTGCTGGCGCTGGCAAGAAAGGCATTCCTGCTGTTTCGATTCAACCGCCAGCCGGCATCCTTGGCCAGGAAGTGTCGTTCCTTGAATACCACAGGGTATAAACGTGAGAGGGGGATCTCCTCCGGCTTGAAGAAACTGTAGGTGTGGATCTTATTGAAAGGCGTCCAGACCGGATCCAGAGACCAGGCCGGATGGGCCATATGCTGCCAGGTCTCCGGTCCTCCCTGGTCACCCTGGAGCATCTCCACCCTGACCTTCACCTTCTCCATGGCAGCCAGCCATTCATTGTATTCGTCAACCCGGGAAAACAATTGCTCCGCCGTCTTGGATTTCCTGGCCCGTTTAAGCTGGTCCCGCTTGAGAGCCCTGATTCTGTCGATCCTGCGCTGATCCTCCTGCTGACGCTGAGCTCTCGTCCTGCGGACCTCATCGGCATTCTGCCGCTCGATCTGCTCGCGCTGACGAAGACGGTCCCTTCTGAAGGCTTCCACTTGAACCTTCCTCTTGTCCTCGGGCAGCTTCTTGAGCTGCCTGAGCCTGATCTTCTCCTGGCTTACAGTCAGCCGATCGTGCGACTCCAACCGGCGGCGATGACGTTTCTCCATCTGGGAGAGGTGACGAACCGAAGCCTCTCGCACCCTGTCCTCTTGCCTTTTGTCAGGCGTCTGCGCGGCAGCCTGTTTTTTCAGCTCCTCATCCAGCTTCAGCTCAAGAGCCTTGATTTTCTCCAGGGCAACCTTGTTCTGCTGTTTAAAATTGTTGAGTTGTCCCTTGAGGGTCTCCCGGACCCTTCCCAACCGTTCCTGCTCCTCAAGAGAGCTGTAACCAAGCGCCTGGAAGCGCCCGCTGGAGGAGGTAACAATGAGCCCATCGACCGACTCAAATTGAAACAGCGACTCCCTGAGATTCGGGCTGAGAATGGCGAGATCATCGTAATAAGATTCCCAGGGATCCCCGGTCAGGGGGTGGATCTCGGCCAATTCGCCGAAGGCGAATTCCTTGACCCCATCGCTCAGCAGAAGATAAACGGAAGCCTCGCCCCAGCGCAGACGGCGAAACTCGACTGTCTGCCCATCCCGCAGATAGGCAACCCCGGGGGTGAGAACCTGCCTGTCAATTCTGCGCCAGACGATCCTCTGCACCTTGGAAGGAAAGACCCTGAAATACTTTCTCGCCACCGTTCCGGGCCGGGCAAAGGCTCCATCTGTGTCAACACGCAGATAGGAAGGACTGCTCCCCTGGGTCTCAAAGCTGGCGCTCACAACCTTCCCAGGCAACCTGTCCCCGCCGATAAATTCAACGAAAGACTCGGCGGCATACTTATAGGCCTTTTCCCGCAGCCGGCGATCCCTGATCCACCTCGCCGGATTGTTTGAATCGAAAAGGCTGACGCCCTCGAGTTCGGGTTTGCCCTGTGGATCGTTCCAGAAACGGAGCAGTTCTCCCTCGAGAACCGTTCCATCAGAAAACACAGCGACATAAGGATTGGATTCGGCCGCCGGCAGAAACTCCACCGGCAGAGTCAAAAGCAGAATCGTCGCTATAGAGCTAACAGCCGAGCGTCTCATCAAATCTTCCTTGAAAAGCAAGTTGCCGGATCATTCTATACGGGAATACCACCACAGGCTACAGTCTCCCCGGGAAGCCCCGGCTGTTCAGCCGGGAGCGAGGTGGAATTTACGCGGCCGATTCCACGCGGGAGGCGAAACTCCCAAAGCCATGTCGACTGGAACGCCCTATTGTTCATTCTCAACATCCCAGTCAAAACCCGGCTCCACCACGTAAAAGCCTACCCTGCGCCCATCAACTCGCGCTTCCCATCTGTGGCCGACGTAAGATCGACATACCCAGGATTGCCCGGGAACCAGGTCGGGACGGGGCACATCTTCGGCTTTCATACCGACCCAGATGAGATTGATCTTCTTGTTCGTCTTATTCGTAACCTTGAATTCGCACACCGGCCCCGAGATTGAAGGAAGGCGCTTGTTCTCGTTGAAGGCCACAGCTCCCAGACTCTGCCGCAACGCGAGCCTCGCATCCGCGCTATTGGGGCTCTGTCCTGAGAAGTACACTGATTGAAGGGTGGATAGTTTTTTCAGCAGGTCGAGATCGCCATCCGTCCCGCGCCAATTTTCACCCAGCAGGATCGAGCTGACCACATCCACGGTTGCCGGCTGGAGAATCTCGATTTCGTTGATCGACCACCAGAGGTTCTTTTTACCTGTCTGGACAATACGAAGAAACCGCCCTTCGATCGGAGCAAAACTGGCGGCCGTCAGCGGCGAGGTTCCGGCCCCCTTCGCCAGCACGCCGGACCACCTCGCCCCATCCATGGAAGCATAGATCTCGTACCCATCCGGATGGTCGTTGGAGCCAGGCGTCATCAACCGGACCCCGCCAAGGAAGGTCGGCCCGGGGAACTCGATGGTAAACCACATGCCGGGGTGCTGACTGAATGTTGAGGTCCAGCGGCTCCTCGGATTTTTATCGAACGCGTTCAGAGGGCCGCTGGAAGGTTCTGTATTATTGTGACTCGCGGTCGCTTTCCAGAGATCCTTCCGCCCAACGAGCTTTGACTCGGCAAGAGGAGTCGCTACGCTGTAATTGATTTCAGCCCCCCTCTGGTAGAGCTGAAGGGCGGCCTTCTTTTCCTCAAAATCGAGCTGGCTCGACCTTACCACATGGGCGATAGCCCGGGTCAGCTTAAGATCACGCCCGCCGGAAGCCTCCAGAAGCGTTGACAGTTCGTAAACCGCAGCTGGCCTGCTGGCGATTGCGAGTCTTCTCCAGCAGACCAATTGCCTGCCGGGTTTCTGACTGATCTCTACCGTAGCCGGGGACTCGTTGTTGATCCCGAGATCGTAGAGCAAAGGAATCGAGCCTGCCTGCCAGGGCTGCCGCCGCGGCAGCTCAGCCGGATCGAGTTCCTTCCCATCGATCCGCACCGTCAGGATGGATGGATCCGGGAGCAACGATCCGGCCTCGCCCACATCCACCTCCAGCCATCTACGCCCCGCCATCGGCTGGATCTTGCGGCTCAGGAGAAGCTCCCCCCCCTGCAGTTCAAGGCCCGAAAAAAAACTCTCTTCTCCCCGGCTCTCCAATACAACCGTCCATTCACGCGTCGCCCCGGAGCTGAACACCGGATTCCAGTCTTGCCAGACAGGAATATTCAGATGAACTCGATCCCTCACCAGCTTCGCCAGGCGGTCCCGATCCAGCTCTAACATCGGCTCAAGCCAGTCCACCATGTCCCTGATATCAAAAGGGTCAACGGCTGAGACCTCTTCAACGTGCGCGGTATCAGCCTGCAGGATCAGACGCCTGCTGCCTGCGGGCTGGGCAGGAAGAACCAGCCGACCGGTATCCACGGCCTGGTAGCTGCCGACGAGAAACGGACTCTGGTAAAGAGGCTCCCTCTCTATTGAGCCGAAAAAAACCCTCCCCACAACGCAGCCGCCATCCCCTACCTGGCTGTCGAGCCCCAGGCGCGACCTGAAGCTTGTAACCAGCGGCCCCAGTTCGAAGTGCAACTCGTTGTAGGCATGTACCGAATAACCCCAGCCATAGGCTCTATTGGCACTCGAAAGAAAAGCGTTTCTGCTGTTTCGATCAACGCGCCAACCAGCTGACTTGGCCAGGTAGTGACGTTCCTTGAAGGCGACCGGGTACAGCCGCGACAACTGCAGTTCCTCCGGTCTGAAGAAACTGCAGGTATGGATCCTGTTGAAGGGGGTCCAGATCGGATCAAGGGACCAGGCCGGCTGGATCATATGCTGCCAGGTGTCAGGCGTACCCCTCTCCTCGCGAAGTCTCTCAGCTCTCTCCCGCGCTCTCTCCATAGCGCCCAGCCAGTTATTGTAACCGTCGACCGCGGCAATCAGCCGCGCACCGCTTGCCGCCTGAGAGAACCTGTTGAGTTGCTCATTGCTGAGAACCCTCCTGGAGTAGACCATGCGCTTCTCCTGCTCAAGACGCCTCGCTCGAGCCCGGCTCGCCTCCTCGCCATGCTGCCGCACGATCTGCTTCCGCTGGTCACTACGGTCCTTCCTGAAAGCATCCAATTGGATCTTCCTCGCCTCCTCCGACAACTTCCCCAATTGCAGAAGCCGGCTCTTCTCAAGGTTCGCGGTCAACCGATCATGCGTTTCGAGTCGTCGCTGATGACGTCTGCGCAGGTCCGAAAGCACACGGCCGGCCTTGTTCGGCAACCTGACCTTTTCACTGCCTCCAGGCTTTCCCGCCCGGCTCTTGAGCTCCTCGCCGACCTTCTTCTCCAGTTCTTCAATCTTCGCGAGCGAAGCGGTATTGTGCCGGTCAAAATTCTTCAGCTGGCCCTCGAGCGACGCCCTGATCCTGCTGTAGCGCTCGCGCTCCTGCAGGGACTGGAAGGAGGCAGCATGGAAACGGGGTCTGCTGGCAGTCGCGACAAGCCCTTCCACCGTCTCAATACGAAACAGGCTCCCCTCAAGCCCGGGGCTCAAAACAGCGAGATCATTGTAGTAGATCTCCCATGGATCATCGGTAAAGGGGTGAAGCTCATCCAGCTCTGCGAAGGAGAACTCCTTGACACCATCTTTGAGCAGGAGAGAGATGAATCCCTGCCCCCATCGCAGGCGGCGAAACTCGACCAGGCGGCCGCTGCGGAGATAGGCAAAGCCGGGAGTCAGCGCCTGGATCTTTGCCCCACCCCAGACGATCCGCTGGACCTTTGAAGGCAATACGCGAAAAAATTTCCTCCCTGTGCCGTCAGGATGCGAAAAGGCTCCCTCGGTATCAACCAACAGGCAGGAGGCCGCACCTCCGGCTGCCTCAAAACCGGCCCCTACCACCTTTCCCGGCAACCTGTCCCCTCCGACAAATTCAACAAAGCTGGAGGCGAAATACTGATACGCCTTTTCGCGAAGACGCCTGTCCCGAAGCCAACGAACCGGATTTCCGGGATCGATAAGGCTCACCCCCTCGAGGGTTGGAACACTCTGTCTGTCATTCCAGCGGTGGAGTTGGTTCCCCTCGAGCAGAGCCCCATCAGAAAAAACAGCCGCATAGCGATGGGCTTCAGCCGCGAAAAGGATATACGCCGAGAGGACCGACAGCATAAAAGTCGCCACCAGCGTGACAACCTGTCTTTTCATAAACTCTCCCCTGTGAATGAACCAGCCGTTTCAGTTTAGCCAGCCGCGCCTGCGTAAGCTACCTGCACCTCAGTATTCTCGCAAGCTAATCAGCAACCGGCAGGAACTTGACACAGACCGGATGCGGCACCTTGAGTACGTTCCCGGTGGGAGTAAGCCCCCCAGCACCAATACGGAAAACAACAACCGTGTCTGAGTTCTGGTTGGCTGCCAGTAGAAAACGGCCAGTCGGGTCGACCCCGAAATTTCTGGGAGTCCGGCCTCCGGTGGCCTGGTGACCGCGAGCTGTGAGGCGCCCCGAGGCGCTGTCGATCGAGAAGATCGCGATGCTGTCGTGACCTCGGTTGGAACCGAAGAGAAGCTTCCCATCGGGCGACACCTGGACCTCTGCCGTACTGCTATTGCCTGAAAATCCGCTGGGGAGAGTCGTGATGGTCTGGATAGCAGAAAGATTTCCCGTCTTCGCTTCATAGGAAAAAGCCGTAACGGTCGAGGCCATCTCATTGATGACATAGGCGAACTTTCCGCCGGGATGAAATGCGAAGTGGCGGGGTCCGCCCCCAGGGGGAACGGAAGCGCTCGGCACCTTATTGGGCGTCAGGGTTCCGGCAACGGGATCGAACCGATAGACGAGAACCTTGTCGAGGCCGAGGTCTGCGGCGAAGGCATAGGCTCCCTTTCCATCCAGGTTGATCGAGTGAGCATGCGGCCCCTTCTGGCGCCTGGGATTGACACTTGACCCCTTATGCTGAACGAACCCGGTCGGGTCGGCCAGCAGGCCATCGGCGCCAACGCCCAGCACATTCACACTGCCGCCTCCATAGTTG
>CBFHWB010000134.1:0-12521 GCA_965659285.1 Planctomycetota bacterium | reverse complement strand
TAGGAGCGTGCGGGCGACAGCTGAGACCTGGCCGCCAAGGCCCAGGGCCAGCCTGGCGAGATGGCAGAGAAAGGTAAAGATGCAGCAGCACAGCAGGAGGGTCCCGGTCACGCGGATGGATGTCGCCTCGGCCAGGGAGGCTCCTCTCCCCAGCAGTTCGTAGAGACAGGTCGCGAGAAGGGCCGCCGCCGGCAGGGCCACCATGAGAGGGATTGGCAGCCGCGCTCCGCTGTCTTTTTTTTCCGGGGCGGTGGAGGCCATCTCAGTCGGGAGCCTTTTCGGCCGGGGGGTCTTTTTCTTCTGTCGGACGCTCTCGGGTCAGGAAGCGGGCAACCCCGGCGCCACCCGTGGCTCCGCTGGTTTCCGCTCCTTCGCGGCCGGCCTTTTCGACCAGGCCCAGGAAGAAGTTTTCGAGGCTCTGGCGTGGAGACTCCGTTTTCCTGATCGAGAGTCCCCCGGCCTCTTTGAGCAGCGCCTCGATCCCGGCGAGCGTGTCCGCATCGAGCCGGTCGGTCTCGATGACAGTCGATTCCGGCGAGCTGAGCAATTCATCGATGGTCCCCTCTGCCTGCTTGCAGCCGCCGTAGAGAACCGTGATCCGGTCACAGACATCCTCTACATCAGCCAGGCGGTGGCTGCTGAGTAGCACACTCTTGCCTTCCTCCCTGAGCCGCAGGATGAGATCCTTGACCTCCCGGGCGCCGATGGGGTCGAGGCCGGTGGTCGGCTCATCCAGGATCAGCAGGTCGGGGTTGTTGATGAGCGCCTGGGCGATTCCGATGCGGCGCTGCATTCCTTTCGAATACTCGGCAAGCGGCCGGTTTCGCATTCCCTGCAGGCCGACCATCTCGAGGAGTTCCGCGATCCGGTTCCTGCGTGTCGGGCCGGGCAGGTTGAAGAGCCTGCCGTAGTAATCGAGGATCTCTTCCGCATCGAGGAACCCGTAGAGATAGGACTCTTCAGGCAGATAGCCGATGCGGTTCTTGGTTTCCACATCGCCGGGCGGCTTTCCGAAAACCGTCACCTCGCCGCTGGTGGGGAAGAGCAGTCCCAGGATGAGCTTGATCGTCGTCGACTTTCCGGCGCCGTTGGATCCCAGGAGACCGTGTACTTCGCCGGGCAGGATCTCCAGGTCGAGTCCCTCGAGGGCGACGACCTTCGGGCGCAGCCAGAAGTCCTTGAAGACCTTCTTGAGGCCGGCCGTCTTGACGAAAGCGGTGTCCGGGGGGGGCTTCATTTGCGGGTCATCCTGCCTTTGAAGCCGACCGAGTTCCAGCGAAAACGATCCTTTTTAGAGCCCGTGGTCAGCCGGTCTCTTTTCCTTCGAAGAGAGCCGTGGCCAGGCAGAGGATGGCGCCGATGAAGAGAATCGTGTAGCCGCTCACCAGCAGCAGGTAGAACCCGGAGGCCGGGTTGCCGAGGGAGAGAGCATCCGCCAGCCAGTGGAATTGCAGGTTGGGAGTGATCCCGTAGGCGAGCTTCGCCAGGGTTTTTTCACGGCCGGGGCCGCCGAAGAGCGAATCGCTCGATAGGCCGAGCAGGAAGGCGCCGAAGGAGATGAGCAGGGTGGCCAGCTGGCCCAGGCGGGTGGAGCAGGCGATCGCTATCGCCGCCAGGATCCAGAGAGCCTGGAGAGCCAGGGCCAGGGCGAGCAGCACCTGGCCAAGCTGCTTCTCCTCGGCGGCAAATTCGGCATGGAGGCTCTGCAGGCTCCAGTCTTTTGCCACCAGGAGGACCAGGGTCCAGGCCAGCGGCAGGAGCGCCGCCAGCAGCAGCGAGACGCTGGTGGGAAAGTTCCAGCCCCGCTTGTAGTTTCCCCAGGCGGCGATCGCCACCGAGATAATGGCCGCTCCCAGCCCGAAGATCAGCACCGGGCCATCGGAACTCTCCCATGCCGCTGAGATGGCGCCGTGACGGATTCCCAGGAGAAAGACCAGGCTCCAGATCCAGCCGGCGAGGCTGATCGTGGCGCAGACGCCGAGGTATTTTCCGGCGATAAAGCAGAACTTGCCCACAGGCTTGGAGAGGATGGTCAGTATGGTCTTGCTGTCGATCTCCCTGGAGATCGACCCGGTGGAGATGAATGCGCTGAGGAAGATTCCGCCAAGGAGGATCGTTGAGAGGCCGAGGTCGACAAGAAGCTTGTCGTCTTCTCCGAGGGTGAGGGTGCTGATGGCGGGGTTCAGGGCGAGGAGCAGACAGACCGTAGTCAGCACGGCGAGGAACACGGGCCGCCGGAGCGACTCGATAAAGGTATTGCCTGCGATCGAAAATAGCCTGGAGATCATCGCTCGCCGCCTCGATGTCGGCGGTTTCCTGTTTCGTAGAGGTTTTCTGTGGTCGGAACATTTGTACCACAGGGGGGGCGGGGGATCGAGAATGCCGGGCGGGCATCTCCGTTCACCGGGGGTGATCGCAGTGGTACAATGGACTTGTCGTTCGGGGTTTGCGCCTTGTGGGGAGTTCTTCGGAGGAGACCGTTTCATGTTTGAATTCAGAGCCGGCATTGGCATGAGAGCCGCTGTCCTGCTGCTGGCAGTGTCTTTCAGCGGGCTGGTCCCTGCGGCGAAGCTCAAGGCGGGTGGGGAAGCCGTCTGCGGCGATGCCAATGGCGACTCCCTGGTCGATCTTGGCGACGCCGTTCATGTGCTGGCCTGGCTCTTTCGCGGCGGAGAGGCACCTCGTTGCGGCGGACTGCCGTGTATCGATGTCAACTCTGACTCCACTTCCGACCTGGCCGACGCGGTCTATTTGCTCGAGTGGCTCTTCCTTGGCGGCGAAGATCCCGCCTGTTCAGCGCCTCGGCCCGCAAGCTATGAGGTGGGGCGTCTGCGGCTTTCCTTTGGAGACTCACCCGGAAGCCGGGGCGAGATCCCCATCGATGTTTTCTATCCCGCGCTTGAGCCGGGCGAGAGAGGCGCGGCCGCCCCGGGTCGTTTCCCCCTGGTGATCTTCGGGCATGGCTACAATATGGAAACCCTCGATTACGCCTACATCTGGGAGACCCTGGTGCCGGCGGGCTATGTTTTCGCCATGTCGGACCGGCTCAGTGATGCGCTGATCCTGGACCTGGACGAATACGCTCTCGATCTGCAATTTGTCCTCTCCCGCCTGAAGTCAGAGGGAGAGAATCGAGATTCCATTCTCTACGGGCATCTCGATGGATCCTCGGCGTTCATGGGGCATTCGGCGGGCGGGGGAGCCTCCGTGCTGGCCAGTTCAAGGGCTCTTCTTGACGAGGACCAGGATCTTCGCACCGCCGTGGTGCTGGCTCCCCTTGGGATGGCCGTTTCTCCTGTCCTGGGCCGGCGGCAGCCGACAGATGAGGCTGGTGACCTCGACATGCCGGTCCTTGTAATCGAAGGAGAGAAGGACTGCACCACGCCGCCTGTTCTTCATTCGAGGCGGATCTTCGAGTCCCTTCCGGAGGGTGGAGGCTCCTACCTGGCGAGTCTTCCTCTCGGGGACCACTGCGGCTTCTCCGATGAGGATGGGCCTACGACCGCCAGCTGCGGCATCGCCGAGGTCACCCTCTGTAATCCGTTTTTTCCCTTTATCAACTTCCAGGGTGAGACGCTCGGCTCCGTTGAGCAGACCCGGATTGTCGGTGAGCTGGCGCTGGCGTGGCTCAACCGGCATCTGAGGAGAACCTCGGCCACCATGGATCTGTTTGAGGCGGCCCTGTCTGAGGAGCCCGTCACCTGGCGCCAACGCTGAGGCCGCGTCCTACCAGCCCTCGGGAATCAGGACCTCGCCGGGGACCATGTTTTCGAATTGAGAACGGATTTCCGTGTCGACCTCGGCGGAGAAGTAGGAGAGACCCTGGCGTCCGATGATTTCCTTCGCCACCAGCAGGGACTTGTCCCAGGCATCGTGGCCGCCTCTTTCCTCCCAGGTCTGGCGGGTGTCACGGTCCGCGACATCGGGGAACAGGGCCGTGTCCTCCATGCGCGCGAAGGTCTGTTCCGTCTCGAGGAACATCGAGCCGGGCCCCACCTGGATGATCTCGTCGAGGGAGATGTTCTCCTTGCTGACCTCCATGCCCCGGGCTACGCGCTTGAGCATCAGGCTGATCTCGTTGTCGATGACCGCCATGCCGTAGTCAAAGGTCAGCAGGGCGTCTATGAGGCCGGCGAACTGGAGGACGTCCATTCCCGCCAGCAGCCCGCCCATGCAGGAGAGACCCTTCTCGAAGCCCGCCTGCGCATCCACCAGCTTGGAGTTGGTAAGCCCGATATAGCCGCTGCAGGGAATGTTGTAGAACCGGGCCATCTGGGCGAAGGCCATGTTCAGGATTCCGCATTCGATGCCGCCGGAGGCGTAGGCTCCCGAGCGCATATCGCCGACCGTCGGCAGGTAGCTGTAGAGCAGGGGGGTTCCCGGTCTGACCATCTGGGACAGGGCCGCCGCGCCGAGATACTCGGCATTTCCCTGCGCCAGGGTGCCGGCGAGCGTCAACGGAGAGCTGAGCCCTGCGTTGGGGACAATCGAATGGTGCGCCGGGAGCTCTTTTTCGGCGTAATACATCAACAGCTCGGTTGAGTCTTCGTCCATCTTCAGCGGCGAGATGACCGGGCAGTAGTGATGGGTGATGAAGGGGTGATCCCGGTAGGCGCCCTCTCCTCCGGCGATGGTATAGGCCATCCGGAGGACGTTTTCACACTCCTCCCGCACGGACCCCGAGCCGACCTCGCCGCTCCCCCGCACCGGCTTGCTGCAGTGCTTGAGCGCCGTATAGAAACGAGACAGGCAGTTCTGGCCGGGTGGAGCGTCCAGCGCGAGGACCGAGACAGAGAACAGGTCGATGCCCTCGAGCCGGTCGACCAGCCGCGCGATCCGGGCGATATCCTCGGTCGTCGCCGAGCGTTCCTTGCGCGTGACCGGGTCGAGAACCCTTGGTGCCGAGCTGGCCGTCATCACCAGCGGTCCGTCCTCCGGAACGGTTCGATCATAGTCGGGGTTCCTGGCGTAGAAGGTGAAGGTCGGGGGAATGGAGTCGAGAGCCTCCTTGACTACCTCCGGGGGGAACCTGACACGCAGGGTCTCGCTATCCACCTTGCAGCCGTGGCGGGCGTAGAGCTCCCGGGCGGTCTCGTTATGAACCTCCATTCCAACCTCCTGGAGGATTTCCAGGGAGGCCTCGTGCGTCTTCCCCAACTGCTCCTCGCTCAGCAGCCTGGCATTGTTCGTGGTGAACGGGTTCATCGCTCGCGTCCTGTCGAGATCTGAAAGAGCCTTCCGCAGGCCTACACTTTCACCTTTCGATCGGCGGCGGTCAATACCGCAATGCGACGAACCGACAGCCTATTTTTCTTCCCGCTGGCGGCGGTACTTTTCCCGGTACTTGAGCCAGAGGCGTTTGTGGCGGCTCGACAGGTCGACCTCTCGCCCCTGGATGAAGGCGCGCTCGACGTTGCTGCCGGTTTCAAACATGTGACCATCGCTGATGAACAGCGTGGCATGCTTGCCCTTCTCGAGAGAGCCCACCCGGTCGGCGACACCGAGGATCTTCGCCGGGGCGAGGGTGATGGCCTCGAGAGCCCGGTCCCGGCTGAGGCCGAAGGCCGCCGCCATGGCCGCGTGGTAGGGCAGGTTTCTCATATGAGCGGTACGAGTCGTCGGGCTTCCCGAGATGGCGAAGGGGATCCCGGCATCGCTCAGCCGCTTCGGCAGGGTGAAGCGATAGTCGTAGGGCTCCGCTCGCCGCCTCGGCAGGCGGTAGACCGAGCGCAGGATCACCGGGATCTTGTGCTTTTTCAGCAGCGCGGCGCAATGCGGGGCATCGTGGCCGCCGTGAATGATCAGGCGCAGGCCCTGGCGCTCGGCGAAGGTGACAGCTGACTGAATCGTTTTGATCGTCTCGGCGCGGGCGATCACGGGGAGCTCGCCGGTAAGCGCCGGCAGCATAGCCTCGAGCCGGGCATCGACAGGCTGGTCGTCGCCTCGGGATGCGCGGGCTTTACCGTAGGCTCTCACCTCATCGAAGAGCTCTCTTAGATCCTGCAGGCGCCTGTCGCGGTTGGCGGACGGGTTTTTCGCCGCTGGCCCCGCAAGCCAGGAGCTCGCCGGATTCGCCGCGGGCCAGTTGATGTACAGGCCGCCCGCCGAGGGCAGGGCCATGTCTTCCCAGGTCCAGCCATCGAGCTGGATGATCGAGGCCAGGCCCGAGACCAGGCCGCCGGAGGGAGCGGTCAGGGTGAGCAGGACGCCGTTGGCCCTCGTCACGGGGATCAACTCGCTATCCGGGTTGACCGCCACCAGGGCCCTGACGTTCGGGTTGATGCTTCCAGATTCGCTGAGGTCCCTGGTGGCCCGGACCGCGTTGATCTCTGTCAGGCCAAGCTGAGAGTAGGCGTCAAAGAAGCCGGGGAAGATGTGTTTGCCGGTGGCGTCTATTTTCTCCGCATCCGCCGGAGCCTCGAGCTTTTTCCCGAGGGCCACGATGCGTCCCTTGTCACAGAGCAGGGAGCCAACGTAGGCGGGGCCGCTCACCGGATGGATGGTCCCTCCCTCGAGAAGGATCGGGGTTTTCTGCGGCTTGCCCGGAAGCTCGTCCGAAGCGCGGAGCGCTGCCGGGCGGCCCAGGGCGATGAACAGGAGCAGGCATGTCGCGGCGAGCGCTCTCATCGGTCTTCCTCCCCATGTCCGTGGTCGCAGAAGATATCTTCACGCGGCCAGAGGTCCGCTTCTTCCGGTATCTTTTTACCGGGAGCGAGCATCTTGTCCTCGGAGGCGAGCACCTTCTGGATCAGTGCCGCCCGGCGTTCCGCCACCTGCTTGCGGCTCCTGAGATCCTCCTCGATGCTGAAATAGAGGCGTCCATCGACCCAGGTCTGCTCGCAGCGGCTGAGGATCGACAGCGGCGGTCCGGACCAGACCACCAGGTCGGCGTCGAGACCCTTGCGCAGCGAGCCTGTCCGCTTTTCGATTCGGAGCTGGCGGGCGGGGTTGAGGGTGACGAACTTGAGCGCCTCGACGGGAGGGACCCGGCCGTACTTGGTGGCCTTGGCTGCCTCGTGGTTCAGGCGTCGGCCCAGCTCGGCGTCGTCGGAGTTGAAAGAGACGACGACGCCGGCCTCGTGCATCAGGGTGCCGTTGTAGGGGATCGCATCGTAGACCTCGAATTTGTAGGCCCACCAGTCGGCGAAGGCGGAGCCCATCGCGCCGTGCTTGGCCATGGCGTCGGCGACCTTATAGCCCTCGAGGATGTGCTGGAAGGTGGCGATTCGGATGCCGAAATCGTCGAGCACACGGATGAGAGCGAGGATCTCGTCCTGGCGGTAGCTGTGGCAGTGAACCAGCCTTCGGCCCTCGAGGATCTCGACGATGGCATCGAGCTCGAGGTCGCGTCGCGGCGGCAGCCCGGAGCGCTTCGTCTTCCAGTCGCTCCAGCGCTTGCGGTACTCCCGGGCGCTCTGGAACTCGTCACGGAAGATCTGCTCAACACCCATGCGGGTCTGCGGGTAGCGCGTGGTGAACTCGTTGCCCCAATTGCTCTGCTTGACGTTCTCGCCGAGGGCAAACTTGATCCCCTGCGGCGCCGCGCGGAACTTCATGTCCTCGTCAGAGGCTCCCCAGCGCATCTTGATGACCTGGTTCTGGCCGCCGATGGGATTGGCCGAGCCGTGCAGGATGTTCGACGAGGTGACGCCGCCGGCCAGCTGTCGGTAGATGTTCATGTCATCGCAGTTGATGAAGTCGCCGATCCTGACCTCAGCGGTGACCGCCTGGGCGCTCTCGTTGATCCCCCCGTCGGTGGCGATGTGGGAGTGGCAGTCGATGATTCCCGGGGTGACATGCTTGCCCTTGCCGTCGATGACGAGCGCCTTGTCGGGGACCGGAAGGTTCTTGCCGACGGAGAGGATCTTCCCTTCGCCAAAGAGAACGTCCGCCTTCTCGATCACGCCGCGTTTCCCGCAGGTCCACACCGTCGCTTCACGAATGACCACGAGGGCCGGTTGGTCGGGCGCTTCCTCGCGCCCGAAGGCGCCGAGGGGAAAGTTGACCGCGTAGCTGGCGACTGGCTGGGCTTCTTTCTTCTTTTCGTTCTTCTTCTTGTTATCAGGGGTCTTTTCCTCGCCCGGGTCTTTTTTCGGGACGCGGACTCCCCTCAGCGAACTGCGTCGCCCGTCGGGCCAGGTCACGTCTCCCATCAGGGTGGTGCCGCCGTCCTTTTCCTGTTGCAGAACGGCGGAGAGCTGGACGATTCCTTCTTTTCCGAAGTCAGCCGCCGAGAAGACGCAGCTGAAGCGAGCGTCACGCAGGCCGATGTGAGCCAGCTTGCGCTTTTCGATGCCGCTGCCGGTGTCCTTCGATTCCCGGCTCTTCTTTTTCTTCTTCCGGGCTTTCTTGTCCTCGGGCTCGTTCTTCTTTTTTCCCTCGAGCTCGAGGTTGCCGGCGAGGCTCCCGGGCGCGCCGCTGATCTCCATGATGACCTTGCCGGGGTTGGCCGATGAGATCCTGAGCTCCCAGCGTCCGCGGAGATCCTCCAGCGGGGGCAGGATGATGCGGTAGCGCTCGCCGGAGACCCAGGTCTCGGTGATCTTCGTGTCCTTATCGAAGACGTCTCCCGTTGCTACGAAGAGGCTGGCGATCTTTCCCTGCTCGATGGTTCCAAGCTCTCCGGCTACGCCGAAGAGCTTCGCGGGGGTCACGGTCAGGGCCTTGAGAGCGTCGTCCTTCGAGAGCCCCCTGGCGATGGCTTTTTTTACCGCGTCGAGATACTGGCCTGGCGCCTTGAGTCCGTTGGTGGTGAAGGCGATAGGGATCCCCGCTCGAACGAGCCGCGCGGGGTTCTCCGGGGCCAGGTCCCAGTGCATCAGGTCCCGAAGCGAGGCGTCGAGGGCGGCCTCGGCGGTGCCGACGTTCGGAGGTTTGGGGAAATTCAGCGGCAGGATGATGGCGCGTCCGGCTTTCGTGAGCTCCCCGAGCCGCCGGTACTCCTGGCCGGAGCCGAGGAGGGCGAGCCTCAGGTTGAACTCCCGGGCGAAGCGGTCAGCCCGAAGCGCGTAGAGCTCGTTGATCCCATCGGCTATGACCAGGCGGTCACCGCCGGGATAGTTTCTCAGCTTCTCGAGGGCATCGTTTTTCTCAGGGCGAGGCAGGGTGGAGTCGGCGGTGTAGGCTTTCCAGGCCTTTGCATACCAGGCGGCGTCGTGAAAGGCCTGGCGGGCGAGCGCCACCGAGCCCATGGGCGAGTTGGGGTAGCTTCCACGGCCTCCTCCCGGCGGGACGGTGAGCCGCAGGTGCTGGCTGACTTCGGAGCGCAGCACGCTCATCGTCGGGTTCTTATCGGCGGTGCTCAAAAGGACGCTGGTTCCCTGCAGGATCGCGCCGCGGGGAGCCAGCAGGCGGGCGGTGACGCCCTGCTTGCGAAGCACTGAGTTGAGCGCGTCGTCGCGAGCGAGATGACCCTTCACGTTCAGCTGCGGCCGGACCGCCGGGTTCCAGTAGGCGCTTCCTCTTTTCCCCTCGGCGCGCTCGATATCCTGGGCCTGGTAGGAGTCGAAGAAGCCCGGGTAGATGACACTGCCGGAGAGGTCGATCTGCGCGGCGTGGTCCGGGATGTCGAGCTTCTCACCAACGCCGGTTATCTTTCCGTCTTCTATGAGGACCGTGCCGCTGGCGATCGTTTTCCCGGGCGCCACGTGAATCCTGGCCCCGGTGAGGGCGCGGGCGGTCGATGGTTTCGAGCGGATTCCCTGCGGCTGGTCGGTCTGCTGGGCATGGGTAAGCTGCCGCGGGCCTGCGAACAGGAATACGCAAAGTGCCAGTATGAAAAATCTGCGCGCTGCCGGGAGCGCGCGGTCACCGTTCGAAGCCATTTTCTTCCTCGTTTTCGACCCGTCTGGGTTTTAGCGATTGTACCCTCTGGGGGCTCAAGAGGGGAGGGCAGTTGTCGGGAGGATTCTTGCAGGAACCCCCTTGGAGAGGATAGGTTAGGGTTTTACAAGGGTTCCGGGGCTCCAACCGGGCCATCAGGTAGTGAAATTTACGAGGATAGACATGATTCGACAGGCTGCGCTCGCCCTGGTTGTATTGTTCGGCTTCAACAGCTTCTGCTCGCCGGCGCTGGCCGAGCCCGCCGCCAAGCCCAACTTTCTCTTCATCTTCGCCGACGACCAGTGCTACGACACTGTCCGCGCCTTCGGTAACGAGGAGATCCAGACGCCGAACCTCGACCGCATCGTCGGCGCGGGGACGACCTTCACCCATGCCTACAATATGGGCTCCTGGAGCGGAGCGGTGTGCGTCGCCAGCTGGACGATGATCAACACCGGGCGCTTCGTGTGGAAGGCCAACAAGATCTACAGGTCCACCGAGCAGGAGCGCCAGGCCGGCCGCTTCTGGTCCGAGCATCTCAAGAAGGCCGGGTACCGCACCTACATGACCGGCAAGTGGCACGTTCGGGCGAAGGCCGAGAAGGCCTTCGATGTGACCGCCCATGTGAGAGGGGGCATGCCGAACCAGACCAGCCAGGGCTACAACCGTCCGCAGGATGGCAAGCCCGATCCCTGGAAGCCGTGGGACAAGAGCTTCGAGGGATTCTGGAAGGGCGGCAAGCACTGGAGCGAGGTCGTCGCTGACGATGCGCTCGATTTCATCGCCGATGCCGACAAGCGCGACAACCCCTTCTTCATGTACATCGCCTTCAACGCGCCGCACGACCCGCGCCAGTCGCCGAAGGAATACGTCGACCGCTATCCGCTCGACAAGGTGAAGGTGCCGGAGAACTTCCTGCCCGAGTATCCTCACAATGTCGGCATGGGCTGTGGCCGCGGACTCCGTGATGAGAAGCTGGCGCCTTTCCCTCGCACCCACCACGCCGTCAAGGTCAACCGGCAGGAGTACTACGCGATCATCACCCACATGGACACGCAGATCGGCCGCATCCTCGACGCCCTCGACAAGTCGGGCAAGAAGGATAATACCTACATCTTCTACGGCGCCGACCACGGTCTCGGAGTCGGGCAGCACGGGCTCATGGGCAAGCAGAACATGTACGACCACAGCCTGCGGGTCCCGCTGATGGTCATCGGGCCCGGTGTCGAGAAGGGCAAGCGACTAGCCGCCGCTGTCTACCTGCAGGACATCATGGCGACGACGCTCGACCTCGCCGGTATCAAGAAACCCGACTACGTTCAGTTCAATAGCCTCATGCCGATCCTCAGGGGCGAGAGCGAGGGCTTCTATGACGCGATCTACGGCGGCTACCTCGGCAAGCAGCGAGCCGTGATCTTCAAGGGCCACAAGCTCATCCTCTACCCGACCATCGGCGTTCAGCGACTCTACAACCTGGAGAAAGATCCGCATGAGACGAAGGACATCATCAAGGAGAAGGGCTCCGGCAAGCTGGTGAAAGAGCTCTTCGCCAGGTTGCTCAAGCTCCAGGTAGAGACCGGCGACACCCTCGACCTCCGCAAGGCCTATCCAAAGCTCGCCGCGGGGAGCTGAGACGAGAAACCTATGCGTTTGAAAATGAAAACAGGCGGCAGGCGGATACCGGCAGGGATGATCCTCCTGGCGATGATCCCGCTGTGCGGAGCCGTTCTGTTTTCGCGGCCTGTTTGCGCGGAAGAGAAGGCTCCCGAGAAGCTCTCCATTCCCCGCCCGGCGATCTTCATGTGGGGATACAGCGATTCATCCAGAACATCTGAGAAGAAGCTCTGGGACCTGACGCTTCAGACGGTCAACATCATCGAGGGGCTGACTTCGGACGCGGAGCTGGTTCGAGAGCTGCGCGCTGAGGGCAAGGTCTTCGCCTGGCACGTGGTCAACCGGATCAAGGAGGGCGACTCGGTCGAGTCGATCGTCGAGGAGTGGTCGAAGCCTTTTCGCGACACTCTCAAAGGTAAGCTGCCCGGCGGTTTCGACGCGATCTCCATCGATGAGCTCCACCCCTGGCCCGATGGGGACGCGCGCTCCGAACTCGTCATCAAGGCGCTCGCCGAGTTGAAACGCCGCTATTCCGGCAAGCTCATCCTCGCCGCGGTTCGCTGGCAAGTCGCCGCCAGCGGCCTGAAGCGCGTCAAGGGAGAGGTCTATGACAGGCAGCTGCGGGCGATCCGGGACAACGTCGACCTGGTCTTCCTGGAATTTTATCTCAACGAGGTCAATCCCCAGTTTCACGTCTTCGGTGAGCTGGCGGAAAACGTCGAGAGGCTGGCCCCTGGGATTCTCGACAAGAGTATCTACGGACTGGGGATCCCTCAGAACAAGCCGTTTCCCTACGGCGACTCGAGTCCGCATGTTGAGTTCGGGGACTATCTCGACAAGCAGATCCACACCATCCGCAACCACCCCCTCGGCTCAAAGATGCCCGGCATCGGCTATTGGGTCTTCTACAGGGCCAGGTCAACCACGATTCAGCACGTTCTCAACCTGTCGCGGCACTACTACCTCGACGGCAAAAAAAGCGTCTACGGAGATGGCGACTACTCCTCGCTGGTCAAGTCCCCAAGCTTCGAGGAAGGCCTCGCCGGCTGGAAGGTCAAGGGCGAGGGGGCCGAGGTCATCTCCTA
>CBFHWB010000133.1:0-12521 GCA_965659285.1 Planctomycetota bacterium | reverse complement strand
AACAGCAGCAGGGACAGCAAGGTCAGCGCCAGCAGGGTCAACAGCAGCAGGGACAGCAAGGTCAGCGCCAGCAGGGTCAGCAGGGAGAACAGCAGCAGGGCCGGCAAGGTCAGCAGGGCCAACAGCAACAGCCGCAGAACGGTTTTGAGCGTCTTTCAAACGAACAGGAGGAAATTGCCGGGGAGGCTCGCGAACTGGCCCGCAGCCTCAGAGAGATGGCTGATGACCTCGAGCGCAATCAGTTGATGGGGCGTAGCGAGAGCGAACGTTTTGAAGAAGAGATTGCCCGCCCACTCGAGGACCTGGGCGAGAATCGACTGCCGCGCAGCGCTGAAGATATAGAATCGATTCCGCGCTCGGGAAATCCGCAGGAAGATGCGGATCGGGCCGAGGCCGAGGCCGAGAAAATATCCCGTAATCTCAAGGATGTGTCCCGTCGCCTCGCCGGCAGCGGTGATTTCAGGGAGATCCTGCAGAGGCTTGAATCGATCGTTGAACTGCAGGGAAAGGTTATCAACGAAACCAAGCAGGCGGCGGGTCCGGGTGATTCCGGCCAGGATAAAGGCGCCGCCGACAAAAAAGACAAATAGCTACTCGTTATTATTAATTGCAGCGCTGATCCTTTAATCTGGAAAGAAGGAGTCGAGGTGTTTCGACGTCCTCTTTTTTCGGGAGTTTCTTTATGACCAGCAGTGTTCTTTTCATCACTCTTCTGAGCTTTTCAGGCGTTCAGTCTCCTGTGCCGGCTCCGCCTGAAGATCCGGTTCAGCTCGACCGCGAGAAAAAAGACCTTGCGGCAGAGGTTGAGCGTCGCTTCCTGCGCCTGATCTCCCTGATGGGTAAGCTCCTCGCCAAGGAGGAAGAGCTTGAAGAGTCCGGCCGGCTGCAGCAAGCTCTTGATCGCAGCCGCGAGTTGAAGATCATCCCGAGGTTGGAGAAGATCCGGGAACTTCTTGAAAAGAAGGCTCTTGAAGATGCTCTCGAGGAGGAGATCTTCGCCGAGAAAGACCTGCAGAGGATCCTGCTGATTCTCGAGGGTGAAGACGAGGCGCAACGGATCAGGGAAGAGTCCGATGCGATTCGCGATATTACTGAGCAGCTCGAGCGTCTACAGCGCCTCAGAGGTGACCAGCAGGAGAACCTCGATGATACCGAGGACTCTCTTGAAGGGGGTCGGGATGGAGAAGCCCGACAGAATCGCGAAGGTGAGCAGGGAAGCCGCGAAAATGATCTTCTCTCTCGCCGTGAGAGAGATCTCCAGCGTAAGACCCGTCAGCTTGCGGATGAGCTTGAACGTGAGGCCGGCCGCAATCAGCAGGGCCAACAGGGCCGCCGGCAGCAGGGCCAGCAAGGCCAGCGCCAGCAGGGACAACAGCAGCAGGGTCAGCAGCAACAGGGACAACAGCAGCAGGGTCAGCAGCAACAAGGCCAGCAGCAGCAGGGGCAGCGTCAGGAGGGTCAGGAGCGTCAGGAGGGCCAGCAGGGACAACAGCAACAGCGGCGTCAACAGCAGCGACGCCAGCAGCAGCGCAATTCCCAGCGACGCCAGGAGAGCCTGGAATCTCTCAGGCGGGCGGAACGGAGCATGCAGGATGCCGCCCAGCGCCTCGATGCGGAGAATCTCGAAGGAGCGATTGAGGATCAGGAGGAGGCTCTCGAGGAGCTGAATCGTTCAGAAGACCGTCTTCGCGAAGAGAAGGAGCGTCTCGAGAGGGAGCGGCGCGAGAGGGTCACCCAGGTCGTTGTCGCGAAGCTCTATACGATGCTGGCGGATCAGCAGGCGATGACCAGTGAGACAAAGGATCTGGAGAAACAGCGGCAGAATCTTTCCAGGTCCGGCGCTATTTCAGTTCCGGGTGTGAAAGAGACCTTCGAATTCGCAGGCCGCTCGCTGGCGAGACGGGAGAGGGGCCTGGGAACCGATGCAGAGGACATTCTCAGGGTTCTTTCCGAGGAGGCATCCTCCGTGGTCGCTCCGGAGATCCTTCGGAGGGTCATATCTGACCTGGAGAATGTTGCCGGGCGATTAGATGAGAGCGACACAGGGCAGCTTGTCCAGGTGCTCCAGGATGATGTCGAGACCTCGCTGCGGGAGCTGATCGAGGCGTTGAAACCGGCGAACAACCGCAGGAGAATGGATCAAAATCGGCAACGTGCCGGTGGCGCCCAGGAGAAGAAAGAGCAGCAGCAGGGGCAGCAACAGCAGCAGCAGCAGGGCGAACAGGGAGAGGAAGAGCAGGAGAAGAAAGATCTGATCACTCCGGTGATGGAGCTTCGTATGCTGATCAGCGCCCAGAGGCGAGTCCGGGCGCGAACGGCCAGGTGGAACGAGCTCGGAGCCTTGCCGGTGAAGGGAAAAGGTGGGAAAGAATCAGGCAAGGATCAGGAGCTTCGAGCCGACCAGGCGAAGCGCCTCTCCGAAGCCCAGGAAGCTCTTGGCGGACTCACCGATGAGCTGATTCAGAAATATCCGATCATCGATCAATTCCTCCTGGGCATGGATCTCCAGGACCTCCAGGGAGTTGTTGAGGGACTTCGCGGCGGGAAAAAAGAGGCGGGAGAAGAGTCCTCCGATAGCGATGAGGAGAACGATGGCTCGAGGCTGCGCCGCCTGATTCCACGCAGGGGGGCGCGTGAGGAAGAGAAGGTTCCGCAGAAGATCGAACCTGCCGAAGAGGATGAGGGTGAGTGAGATGGGTCGACGAGAGCCAATGAATTCAGTCATGAGCTTCTTCCTGGCCCTGGTTTTTGCGGGAAGCTTCAGCGTGGTCTCTGCGCAGAACATATCCGGGATGAAGGAGCTGCAGGATTTTCTTGCCGCCGGCAATTCATGGACCCCGGCTGGAGTCTGGAAGAAATTTGTCGAGCACCAGATCGAGCAGGGCCGCGAGGAGCTGCTCCTCGACCATCTCGATGACTCTCTCGGGGAGCTTGAAGATGACCGAGTGGGAGGCCTGGCCGCCGGCTTCCTGGGAGCCGAAGCTTTTCCCATGCCTGATCTTGCAAGGGGAGATCCGATTCTTGGAATTCTTTTTCGCCAGTCCGGCGAGCTCATCAACCTGCATGCGCAATTCGATGAGGCAGGGCAGAGCCAGGCTCGCGATGAGAAGATAAGATCCCTGGTCGAAAAGCTTCGTTCAGGCGGCGACCCTTTCCTCAAGGCGTACGCTGATTTCTATGCGGCCCGTCACGCGATGGAGAAAGATGATACAGATAACGCGGTGACGGTTATGGAGCGGCTGGTTAAATCCGAACACTTCCTGCCGCGTCACAAGGTGCGCAAGAGTCTCGCAAGCCTCTATCGAACCCGGGGAGAGACAACCCTGGCTATTCTTGAGTTGCAGTTTTACCTGAAGGATCTCTCCGAAGAGCAGACCACCGAGCGGACCTGGGCCAGGGACCAGCTCAAGGAAATTCGTGAAGACCACGATGGCCCCCTTCATGATGTCGCCGGCCGCGCCCGCGGCATCTCCGAGACCATGGCGAAGCCGAAGCTCGACAAGGAGGTGCAGTCTGAGCAGCACGAGGTCGAAGATATCCTCGCGAAGATCGTTCTTCTGATGGAAGAGGAGACTCGTCGGCAGATCGAGGAAATGCTTGAACAGATGCAACAGCAGCAGCAACAACAACAGCAGCGACAACAGCAACAGCAGCAGCAGCAGCAGCAGCGACAACAGCAACAGCAAGCAGAGAGACGGTGACAGGAACAAGCCCAGGGACGAGACGGAGGGCAATTCAAAGCTTCGCCAGGGAGAGGCAGCGGAGGTTAACCTGCGCAAGCTCACTCCGAATGAGAAGGAGATGTGGGGAAGAATTAATGATCGCGAGGTCAGGAAATCTCTGCAGGAGGTCTGGGGGCGAATGCCGACCCGCTATCGGAAGCTGGTGTCTCAGTACTACAAGGACATCAACGATCTCTCCTCGCCGTCAAAGAAGCCTGGCGCCTCGGTTCCGAAGAAGGGGAAAAAGTAGCCCGCCAGCCTTCTCAGCGTCCGGCGCTGAGAAAGTCGATGGAGAGGCCATGCTCAGCACCCGAGCTCATGCAGGCGAGAATGTCTCCCAGCACGCTGGTGAACTTGAATCCATGGCCGGAGAGTCCCGCGGCGAAGACGACCTTTTCGCTGCCGGGATATCGGTCCAGGATGAAGTGTTCGTCCGGCGTGCAGGTGTAGAAGCAGCTCTCGTGGCGTAAGATGTCGTGCTCAACTCCCGGCAGATAGCGGGCCAGGAAATCGCGGGTCGCGGCAAGATCCTCCTCGTTCAGGCCGCGGTCGATGTCCAGGGGATCCTCGACCTTATCTCCACCGGAGTGCCTTGCGATCTTGATGCTCTCCGCGTCGATGGAGGGGAATCCGTAGAAAAAACCTTCCGGGGTCTCGAATACGAAGGAGGGAAAGCCGGCGCTGTCTCGATAACGTTTCTCGGGGCAGCGGAACCAGTAGAGATGTTTTTGTCGCACCTCCAGGGGCATCCTGAGCTTGTCCAGCAGGTCTGGAGCCCACGCTCCCGGGGTGAGGATGAGCTTCGCAGCCCTGAAGGCGCCTCCGTCTGTGGTGACGACGACCTCTCCGTCCCGCTCCTTCCAGCCCGTGATGCTGACACCGGTTTCCAGCCGCGCTCCCCGGGCGACCGCCTCGGCGGCGTGCGCTTTGACGCAATTCTCAACCAGGAGGTAGCCCGCCTGTTTTTCATATACCGTCGTCATGGAGTCGGTCAGCCTGAAGCCGGAGAAGCGTCTCTGCGCAGACGCGGCTTCGAGCTCTTCCACCTCCAGGTTGTGTTCGCGGGCGCTTCTGAGAACCCCGTCGACGATGAATCCACCCGCGGGACCGGCCTGCAGGAGGCCGGTCTCGAAGCGGAGCCGCTCTCCACGCGTATCCTCCAGCTTGTCCCAGAGCTGGTGCGCCCGCTCAAGCAGCGGAACATAGTCGGGATGCTCGAAATAGGCCATCCGGATGATCCTGGTATCGCCATGGGAACTCCCGCGGTCGTGGCCGGGAGTGAACCGATCGATTCCGAGAACCTTCAGCCCTCTCCTGGCAAGATGGTAGAGGGCCGCGCTTCCCGCGCCGCCCACCCCGGCGACAATGCAATCATAGGTTTCCATTCGGGTTCCTCCGCCGGGCTCTCAACTGCCGAGAAAGGTTGATGCGAGGGCATCCCAGCGAGTTCGCACCTCCTGTCCCCAGCGATCCATTGACCGGGCGATGGACGCGGGTTCTTTTTCTTTCCAGAGCCTGGTCGGCTTCTTGCTGTAGAACTTGTCGGCCACGCAGATGATTTTTTCCTCCAGGCTCACCGGGAGGTAGTCGCGTTCGGGCAGCGGCAGGCCTCCATCTCGAACCTCGGCCGCCGTGATGCCGGCCCCGGTATGTCTCTCGCAGACCAGGGCGTGAAGCGGAAGCTCCTCTTTTTCGAGAAGCCTGCGACCCAGGATTCCGTGGCAGAGATAGGGCTCCGTGCCCGAACAATGCAGCTCTGGCGCTTCGCAGAGGCCGATTCCGATGTCGTGCAGCAGGGCGGCCTCGCTTAAAAAATCGAGATCCAGGCTCTCTTCAGGGTGGCGTTCTGACCAGGCCCGGGCGATTTCAAGAGCCTTGCGTGCGACCAGCGTCGAGTGTACGACGAGTATCTCGAAGGTTGGACTCGCCGGGTCATGATGGCGTGCGAGGATCTCGATCGGATTCAATGAGTCAGCTGCCGTTGAGGGATTTGAGCTGCATGAAGACCTTTACCGCCTGCTTCTCTGTGGTGAGCAGATGCATCATTTTTTCGTACTCTCCAAGTCCTTCCACCGGGTGGGATAGCAGCTTCTGCAGCCAGCCGGGGTATTGGCTCTGGGAGTGGGCGAAATCTTTTACGCCGAGCTCAAAATATTCCCGGTTGGCGTTGACCGTTCCAAACATCACCTTATTGTGCAGAACGAAGTCGAGATTAACCTTGTCTCCCGGTATCTCCACCTTCGCGTCACCGCCGGTGATGCTCGTCAGCACGAGGATTCCGTTCTTGGTGAGCACCTCCATCGCCTTGAATGCGATCCAGGAAACCCCGGTAGCTTCGAAGACGATGTCGAAGGGACCGTGACTATTCATCACCTCCGACAGGTCGATCTCTTCTGTGCTGAGGTAGCGTGCTCCGAGCTCTTCAATGAGCTGTGATTTGAGGTGAGGCGCGGGCGTCCTGGCCATGGTGACGACGTCGAGACCCTGGAGCTTCAGGATCAGGGTGGCCAGCTGCCCGATAGCTCCGGCGCCCAGCACGAGGGCTTTTTTCGGGCGCCACAGACGAAGCCGCCGCTGGATCTCGTATGCCTGGACAATACCTTTTTCTACAACGCTCATGGGCTCCATGAGGACTCCCACATCGGCGAGACTGTTCGGTACCTTGACCAGGTATTCCGGCTCATCGACGTAGAATTCGGTGAGGAATCCATGCAGCAGGTTGATGCCGCGTTCATAGTAGGTCTCGTCGATGGTCATGTCATAATGACCGATCTGGTCGTAGATGCTGTTTCCCGGCCTCCTCACCGTGGCGGTTACATAGTCGCCCGGCTCCAGCTCGGTGACACCGTCTCCCACCTCCACCACCCGTCCGAAGCTCTCGTGGCCAATGACGAGGAAATCATAGCCGGGCGGAGCGCCGCCATATTCAGCCGCGTTGATCTCCTTGTCGGTACCGTCGACTCCAACCTGGAGAACCTCGACAAGAACTCCACGCCCGTTGGGAATTGTATCTATCGATGGTTTTTCAAGTTCCGCCAGGTGAACACTATCAGGCTGGCCAGGGATTACGGCGATCGCTTGCAAAGTGAGAGCTCCTTCAAGGGCTGCTGAACAGAGGCGGTATTGTCACCGCAAGGTAATGATAAAATCAAGGGATGGAAGAAGTGCCCGGGCTCGTAGTATTCTGTCCGGCATCAATATCCAGTTTTGCCGACGGTTGTCGGCGGTAAGGGGCCTGCCTTGAACAGCTTAATAAAATCAAGATGGATACTTGCGAAGACCCTCCTGGCGGTTTTCGCGGTTTTTTTGCTCGTGTCGCCGGACCTTGGGCGAAGAGGCGGACGGTTGTCTGCCCAGGAGGGTCTGCCCGGAGCCGAGTCCCGCCCGGCTATGCTGCGCCGTGAACTCCGTAAGCATATTGAGAAGATGGACAAGCTGTCTGAGAAGCTGGAGGCTCCCGATTTCCCCAAGGGCAAGGATTGGTTCAATTCCCCTCCCCTCTCGCTGAAGAGAGAGCTGCGCGGAAAGATCGTCATTCTCGATTTCTGGACTTATTGCTGCATCAACTGCATTCACGTATTGCCTGACCTGGCCTGGCTTGAACATCGTTTCGCCGGCTACCCCGTGGCCTTCGTTGGGGTTCACTCAGCTAAATTTGACAACGAGAAGGTGTCGGAGAACATTCGACGGGCGGTTTTGCGCTATGAGATTGCCCATCCGGTCGTGAACGATGATGAGATGAAGATGTGGCGCAGTGTCGGGGTGCGCAGCTGGCCGAGCCTCGCGATGGTCGTCCCCCGCGGGAATCTCCTGTTGATGGTCTCGGGCGAAGGCAACCGGGATGTTATCGAGGCGGCGATCGCCGCCTCGCTGGAGTTCTACCCGGCCGATGCCTTTCGGCATGATCCTCTGCCGATCCGGCTCGAAAGCGAAAAGAACCCGTCGAAATCACCGTTGCGTTTTCCCGGCAAGCTGGCGATCGATGCGCCAGGCAAGCGGCTCTTCATCAGCGATTCCAACAACCATCGAATCGTGGTGACAGATCTCCAGGGCAGGTTTACTGAGGTGATCGGCAGCGGCCGTATCGGGCTGCGTGATGGCGGCTACGCCGCGGCCAGGTTCAACAGGCTCCAGGGTCTGGCCATCGATGGAGAGCTCTTGTATGTCGCCGACAGCGAAAACCACGCCCTGCGCGTTGTCGATCTCAAGTCGAAGACGGTCTCCACTCTCGCCGGTGACGGGGTGCAGGGCAGGGACTATACCGGCGGCGGCAAGGGACCGCAGCAGCGGCTCAGCACGCCCTGGGATGTCGCGGTCGACAGCGAAAAGGTCTACATCGCCATGGCTGGAACCCACCAGATCTGGACCTACGATAAGAAGAAGGGGATCTTCAATAACTTCAGCGGGACGGGGCGCGAGCAGAACAGCAACTCCCCGGATCGCCTCCTGGCCGCCTGGGCTCAGCCATCGGGCCTGAGCATTGGAAACGGCAAGCTCTTCATCGCCGACAGCGAGAGCAGCACGGTCCGGACAATCGACCTGAAGAGCGGCGCCACCGCCACCCTTGTCGGCGGCGAGGATGCCGAACCGAGGAATCTCTTTGCCTTTGGTGATGTCGATGGGATTGGCGAGAAGGCCCGCCTGCAGCATGACCTCGGCGTGCTCTGGCTCGAGGCCAGCTCACGGGTGGCTGTGGCTGACACCTACAATCACCGGCTCAAGCTTCTTGATCCCGCAAAAAAAGAGGTTGTCCGATGGATCGGTTCGGGCAAGCCCGGTCTGCGTGACGGAAAGGGGCTCGAGGCGCAGTTCTCCGAGCCCTCCGGCTTCGCGCTGGCTCCCGGGGGGGACAGGATCTACATTGCCGACACCAACAACCACAAGGTCCGGATCGCTGATCTCAAGACCCTCGAGGTGACCACCCTCAAGCTACAGGGCGTTCCCAGGCCGCTCTCACCTGTTGCTCCGCGGAGCGCTCGCCTGGCTGATCTGCCCGGGACCGTTGAGGTGAAGAGCGGGGAACTGAAGATCAAGACAGGCGGAAGCGGCAAGCTGGTGCTGAAGCTGGCGCTTCCCGCGAAACATTATTATTCCAAATCGGCTCCCAGCCGCTGGCAGGTATTGACGGTTGACTCCTCTCCTGTGCTGCTGGATGAGGCCTCCGCGCAGGGAGTGCTCGGCACGGGAGGGACCATCGAGATTCCTGTCGAGGGCGTGGTTTCCGAGGCCCGGGGAGAGCTGGTTGTCGAGGCCCTGGCCTATTACTGTGATGAAGCCGGCGTCTGCAAGGTCGCCGGGGTGGTCTTCAAGGTTCCGGTGTCGGTAGGTTCCGGAGGCGCCGCGGAGGTGGCTCTGGAGCATACCTTCGGCGGCAAAGCGCCCGATTTTGGAGAGGCCTTCAAGCCTGTGGAGAAGTGAGGCCGGCAGAGCCTGATTCGGGGCTGTGAGAAGCCTGCTCCTGCGGGGTAAACTTTTCGGAGAGCTTCATTTCTCACCGCGCAGGATTTTTTGCGGAGGCGTATGCCGTCCAATCCAGACCTTACCAGCTTGAGCTTTACCTTCCTCGGTACAGGAACCTCCGCGGGGGTGCCGGTCATCGGCTGCCAGTGCGAGGTCTGCACGTCTACTGACCCGCGCGACCGGCGGCTGCGGGCAAGCGTATGTCTGCGTTTTACCGATGGAGAAGGACACGAGCGGGTCATCCTGATCGATACCTCGCCGGATTTACGCCAGCAGGCTCTCGAGCTTGGCCTGGAAAGATGCGATGCGATCCTCTTTACCCATGATCATGTCGATCATACTTTCGGGCTGGACGAGGTGCGGAGATTCAACGCGGTCATGAGTTCGGCGATCGATATCTACGCGGAGCGGGAGACGCTCGATTTTCTTCACAGGGTCTACCGGCATATTTTCGAGGCAGAGAAAAACATCAACAGATCCTTTGTAGCTCGCCTGCTGGAGAACGAGCTGCGAGTGGGCGAGGCCCTCGACCTCTTCGGTCTTCGTTTTACCCCGCTGCGGTTGCTTCACGGCCGCCAGCCCGTGCTCGGGTTCAGGGTCGAGGCTCTCGACGACTCCGGCGAGGTGGCGGAGTCGCAGCCCGGACAACTGCCGCTGGCCTACTGTACGGATGTTTCAGAGATTCCCGATGAGAGCTGGGGGCAGCTTGGCGGACTGAAAACCCTGGTGCTCGATATGCTGCGCCCCCAAAGCCATCCAACCCATTTTTCTACGGAGGAGGCGGTCTCAGCGGCTGAAAAGATCGCCGCGGAACAGACCTTCTTCACCCACATGACCCACGACATCTCCCATGCCGCCCTGGAGCTTCCAGCCGGGATGGCTCTCGCTCACGATGGTCTCGTGCTGTCCTGACGGCCTGTGTTTCTACCTTCGTTTGATTTTTTTCTGAGCCTGTATAGCTCAAAGAGGACGAGGATCGCAAGCAGGAGCAAGCAGCCGGGCCCGATGAGCCACCCGCCCTTGACAAAGCCGGTACCACCAGGCTGCGGGTCGAGCAGAGGGACGGAACTGACCATCGCCCAGGCCTGGTTGCGCGGGGCGGTCACCTTGCGGATTCCTGTATGGTTTACGATGGAGGAGCTCCCGGAACTGGTTGCCCTGCAGATGGAGATCCCGGTTTCCAGGGCGCGAAAGGCGTGGAGGCGATTGCGCAGCAGGTCATATCGCAGTTCATCATGAGCGCTATCGCCAGCCACCAGGAACAGCTGCGCTCCGCCGGCAGCGAGGCTCTTCAGCCGGCAGGCGGAGTGGCTTACGCGGTCAGAGACAGCGAGGATGGATTGATCCTTCTTTGTGAGGATCTCCAGGGTTTCTGAATGTACAAGTTCTCCATGCCCGCCGCCGCCGGCGCTATACAGCAGGGTTCGACTCTTCTTGCTCCTGTCGTCAGGGTCCAGGCTCATGCCGGCGACGAGCATCTCGATACCTTCTTCGCGCGCGAAGACCTCCAACTCGGCCGGGATCGAGGACTTGCCCGGGGTGGGCATGAAGGCGTTACCGGGGAAGAAAATCAGCTGGGGCTCAGAATTCAGGAGCTGCCGCGCCAGCTTGAGATGTTCGCTGTTGCCGCCGCCGCCGGTTTGAACCAGGCCGATTCGCAGGGTCTCGCGGGGTGGCTGCTGGGCTCTGGACCCAACGAGTCCTCCGGAAATCAGCAGGCCCACCACCACCCCGGTTCCAGCCAGTGTTGCAAGGAATTGAACGCGCCATGGGCGCTCTCGCAGGGTCAGGAAGAAGGCTCCATTAACCAGGCAGATTGCAAAGCCGAGTCCCGCGAGTCCGATGACCGCGGCGAATTGCCCCTCAGGGCTTTCAGGCCTCAAGGTCTGTCCGAGCTGCATCCAGGGGACGGACGCCGGGATACATTCGCTGCGCAGGAATTCGAGCCCAGTCCAGAGTGTCGCGAGTCCGGGCACAACGGTGAGCCGGGATGGATAGCGGAGCAGAATCCCTCCAGCGGCGCAGAACAGTATCCAGGATCCCATCATGACCAGGCTGCTCCACACGGTCACCAGGTTGGGGGGCTCGCTCCAGGATACCAGCGGCCAGCAATACAGGATCAGTCCGAAAAACAGGCCGTGCATCACCCGCCACTTCAGGTTGCGGCGGTGACGGTCCAGGCTGATGAAGAGCGGGATCAGGCTGAACCATGGGATGGTTCTCTCCAGGATCCCATCGTGTTCGAGGAAGCACAGGGAGAGCAGCATGGCCGAGAGTGGCCCGCCCAGGAAAACGCCGCCTCCGGGTTTTTTTCGTTCATCAGGCTGGTCGCCCGTGGCGGGCATTGAGATCGGCACCTGCGAGCTCCCGGTCATTTTTCTGGACGACTCCGAAGGGGCATCAATCTTCGATTTCGTTGAGCCCCCGCGCTCCATCGCTCCAATCATTCGGCGATGGGACGGACAGAGTATGTGTCAAAGGGAGTTCGGGGGCCAGCAAATCCCCAGCCGGCTTCTCCTGCATGATGGATTCAATTGAGACTGCCGCCTTCTGCCCGTAGACTGATAGGAGATTCAGCCGCGCTGTTCAGCATCTTTGTCCCGTAAGGAAAGTAAACCTCAAGAAATGATGCGCGATACCTGTCTTGCCGATCCAACCCTGGTTCTGAATAAAAACTGGCTGCCCATTCAGGTCTGCTCGGTGAGACGGGCTGTCACCATGCTCTTTAAGGGGCTGGCCCGGGTTGTCGAACCCGAGGATTATTCGCTCTATGATTTTGAGAGCTGGTCCGATCTCGCCATTTCCAACGGCGAACCCTATCTCCAGGGAGTGAGCCGACGGATTCGAATTCCAGAGGTCATCGTATTGCATGGCTGCGACCGGTTTCGCCGGCCTCAGGTCGTTTTCACGCGCCGTAATCTTTTTCGCAGGGATGGCAATAGCTGTCAGTATTGCGGCCGTCAATTCTCGACCGAGAACCTGTCGATTGACCATGTTGTTCCCAGGTGCGCTGGCGGGGTCAGCAGCTGGAGCAATTGCGTTGTAGCCTGTCTCTCCTGCAATGCTCGCAAGGGCGGCCGGAGTACCAGGGAGGCGGGGATGCGGCTGCTGCGTGAACCGGTTGAGCCGCCTTCCCAGTCGGCCTTCACTCTTCACGTCACGCGCCGCAAGGCCAGCTGGGATCATTTCGTCAGCGAGGCCTATTGGAATACCGAGCTCAAGCCTTGAGACGGCGCTGTCGGCCCGGGCATTCGTCTTGGCTTGACTAGTCAGACCGGGAAGCCCATCATGGTTTTCTTCCTTTTCACGGGTAAGGCTGAGCCCGTTTCATCAACGATT
>CBFHWB010000132.1:0-12625 GCA_965659285.1 Planctomycetota bacterium | reverse complement strand
CAGGCTTGTTCGTGGCACACCTGCGAAGTGAGATTGTAACTCGATTACAGGACCGGCAACAAGTAAACTTCGTAAGCTCATACTAAGGAAGAGGTTAAGTTATGTTCAATAAAAGGGGTTGCGGGCTTGGAATCGGCGATTAATATACCCCGACTATGACTACAACTCCCAACGACAATTCAGACAGCAGTCCTGGGGCTGGCTCCATGCACTGGATCCAGGCTCTGAGACAAGGCGACAGGGTCCCAGAGGGACCCTACCTTGTCGAAAGCTCCAACTTCAAGCAGACCCGCAACCAGAAGTATTTCATCCAGATGAATCTCAGGGACAAGACCGGGTCGATCAGGGCCATCAGGTGGGATGCCGATCGAGCCATCTACAATTCCTTCTCTATTGACGACTTTGTCCTGGTCAACGGACGGGTGGAAGAATTCCAGAACAATCGCCAACTCATTGTCGATTCTATCACCCGGCTGGATCCACAAGACATCCTGTACGAAGACTTCCTCCCTGTTTCCGAGAGAGGAAAAGACGAGATGCTCAAAGAGCTGCAGAGCATCGTTCACTCGGTGGGAGACGAAAACCTGAAGAGTCTGCTCGAGTCCTTCCTCGGGGACCACGATCTCCTCTTCGCCCTGAGCCATTGCCCTGCGGGAAAGAGCCTTCACCATGCCTACATCGGCGGACTCCTGGAACATACGCTCTCCCTCTGTGAGCTTGCCCGGGGCATAGCCGGCCGCTACCAGAAGCTCAACCTCGACCTCCTGCTGGCCGGCTGCATCCTTCACGACATCGGAAAATGCAGAGAGCTCTCCTTTCGCAAAAATTTCAGCTACACGGACGAGGGGCAACTCATCGGGCATATTGGAATCGGACTCCTCATGGTGAAAGAAAAAGCTGACTCAATCCCCGGCTTCCCGGAAGATCTCCTGCTCCAGCTCCAACACATCATCGCGAGCCATCACGGCCTGCTGGAATACGGCGCTCTCAAACGCCCCATGACGCCTGAAGCGATTGCCTTTCACTACATGGACAACCTGGATTCCAAGATGGCGACCCTCGACTCAATCGAAAACGATCTCAAGGGAGAACGGCCGGGGGCCGACAAGGGCAACGGCCAGTGGAGCGACTACAAGCCGCATCTCGAGCGAAAGATCTTCTTCCCCGGAGACGGGAAAACCGGAGAGGGGAATAGCTGATCGATCTGTCGAATGCCCCTCAGGCGCTGATTTCAAGACCTTCAAGGATTCCGCGCAGCAACGCCCGCGTGTCGTCCTCGGCGCCCACAAGAGGCAGGCGAAGCTCGCCTCCGATAAGCCCCTGCATTTCCAGGCAGGCCTTAACAGGGATCGGACTCGTCTCGACAAAAAGCGCCTTCATGAGCGGATAGAGCTGATGATGCAGCCTGCTGGCGGAGGCGATCTCTCCGGCCGAGGCAAGCTGGACCAGCTCAGCCATTTGAGCCGGAACCACGTTGGCGGCAACGGAAATCACGCCGCTGGCGCCGACAGCCATCAGGGACAAGGTCAGTGAGTCATCTCCACTCAAAACGGTAATATCACATTCACCGAGTATTTCCACAGTGCGATCAATCGAGCCGCTGGCCTCCTTGACCGCGACTACATTCTCGATAGCGGCAAGACGCCCTACCGTTTGCGGCAACAGGTCAATGCCGGTGCGCCCGGGAACATTGTAGAGAACAATGGGGAGCTCGCATTCATGAGCTATAGCGGCGAAATGGCTGTAGAGCCCTTCCTGGGGAGGCTTGTTGTAATAAGGCGTAATGACGAGAGCCCCGTCAGCGCCGGCCGCCTGGGCTGATTTGGTCAGGCTGACAGCCTCGCTGGTTGAATTCGATCCGGTACCGGCAAGAACCGGGATGCGTCCCGCCGCCCGTTCGATAACGAACTCTATGACCAGTTCGTGTTCCTTGTGGGAGAGTGTAGCGGACTCTCCTGTGGTACCGCAGGGTACCAGGCCGTTCGTTCCCGACTCGATATGAAAATCGACCAGAGCCCCTAGTCGTTCAAGATCAACCTCTCCATCTTTGAAAGGTGTTACAAGGGCTACATAGGATCCGCTGAACATCCGCAATCTCCAGAAAATTCGACAGGCTACCAATCCCCCACCACCACAAGCGCTGCATTATAGGTGTGCTCGCCACGCAGGTCCATCAGTGATGCCTTCGCGTGAACAGATCCTGATAATCCGCCAACCCGGCCCCGGGGAGAGCTCTCATCGATCTCCAATCGAGTCCCCAACCACGCCGCAGATATCGTCACAGAGCTGGTCCACCAGCTGCTGTTCCGGTCCCTCAAGCATAACCCGCAGCAATGGCTCGGTACCTGAATATCTCAACAGAACCCTGCCCTCTCCTCCCAGGCGCTGCTCGACAGCGGCAACGATTTCCCGCACCGCCTCCACAGTTTCAAGCTCGACCTTATCCCGCACCCTGACATTCTTCAGAACCTGGGGATAGGCCGTCATGATCTCCGCCCCCCGATCGAGATTCATTTCGTAGCCCCGAAGAAACTGCAGCAACTTGATCGCCGCGAGGATCCCATCTCCAGTAGAAGAGTGATCCCTGAAGATAATATGCCCCGACTGCTCGCCTCCAACAGGGTGCCCGCCTGCGACCATCTCCTTGAACACATTCCGGTCTCCGACCTGGGCTCTGATGAGCGAGATGCCGGCATCTTCAAGAGACCGGGCCAGGCCGATGTTGGACATCACCGTACCCACCACCGCCTTCCCGGGGAGCTTCCCCTCTGCCTGGTAGTGCCGCCCGCCCAGAGCCAGAACGAGATCTCCGTCAAAGATTCCACCGGTTCCACTGACCGGGATCATCCGGTCGGCATCTCCGTCAAAACAGAAGCCTATGTCAAAGCCCGACTCTTTCACCTCTGCCGCGAGAGCGCCCGGATAGAGTGCTCCACAGCCGAGGTTGATATTCCTGCCATCCGGCTGGTCACCAATCGCACGAACCTCCGCCCCCAGGCTCAGGAAGACCTCTGCCGCAATACCGCTGGCGGCTCCGTTGGCCGCATCGATACAGACCTTCAGACCGTCAAGCCCATCAGGACAGCACGCTACGAGGTATTCGGCATAGAGTCTGAACGCTTCGCCTGACAGATCTCGCACACCACTGGAGCCAGCCTCGACAGGCGACCCACCTTCAGAAAATCTGGCCGAAAGCTCATCTTCAAACCGGTCGGAGACCTTGGCTCCTGAAGAAGAGAGCAGCTTGATACCATTGTCCTCGGCGGGATTGTGTGAAGCCGACAGAACGATCGCCAGGCAGCACTCCCCTGCTGATCGCGCCACCTCGGCGATTCCCGGGGTCGGCAGTACGCCGAGATCGCAGACATCGAAACCCGCGCCAAGCAACCCGCCCGAAAGCTGGACCAGCAGATCGGAGCCTGAGGCCCTGGTATCACGGCCGATATAGACAGCCCGACCGCGGGCTGAATCAATATCAGCAGAAAAATCCTCTCGTTCCTGCAGAACGGAAGCCAGGGCCGAAGATATTTTCGCGACGGAATCCGCCGCGAGAAGACCCTCGCCGGCCCGGCCCCGCACTCCGTCGGTGCCGAAGATGCTCACTTCTCTCTCCTCACCTGTCTCTACTCTTTCTTGCTCTCGTTTTCACCGAGCATCTTGATTTCGTAGGACCAGAAAGAAGCCTGCTGCTCTTTCCTGCTCTCGTGCTGGAGGACATTCACGCCGGGGAAACCCTTCACCTTGAGATCCGACTCGATAAAATTGAAGGTGCCCCCCTTCTCAGCGTCGAACTCAGCCGGAGGAGGAACGATGAGGGTAATCTCGGGAAGGTCTCGAATTTGCTGGACCTGCTTTCGAGAGCCCTCGAAAGCAACAGGAATCGTCTCTGTGCCCAGGGGCACATCTTTCAGTGTCACCCTGCAGGGAGACTGGAGCAGCGGCAGTTGAAAGAGGAGCCTGGCGCGGTCAACTGAAAACATGTCAAGGCGCTCCTCCAGGACAGCGCTTACATGAATCCTTACCGGGTCAGTAAACCAGACCCACTCGGCCGGTACACCAGGTCCCAGATCAAAGTTTTTCAATATCTGGACTGTTTGCTTCACCTTCTCCGTATCAGGTTGAATCCGCAGATCAAAGAGCCCATCCGCCCGGCCCTGAAAGTTCATCGGAACCGTGACCTTGACTCCAACTTCGTCCAGAACCGAAACCGGCCCCCTGATCCTGAGCCCGCCCTCGGGGCCATCGACCTCGATACTCACCTTATCATCACTTTTCTTATTCGGAACCTCGACGATACTTTTCAGAGCGGATATCGTTCGTTCCTCGATGACGCTCTGCTCTATCAGGAAGCGCTTCGGTTGGAAATTGCTGACCGAGACTCCATCTCGGGGAAAACCGAAGTCATCCTGCTTGAACTCGTGAGTCGAATCATCTTTCTCAACCTGGATGACGAATTTATTGACGCTGCTCCCGGCCCTGATCTCATCAACCTGTTCACGCGGCCCCTCGATGGTCACCTCGACCTCCAGTTCCCCGCTTGGCGGAAACAAGCTCACGGTCTGACCTGGCCTTCGAAACCCCACGATGGCCATCTTTCCAGGCTCCCGCGGCTCGAAACGCACCCTGTACTTCAGGGTCGACCGCTGTGCCTCAGACTGGTAGGCCACGAACCAGATGCTGACGGAAAAAAACAACGCGATCGCCTTGGTTCGCCAATTTGCCAGGAAGAGATTCTTAAGCCACATGACTATCGTACCCTGGAGCCGGTGCCGTCCTGAACCGTCTCGACATCGGACAGCTCATCAGGCTCTTCTAATTCAACGAAATGCCGCAACAGCAGTTCACGCAGCCTCTCCGCATCGACCTTCTCCAACTGCCCTCTACTGGCAAAGGAGACACCGCCCGTCTCCTCGGAGACAATAATGACAATGGCATCGGTCTCTTCACTCACCCCGAGTCCCGCTCGATGCCTCGTGCCCATGACTTTACCCAGCCCGGGAGTATCACTCAAGGGGAAGAGGCAGCCGGCAGCCGCAACACGGTCCTCGCGAATCACCACGGCCCCATCATGCAGGTCGGAGCCCGGAAAGAAAATAGTGGAGAGCAGCCCGCTACTGACGACCGAATCGATCTGGGTTCCGTGCTCGATATAATTCTTCAACCCCACATCTCTCTCAATAGCAATCAGGGCGCCAATCTTCCTGCGGGACATCCGGAAAGCAGCCCTGACGATTTCCTCAACAACCCCTTCGGTCTCCCGTTTCAGAAAGACTCCCAGCAGCCGGGTCTGCCCAAGCCGGACGAGAGCTCTCCGCAGCTCGGGCTGGACTACGATCACGATGGCTGGAATCGCCGCGGCGCCGAAAAACCTGATGATAACCAGCAGGCGATCCATGACATTGAGCCGCTCGGCAATGATCGCCAGGAGGATCGGAAAGGTCAGCATCAGCAGGGCTATACCCTTCAGAATTCCTTCGCCCCTGGTCCCCTCCATGAACCGCAGAAAAGCGTAGATGACCAGGAAGATCACAAAGATCTCTACGAGATACTCCAGGCTGATCCAGTTGACCACGCTCCACAGGGTTGTGAAAAATTCCTGCACCTGCACTCAGGAACCTCCCCCGCCCGATCCCTGCAGGGTATCCAGCGCGAGACCCTGTTCTGCCGCCAGTCGCAGAGCCTCGGCGACATCCAGCAGGTCACGTGTATAGGGGACATTGTGAACACGCAGGATAGAAGCTCCCTGCAACACGGCGGCCATATTGGCCGCAACGGTCGCGATATCCCTCTCGATGGGATCGCGGCCTCGGCTGCTTGCATCGCCGAGAATATTCCCAAGAAAGAATTTTCGCGAGGCACCAAAAAGGACCGGCCGGCCAAGGCCGCTCAACTGGCGCAGACCTGCCAGGATTTCCATGTTCTGCCCGGCCTCCTTGGCAAAACCTATCCCCGGGTCCACTATCATTCTCTCCCGGGAGATGCCGGTGGCGGCCAGGGACTCGATCCTGTCCTCGAGGAATCCGCAGATCTCATTCAGAACCCCTCCAGGATAATTGGTGTTTTCCTGCATGCTGGCGGGGGTTCCCCGCATATGCATGAGAATCACCGGGCAAGAATACTCCGTGAGGACACGCACCCAGCCTGGATCATCGCAGGCGCTGACATCGTTGACGATGTCCGCTCCCGCCTCAAGGGCCGCACGGCCTACCCGCGGGTCGCGAGTGTCGATGGAGACAAGAACATCAGAACGCCGGCGAAGATCCCGGATCACCGGGATCACCCGAGCGAGCTGTTCATCCACTGAGACGGGGTCGGCGCCGGGTCGAGTTGATTCGCCGCCGACATCCACGATGTCCGCTCCATCCTCAACCATCCCGCAGGCCGCATTGACCGCCGCCTCCGAGCAGGCGTACTGGCCTCCATCGGAGAAGGAATCCGGGGTGCAGTTCAGGATGCCCATCAAGGCGGGACGAGAGCCGAGCTTCCAACTGCCGCCGCGCGGGAGCTCCAGCTCAAATCCTCCGGGTTCGCCGCTCATGTGATCCATCCTGCCTGCCATGGAATTACCAGGACTCCACCTTCAAAAGAATTTTCTCAGCAAGATTGTCGACCGCCCTCTCCCGGGCGGCATCGATGCTCTCCCCCCTGGATGTCGAGAGCGGCTGGTTCTCGACCACTGTCTCCTCCCTGACCGTCCCGTTGACGTAGTCTTCGATCCTCAGATCGATACGAATCGAAACCATCGACTCGAGCTTCTCGTCAAGCTCTCCCTCAGCGAGCACCCTTTCCCGAAACTCCCTGATCCAGCCATAAACGGTCATGTCGGAATCACCGTCAGCCACCAGCCGCAGGGCCGTCCGCCCCTGGATCTCCTGCCGCAGGGAGGAGGTCAGTTCGGTATCGATATCCCGACGCAGGGGAAAGGTCTGATTTGTAAATGTTGGAACTGCAATGCGGTAGACCCCGGGAGGAGCCTGAACACCAAGCCTGTATCCACACCCCGAGATTGGAGGCAGCACGACGCAAAACAACAACAGGGTGGTCACTTGAATCCTGGTCACCGGAGCTCCGTTTCTTCCGTATCCTCGAGGCGCCTGCGTAATTCCCTGGCATCCCGGGCGGCAAGAGTATTGGGGTACCTGTCGAGAACGAGTCTGAGATAGGTGTCACACGCCCTCAACTCGTCCTCCCTCAGATAGAACCTGGCGATGTTAAGGTTCTTCTCCCCTTCCATCTCGTTGATCTCGCTGAGCTTCCCCCTAACCTGGTCTACATATTCGCCCCGGGGGTATTGCTGTAGATAGCCCCTGAACCTCCTGCGAGCCTCCAGGAGCTTGTTTTCATCGTACACCGCGCCGCGTACCTGGAAATATTCCGCCAGGGCTCCCTGGAATGATGCCAGCTCCTTCCATTCCTTGTCGGTCATCGCCAGGATGCTGTCGTAGAGCGGAACCGACTCGGCATACTCTCCCTCGTCGAAATAGTAATTAGCCACCTCGACCTTGGCATCGTCCGCAAACGAGAGGTAGGGATTGTCGGTGATGAGGCCTTCGGCCGGATCGAGCAGGAGATCGATCCCGTATTCCGGCGACTGAACATTGAAGACCCACAGGACATCCCTGGTCTTTCTGCCCCGCAGGTAGGCCAGGGCGATCTCGAAGACCCTCCTCCTGGACTTGTCGATCATCTCCGGCGAAGGGAAGTCAGCCTTGTAGACCTTCTTGAGGTACTCGATGGCTTCCTCGTACCTGCCCAACTGGTAGAGGCTCTCACCGAGATAGTAGCTCAGATCCCGCATCTCAGCGGTCCCGGAGGAATTGTAGAGGACCAGCAGAGCCTCCAGCGCGTCAGCATAGGCTGCCGCCTCGAAAGCTTTCAGAGCCTCCAGGCGTAAACTTCCGGCGGCACCCCACTTTCCCTTTTCCGCAAGAAGCCAACCTCCATCCGCGGACCAGGTCGTGCCGGTCCCCCCGCCGCGAACCCTCGCATCTTCAGACGACTCGGGTATCTCCGAGCCAGCACAACCAAATACCAGCAACACGCAGAGCAGACCCGACAGAGTTCGACCTGGAGCAATCATCGAAGGCCTTCCTGAAAAGGGATCAAAAACACGAGGCCGGCGGCACTACAGCCAGCTGGCCTGATATCTTAACATCTTGAGCGGTCGTTCCAACACCGTGGTAAAGCTGTGAACAAGACAGGTATGCACCTGCCTGAGATTTTTTTTCGCTACACCATTGGATTCAGGCGGCGCCGGCATCTCCGAGAGATCCTTGAGAAGCCGTACCCCGCTGCCTGGCAGGGTGATCGCACCCCCTGGAGGAGTGTCGGCCTCGTGGTTGCAACCGCGGCAAACCAGTCCTCCCGCCAACGAGTTGTAATAGGCTGAACGACGACCGCCAGGCCAGGGGAGCCCGCAAACCGCGCAGGAATCGACCGCGCCAAGAAAGCCGAGCAGGTGCAGGGCTCGAATCTCAAAATGCAGCATATACCAGGGCAAGCTGTCGAGCGAGGCGTCTGAAAAATGAGCCAGGGTCCTGGCCGCCAGGTCAAACAACTTTGGAGTCCGGTCGGCGGGAAGGCTCACCCCGCGCAAGAACTCGACCAACTGGCTGGCCAGAATATGTCTCATCCAGCAGGTTCTGATTCCCCGCCAGCCATCGACCACCTCGGCCTCGGCGAGAATCGACAGGCCTGGAGTGCTTCGCTTCAGATAAGAGACGTCGTAGACGACGGCCAGGTCAAAGGGCCCCTGGAAGGAGTTCTTCGGTCGATGGGCGCCCTTGGCAATCCCCTCGAGAAGACCTTCCTCCCGGCTGAACATCGAAACAATCTGGCTGGTGTTGCTATAGTCGACGCAACGAATTGGAATCGCGAGGGTTCTGAGTTTCAACTCTTAAAACCACCTCTGAAAACACCTGGGCCTTCCGCCGCAGGAGGCGGGCCTTCAAACTTCTTCATTTCCATCATCTGCTCGTCCACCCTTCTCCGGCACCCGCAGCTCGAGTCGATGAACCCTTCTGCCATCGGCGCTGGTCACCTCGAAGTGCACGCCCTCGAGAGCGAAGGTGTCACCGACCTTCGGAATCCTGCCCATGCTTGAAAAGAGAAACCCCCCGATCGTGTCGTAGTTCTCATTTTCAGGAATACCAAGGCTCAACTCCTCGTTGAGATCATCGATGTGAACCGCGGCATCCACGCTGACCATCCCATCGGAGAGATGCTGGATAGGCAACAGCTCCTCCTCCTGTTCGTACTCGTCACTGATCTCACCGACGATCTCCTCAATCACATCCTCGATGGTCACAAGGCCTTCGGTACCGCCATGCTCATCCATGACAATGGCAATATGCAGACGGTGCTGCTTGAACTCCTGAAGAAGGTCGTCGATTTTCTTTCCACCGCTAACACGGTAGGGGCTGCGAATGAGCGACTCAAGCGAGATGTCCTCCTTGCTGTAGAGACTCCGGAGAAGATCCTTCACATAGAGGATGCCGACAACATTATCCTTACTCTCCTTGTAGACCGGTATTCTCGAAAGAGCGCACTCGATCGCCTTTTCGAGATTTTCAGAAAGCGGCTCGTCTAGATCGAGACAGATCATCTCCGTACGGGGCGTCATCACCTCCGAGACTTCTACATCTCCAAAGGAAATGATCGACTCGATCATATCCATCTCCTCGGATTCGAGCAGTCCCTCACGCTCGACCTCTTCAGCCTTTGAACGCAGCTCCTCTTCGAGAATGTCAGCGGAATCCCGATGTGAGCTACGGCCGGAGACCCTGGCAAGCGGGCGCAGGATGCCCTCCAGGAGCCACCGGGCAGGGCCAAAACAGGAATGCAGGAAACGGATAAGCCTCGAAAAACGAGCCAGCCAGGCCTCCGGCCAGAGCCTGCCGATGATCGCTGAGAGCAACTCCAGCACCAGCATCTGCAAGACGAAGATCTCCAGCACCAGCAGGGCCAGGCAGATACCCAGGTCTGCGGTGAAGGTGAAGTCGGGAGCTGCCGCCACAAGAGCGGGCAGGCGGCCAAGCAACCAGCAGCAGGAGATGACGCAACGAACAACGATGTCGAAGTTGCCTAACGTGCCCTCGTAATCTTCCTTGAACCTGGCGAATCGCTCTACCCGCTCAGGGCTCCAGTCGACGGACCTCTCAAGCAGAGTCTTCCTGGAAAAACGCTCGGTGGCTTTCCGACAGATTGAGATAAAGAGCCCCGCCCCGACCAGGATAAGCGAGACCAGCAGCCACAGTTCCGAGAAAGATTCCTGAGCGTACAATTCTACCTCTGCTAAAGCAGCACCTTCTCACGGGGATCCTGAAAATTCCAACCAGGCCCTCTCGAGCACCTACTCTTCCGCATCATCTCCACCACCATTATCCCCATCACCATCGCCCCCATCTCCGGGAGCTTTTTCGGGATCTTCTCCCGGCGTCTCTTCGGAAGATTCCCCTTCGGGAGCCTCTGCGCCGCCGGGGCCGCCCTGGGACTGTTCCTGGGCCTTCCTGAAATCCTCGGCCAGTTCAACCACCAGGCGACCGACATTCCCCTGGCGCTGCTGCAGCCGATCGAGAGCTCGCGACCATTGCCCCGAGTCGCTGCTGCCATCGTTGCTCTGACGAAGATCCTCGAGCTGGCCTGTCTGCCGGTTGATCTCAAGCTGCAGATTCTTCAACATCAACAGCTCAGCGAGCATCGACACCAGCGCCTCGTTCTGCTGCTGAGGTTGTTGCTGCTGTTGTTGCTCCTGCTGCTGTTGCTCCTGTTGCTGGCGCTGGCGCTTCATCACCTCAAGCTGTTCCTCGAGGGAAGCAATCATCCTCTCGATGTCGACCACCACGCCTTTCTGAAGGAACTGCGTAAAGGAATCCGTCTCGAGCTCGAGCAGAAGGTCGCGTACCTGCTGCATGTCAGCGCTGACGTTCTTCAACATGAAGGTAAAAACCCTCGACGACTCTTCCTCCAGGCGACCGATGAGCGTGATGACCTTGTCCGACAGGTCTCCTTCCTGCCGCGCAAGGGGCTCCACCATACGCTGCAGAGAAGCCCTGCGTCGACGGCTCAAACGCCCCGCGGGTCGCTCCCGCTGCACAGCAGCCGTAGCTGTATTGATCTCGAGTTGCGCATCCTTCGTCTCGGTAAGCTCCTTGACCAGTGAAACCAGCTCCTGCTCGCGCTTGAGTTCTTCAAGGCTTTCCTCTTCCTCTCGAAGCTCTTCTTCCTGCTGTTGGAGCTTGGCCAGAGCCTCCTCCTGGTTCTGTTCCGCCTCATCAGGATTACCCTGGTCGAGGTTCTCAGCTGCCTGCTCCATCTTCTCAGAAGCGTCCTGCAATTGCTGTGAACGCTGGGGCTGTCCTGAAGACTTGTTTTGTTTCGCGGCATCCGAGGTCTGACGCGCGAGCTCCTTCTGCTCTTGCGACTGCCTGTCAAAGCGCTTGCGCCTCTCGAGCTTCGCCAGTTGTTCTTTCTTTTTCTCCTCCACCTGCTCCTTTGCCTTCTTGAGTTGATCGAGCGCCTCTTCCTGGCGTTTTCGACTCAACTCCTGGCGCCCCTGGCGCGAAGCCTCGGAGGATTCCGTCATCTTCCGAGCGGCCTCTTCAAGAGATTGACCCGCCTGCCGCAAACCGCCAGGCTTCTGCTCATCCTTTCGTCTCAGTTTGCGCTCGAGACGGCTGGTTTCACTGGCGGCATCCTTTGTCTTGCGGGCCAGCTTCTTCTCGAGATCCTGCTTCTTCTGAAGCTCCGACCGTCCAGCCAGATCCTTCTTCGCTTGCTCCAGCTCTTTTTTAGCTTGTTCGAGAGCGGCCGAAGCCTCCCTGCCGGATTTTTCCGCCTGTCCCTGCTGCGCTTCGCTGAGCGATTCTCTCGCCTGCCTCATTGCCTCCGAAGCCTTCTTGAAAAGAGACGAGCCTCGCTGGAGAGCATCCCTGGCAGCCTGTGACTCACTTCTCTGAGCCTGCTCTCCCGCCTGGCTGGAAGCGGAAGAAGCTTTACGGGAGAGCCTCTGTTCCTCCTGGCCAAGCCCGGCAGTCTGCAGAGCGTTTCTCGCCATGGCCTCCTTCAACTGCTTCGCGACCTCCTCGCGAGCCCGTTCCAATTCCTGCGCGGCCCCTTCCTGCCCCTGCTCAGCCGCCTTGAAATCGTCCCGTTTGATCGCTTCATCCGCCTGCCGGCTCTTCCCCTCGGCGGCCGAAACTCCCTCCCTGGCCGCTTCCGGCAAGGTCTCTTCCTCGAGCTTGCCGCCAGCCTTCCGAAGACCCTCCTGGAATTGCCCCGCACGGCTCTCAAGCTCAGCCTTCAAATCAGAAATTTCCTGGGCCGCCCGGGCCAGTTCCAGTTCGCTGGTTCCCTTTTGAAGCTCCGGAGCGGTCTCTTTTCCGGAGGTTTCCTCCTTCGCGCCCTGCTGCGGCTTTTCACCCGGTTTGCCGGCCTCGCTCTTGCCGGCCTCAGGACTTTTCCTTCCGGGTTGTCCTTCAGCGGAGTTCTCTCCTCCCTGCTCTTTTTTTCCCTCAGCGCCTTCAGCCTGTTCGCCCTTGCCTTGCTCGCCTTGATCCGGTTTCCCCTGGCTCGGTTTCCCCTGGCTCGGTTTCCCCTGGCTCGGTTTCCCCTGGCTCGGTTTCCC
>CBFHWB010000131.1:0-12795 GCA_965659285.1 Planctomycetota bacterium | reverse complement strand
AGACAGATCACGGTTCCGGTGGCGAGCATCGATTCGCCGGGTTGGATCCCGGCCCCGAGGATTCCCGCCGGCTGGTCGTGAAGACCGGCGGCGACGACGCAGTCCGGCGGCAGGCCGAGGTCGTTGGCGCCGAGGGTGCCGAGGTTCGTTCCCGGCGCGGCTACCGGCGGCAGCAGGTCGGCGGACAGTCCCACCGCTGACAGGATCTCCGGCGACCAGTCGAGCTTCTTGACGTCAAAGGCGAGGGTTCTTGAGGCCATCGAATAGTCGATGTGGGGTTCAATTCCGAGGGAGGCCTGGATGAAGTCGCCGAAGGAGAGGAATCTCTTCGTTCGGGCGAAGGTGTCGGGGTCGTGGTCGCGCCGCCAGAGCAGCTTGAAGATGGAGTGGAAGCTGTTGATGCCATGGCCGGCGATATCGAAAACCTGGCGGTCGTTGAGCTTGTCGCGCAGCAGGGGGACCGACTCCTGTCCGCGGGCGTCGAAGCCGATGATGGCGTTACCGACCGGCTTGTTGTCTTCGTCAACCGGGACCATCGCTTCTCCAAGGGTGCTGGTAGCGAGCGAGCGGATGGGGTCATCTTTTGTCTCCGCGGCCGCCTTGCCGAGCACCTCCCGGACCGCGTCGAGCACCTCATTCGGGTTCAGCTCGAGGTGCCCGTGCTTCGGGCTTTCGAGGTCGTATTCGCGGTAGGGGGCGGTGAGGAAGGTCCCGTCTTCACGGAAGACGACCGCTTTTACGCCGGTGGTGCCGATATCGAGGCCGACAATGGACATGGAAGAGACCTTGCTGCTGCGGGGCTGCCCGGGTTCGGGCGAAACGAACTGGAAGGCGGCAGTCTACCGCAGACAGGCGGTTTTTTCACCCGGCAGCGGCTCTCAGCTTGAATGAATTTGGGGGCCGGGGGGCAGGGAAGCTATGAGCCGCCCCTCGAATTCGCGCAATTCTTCCAGGCGCTCGAGCGTCCGGTCTTCGCCGGCGTGATCGACTCCGAGCTCGACGAAGAGCCTGTAGTGTCCGACCTCGCTGGCGTAGAGATCTTCGTAGAAATTGCCGAGGGTCGAGCCGCGTAATTCCTTCGCCAGGAGTTGGAAGCGCTCGGCGCTTCTGGCCTCGATGAGGCTGCACACCAGCAGCTTGTCGAGAAAACTCGCCCGGCCGTCCTTGTGGATAAAGCGCCGCAGGCCGATGGCGTAGGGGTTGCCGCCGCGCGGCTGGGTGGCGGGAGGGTAATCCTCAAGCAGCTTCTCGACCTGGTCGAAGTGCTCCTCCTCTTCCGCCGCCAGCTCTTCCATCAGCTTGACCAGCGAGGGCTTTCCCTCGCCGTGGCGCCGGGCGATCGCCATCGCCATGGCGGCGGCTTTCTGCTCGCAGAAAAGATGATCGAGGAGCAGGGCGCCGGGTTCTTCAAGCGCGCGGCTCGCCCAGCCTTCGGGTGTGTCGTAGCGCAGGCCGAGCATGGGCTCAGTGGTCCACCGCCGCCGGGGCGGCATCGTCGGGGGTCTCGGGCCGCCGGGCCGAGTCGACCAGGGCGCAGACTCTTTCATCCGGCGGGGGGCAGAGAGGTGTCAGGCTCAGGGTGACGATGAAGTTGAGCAGCATTCCAATGGTGCCGATTCCCTGGGCCTTGATGCCGAAGCACCACGGTTCCATGCCGAGGTAGACCTGGCCGATGATGTAGCTGGCTGTGAAACCGATACCGACCAGCATGCCGCAGATGGCGGGAATGGTTCCGACCCGCTTGTTGAAGATTCCGAGCACGATGGCGGGAAAGAAACTGGCCGCTGCCAGTCCGAAGGCGAAGGCAACCACCTGGCTGACGAAACCAGGGGGGTAGATTCCGAAGAGCCCGGCGATGACAACCGCGATACCGATTACACCGCGGCCCACCAGGAGTCTTCTCGCTTCGGATGCCTCGGGGTTGATCATGCGGTAGTAAACATCGTGGGCGATGCTCGAGGAGACCACCAGCAGGAGGCCGCTGGCGGTGGAGAGGGCGGCTGCCAGGCCGCCGGCGGCGACAAGGGCGATGATCCATGCGTAGAGGTTGGCCATCTCAGGTGTCGCCAGGACGATGATGTCCTTGTCCGGCCCGCGGATCTTCGGCTGGGCGTTGAGCAACTGGAGAGCGGTTTTCCGTTCGCCATCCCGGCTTGCAATGAGCTTGTCCCAGCCGAGCGCGGCTGCCGGCCCTGTGAGCCCGCCCTTGTTGAACACCTCGTTGTCCGCGCCAGCGGAATACCTCAGCTTGCCATCTCCATCATCTATCCAGAGGATGAGGCCTGTCTTTTCCCAGTTCTCAAACCATTGCGGCAATTCTTCCTGGGTCTTTCCGTTGATGCTGTCGATCATGTAGTAGCGGGCGAAGGCGGCGGTGGCAGGAGCTGTGAGGTAGAGCATGCCGATGAACAGGAGAGCCCAGAACGCGCTCCAGCGCGCCGCCTTGACGTTCTTGACCGTGTAGAAGCGGACGATGACATGCGGCAGGCCGGCGGTTCCAGCCATCAGGGCGAGAGTGACGCAGAACATGTTCCACATGTCTGTGCCGCCAAAAGCCGTGGTGTAGGATTTGAAGCCCAGGTCTTCGTTGACCAGGTTGAGTTTTTCGAGAAGTCCCGTTCCTTTTCCGTCCCCGGTTATGAGTTCGCTTCCCAGGCCGAGTTGGGGAACCGGGTTGCCGGTGAGCTTGATGCTGATCGCGATGGCTGGGATCAGGAAGGCCGTGATCAGGACCCAGTACTGGGCCACCTGGGTCCAGGTGATGCCCTTCATGCCGCCGAGGGTGGCGTAGACGAAAACGATTGCCATGCCGATCATGACGCCGATATTGATATCCACCTCGAGGAATCTCGAAAAGACAACCCCGACCCCTCGCATCTGTCCGGCAACGTAGGTGAAGCTGACGAAGATGGCGCAGATCACGGCGACGGAGCGGGCGACGTTCGAGGCGTAGCGGTCACCGACGAAATCAGGAACCGTGAAGTGTCCGAATTTTCTCAGGTAGGGCGCGAGCAGGAGGGCCAGCAGGACATATCCCCCGGTCCAGCCCATCAGGTATTGCGATCCCGTGTAGCCCATGGTCGAGATCAGGCCGGCCATGGAGATGAAGGAGGCGGCGCTCATCCAGTCGGCCGCGGTGGCCATGCCGTTGGCGGCGGCGGGTACGCCGCGTCCGGCGACGTAGAACCCCTTCGTGTCGCGTACCCTGCTGATCCAGGCGATAACCAGGTAGAGGGTGAAGGAGGCACCGACGAAGATGATGGTCCAGCCCTTGATTCCCATGGGTTACTCCTCAACCTTCCCGGTGGTGGGCGTAACATCTTCCGGGCTTGTTTCACCTGAATATTCGTCGTCGAGACGGTTCAGCAGGATGGCGTAGATGAGGATCAGGATGATGAAGACGATGATGCTGCCCTGCTGGGCGAACCAGAAGCCCAGGGGGAAACCGCCGAGTTTGAACTGGTTGAGCCAGTCAGCGAAGAGAACGCCGCAGCCGAGCCCGACGAAGGCCCAGATCGCCAGGAGGACGATCATGATCGTTACGTTCTTACGCCAGTAGCCCTGCATTTGAATACTCCAACCTGCCGGGGAGAAGCCTCCCGGAGAAAATCAGCGAGGGCTCATGGTACAGATGGAGTAGTGGAGGCGCAAGCGGGGGGTTGCGGTCGCAACGACTCAGAATTTCCAGTCGATTCCCATGATCGCGTTCAGGCCCGGCTCGTTTTGTCCTGAGCCATGAGTCCTGTAGTCCTTGTCCGAGATGTTCTCGAGTCCGAGGAAGAGGTCGCAATCTTCAAAGAGCTCCTTGCCCCCTCGAATCGAGATGACGCTGAAGCCCGGGGTTCCGCCGGGGGGGATGCGCTGGGTGTCGCCTTCGTCCCTGGCGGAGAGCTTGTCCTGTCCCTTGACCATGGTGAGGGTTCCCTCGACCCACCAGCTTTCATCCTCGGAGATCCAGCGGATTCCAAGCAGGCCTGTCAGCGGCATCAGGCGGCTGAGGGGCTCCGGGGGGCTATCGGGGGTCAGGCTGTCGGTCTCACCGTCGAGCCAGGCGAGGGCTCCGAAGAGGCTCAGCCGCTTTGCGACCAGCCAGGAGCCTCCGAGTTCAAAGCCGCGAACGAATCCATCTGCGGAGTTTTCCTTGGTCACTACGGTTTGCCCGTCGATCACTTCACCGGTGGGGGACCGGACAATCAATCCATCGATAACATTGTGGTGGACCGAGGCGTAGGCCTCGAAATGATCTCGGAAAAACCGGGTTCCCAGTTCCAGGGAGGTATATTCCTCAGGCTCGAGTCCCGGCGCGGGAATTTCGAACTCATTACTGCGCGAGGCGTCAAAGCGCGTCAGATCAGAGAGGTTGGGCGCCCGGAATCCTTCCGAGACTCCGCCGTAGAGGTTCCAGCCGTCTTCAAGTCGGTAGGTAGTCCTGAGGCTTCCCACGGCGGCCGAGAAATCTTCGGAGACGGGGTCTATGACGTTCGCATCGGCGGGGTCTGGATCAACCACCGCGGCATCGGCGCCGGCGTAGTTGAGGCGTCCTCCCGCGGTGAGCTCGAGCCGGTCGGAGAGGCTGAAGACATCCTGGGCGTAGATCCCCAGCAGGTCATAGGTCGCGTCGTCGGCGACCGGTCCCCTGGGGCGCTGGAGACTCAAGGCTCCATTCTCGTATTCTCTGAAGAAGGAGTCTATCGAGTCGCGGTAATATTCTGCTCCCAGGGTCAGGAGGCCGAGGCTTGTTTCACTCTCGCCCTGGATGAAACTGCCGAAGACGTCATCGGAGAAACCCTGGCGGCTCAATCTCCCCTCGGAGCCTTCTCTTACTCTCTTCTCGGTTTCGTCATGGCGGTGGCTCGAGAGACTGAAAGTGATGCGATCGAGCCACCCTGTGGAGGCGGGCTCCCAGTGGGCCTGGAGGTAGGCGAGGCGCCGGCGCTGGTCGAAGTCGCGCCTGAGATCGTTGCCTTCCTCGGTTCCACGGTAGGGTACCGAGTAGATGGTCTTGTGGGTCCTGGGGGCGTCATTCATCTTGACGCTCTGCAGGGCGAGCACCACCTCGAGGTCTTCAGCCGGATAGAGAACCACCTTGGCATCTCCATCGAACTCATCGTAGCCGGTTTCGGGCAGGCTCCCGGTATCTCCCCCGGCCTGGAGGTTGCCGAAATCCCGCGAGGTGACTCCCAGCAGGGCGGCGGAGTTCCTGGTGAGGGCCATGTTGTATTCATATCGCGAGGTGAAGGAGCGTTCGGCGGTCGAGTGGCGCAGGTAAAGCCGGGAGCCGTCTCCACTTCGATAGTAGGGAGAGTCGAGGACGACGGGGCTCCTGGAGATGGCGTTGACGGTTCCGCCGATGGCGTCGCTTCCATAGAGGACGGAAGCGGGCCCCTTGAAGATCTCGACCCGGTCGAGGGTCAGGGGATCTACGGTACCCCAGTACTGGTTCGGGCCGCTTCGCATCGCCGCGTGGTTGAGGCGGATTCCATCGACGAGCAGCAGGGTGCGAAATCCGGTGAAGCCGCGGATATAGGGAGAGCCCTGGCCGCGGCTGGTTTTCTGGACAAGGACGCCGGGCACCTCGGCGAGTGCCTCGGGAAGAGTTCGGTAGGCGCGCCTGCGGGCGAGATAGTCCCCCGAGAGAGCCTCGACGGTGGAGGGCACCTCGAAGATCTCGTCTTCGGTTCGCCGGCCGATCACGATGGTCGTATTCGCAGCGTCCTTTTTGTCTTCAGCCGACGGCGATGCGTCATCGTTCTGTGCTTGACGCGGGGGATCAGCCGAGTCCTGTCCCTTGAGGCCAGGAGCCCAGGCGGCAAGGGAACCCGCCAGGGTGAGGCAGCAAAGCAGGAGGGTCTTGAGAGCTGTGGTATGAATCATGATGGAGAGACGAGATTATATTTTTTCATTGGCGAGTTACAAAAAAAAAAGAATCGTGGATCAGGGCTGATTAGAAAATCTCGGCTACCAGGCAGCGGACACTCCCCCCCGCTTTTTCGAATTCGCTGACATCGAGGAAATGGATCCGAAAGCTCCAGTCTTCGAGGGCTGTTATAGTTTCTTCCCGCAGAACGTTTTTTGCCTTCTGGCTGAAGAGGAGATCTTTTTCGGTGGCGGCGATGCAGTTACCGGCGAAAGCGTTTTTTTCGCTTTCACGCAGCAACAGCACCCTGTCTTCGTAGATTGCCCGCAGCGATTTGAGCAGGAAAGGGTTCGGGACGGAGCCGGGATGAACAAGGCAGAGCTCTCCCGCCGCGATGGCAAGGACGAGATTCGTGTGGTATTCACCTTCCGCGAGGTCGAAGCGCAGCGTTGCGTCGAGGCCGAGCGCCTCCGCCATGAGCGCGCAGCCCGTTTCGTCAACCCGTGGGCTCATTCCGCAGAAGCCGATGTTCCTGGCGCGGTCGATCACCAGTGGGCCGGTCATCTCAGCAATGCAGGCTTCCATCGAGAGGTCCCGGATTTCGTAGCCCAGGGTTTCGCTGAAGAAGGCGCGGATGTCTTCCCGTTCGGCCTCTTTTCTCCGTACGGGATGGCGCATGGAGCCGATGACCAGGCGCCCCGGGGCGGCGGCGAAGACGTTATTGGGGAAGACGCCATCAGCCTGTCCCGCGATTCCGCTGAAGATGTGCGTCTTGACGCCGAGTTCTTCCAGCTTCGACACCAGGGTCTCATGTTGCCGGGAGGCCTTGTCGAGGTCGAGAGGGAGCCCCGTCGTCATGTAGGGGTTGTCGGCGGCGGACTGCTCGCTCAGGCCGAAGCCTTCGGGGGAAACAAGCAGGGCCTCCTTCATTACCGCAGGGGTTCCAGGGGTCTGCCGGGCGGCGATCTCGAGGAAGCTGTCAGCTGTTGTGTGGATGATGGCCATCGAGGGTCTGCTCTCGCCGGGGCTATTTACGCGCCCTGGACCGAGGTGAGTTTTTCTTCGCCTCCTCGGCGATGCGCTTTTTTGTCGCCGTCCAGGAGCAGATCGGGCATTCGGCGAGGTCGTGGCCGAGTGCCGGGCAGTGTTCGCGGCCGAAGTAGATGATCTGGAGGTGGAGCTTCGCCCAGCTTTCGCGGGGAAAGACGGCCTTCAGGTCGCGTTCGGTCTTCTCGACGTTTTTTCCGTTGGAGAGCCCCCAGCGGGCCGCGAGGCGGTGGATGTGGGTGTCGACGGGGAAAGCCGGCTGGTTGAAGGCCTGGATCATGACGACACTGGCTGTCTTGTGTCCGACTCCGGGGAGGGCCTCAAGCTGTTCCATGTCGGCGGGAACCTGGCCGCCGTGTTTATCCAGGAGGATTTTCGACAGGGCGTGGATGTTGCGCGCCTTGCCGGGGGCGAGCCCGCAGGTTCGAATGCTGGAGAGGATCTCATCGACTTCGAGCTTGACCATCTTCTGTGGAGTCGGTCCCCGGCGAAAGAGCTCGGGAGTGACCAGGTTCACCCGCTTGTCGGTGGTCTGGGCTGACAGGAGTACCGACACGAGCAGGGTGTAGGGATCCTTGTGGTCGAGGGGGATCGGGGGATCCTCGTAGAGTTCATCCAGGATGGAGTGGATCTTCTCGGCTTTTTGCAGGCGCTTCATGGCTCGAAAGAGGATACCCGCTCAGCGGCCCGGCTTGAAGTGACTAAGCGCCTCTGTCAGGCATCATCCAGCGTGTTGAGCCAATGTTCGAGGGCTTCACTGACCAGGCCCCGGATTCTTCTGAATTCATCCAGGCCACGGCCGAGAGGATCTTCGATTTCGCCGGCGGACTGACCCTCGGGACAGAATTCCCAGAGCCGTACGATGGCTCCGGCCGAGTCCGGGTGCCGACTCAGCAGGTATTCTTCATGCTCGGGAGCCATGACGACGATCGCGAAGGCATTTACGAGGAGTTCATCGGTTATTGCGCGGGAACGATGGTTTTTGAGATCGATGCCGGCCTCCTCAAGAGCCCTGACGGCATCCGGGTTGGCGGCGTGATCTTCGATTCCCAGGGTTCCGGCCGAGTCGACTGCGAAGGAGTCTCTGTGCGAGGAGCTTCTCGATGCGAGCAGCGCCTCGGCCATGGGGGAGCGGCAGATGTTACCGCTGCAGATAAAGATGACCTGTCTTTCAGCGCTCATGTTCCTGGTGTGTGATTGCCTGCGCGAGGTGTCTTGCGATATCTTGCTGTACCCGGCGGTGGGGGAACAGGACCGATTTTACAGCAATGGAGGTCAGGGATGGGAGCACTCGATGGGAAGACCGTGGTGGTGACTGGAGCCACCCGCGGTATCGGCAGGTCACTGGCGCGCCGGCTTTCGGCCGAGGGGGCCCGGCTGGGTGTCTGTGGTCGCGACGAGGCCGCGCTCTCTGAACTGGAGGGGTCGCTTGCGACGCCGGTGGTGACGGCGGCCTTCGATCTCAGCCTCGAGACCCCGGCGCTCGAGTTCCTGGAGAAGGTCAGGACCGAGCTCGGCGGAATCGATATCCTCGTCAACAACGCCGGTTTCAATCCGCGCAAGGCGCCCCTGGCGGAGGTCGGCACTGATGAGTTCGATTCCATCATGGCTGTGAACCTGCGGGCGCCCTTTCTGCTCATGCGCGAGACGGCCCGGGAGATGAAGGAGAGGGGAGGGGGACACGTCATCAATATCCTCTCAACCGTGTGCCATAGCGACATGGCGACGATGGGCGCCTACACCGCGGCCAAGGAAGGACTCCGGGCGCTCACCAACGTATTCCGCAAGGAGGTGCTCGAGGATGGGATCCGGGTGACCGCCGTCTACCCCGGCGGGACGGACACCGATTTCAGGCCCAACCCGAGGCCCGACTACATGAAGCCCTCGAGTGTCGCCGACGCCGTACTCACGGCTCTGACCTTGCCCGAGGACCTGGTCGTGCACGAACTGACCTTCCGGCCCATGGTCGAGAACAACTTCTGAGGCCTCACTCCTGTTCGAAGCTCCTCAGGGCGTCCATGTCGACCTCGATGCCGAGGCCGGGCTTTCGCGGGATCGACAGCTTGCCATCGACCAGCTCGATCTCGTCCTTGACGAGCTCCTTCCGCAGCAGGGAGTCGGTGAGCTCGGCCGGGAGAAATTCAAAGAAGGGACAGTGAGGAGTCACCGTGGCGAGGTGGGCGCTGGCGGCGATGCTGATGCCCGTCTTCCAGCAGTGGGGGATGATCCTGCGTCCGCGTTCGGCCGCCAGGTCACAGACCCGCAGAGCTTCTGTCAGGCCGCCGACGCGGCCAACGTCGGGCTGGGCTATGTCGACCTTGCCGATGTCCATCAGGTCGATGAACTCGAAACGGGTGTTCTGCCATTCGCCCGCGGCGACAGGCACCGGTGATTCATCATGCAGCCTGGCGTAGCCGGCGAGGTCATCGATCTGCAGGGGCGTCTCGATGAAGTAGATGTCGAGATCTTTCCAGTCCTTGAGGGTGTTGAGAGCTCGCTCGACATCGTTCCATGCGTATTGGACGTCGACCATGAGGACGAAGTTCGGTCCAACGGCCTCGCGGCAGGCGGCGACGACCTCGGTGACTTTTTCATCGGGTTCGTCCATGCCGCTGTGGTTGTAGGGGCCGCTGAGGGTAACCTCCAGCTTGGCGGCGGTGAAGCCGATCTCCTTCGCATGCAGCACCCAGGACACCAGCGACTCCTTGTATTCCGCGTAGCTTTCGCCATTGGGCTGAAGAGATGCGTAGGGATGGATGCTGTCGCGGGCCTCTTTCCCGGTGAGTTCCCAGCACGGAACCCCGGCCGCCTTGCCCTTGATGTCCCAGAGGGCCATGTCAATCGCTCCCATGGCGCAGATGAGAGCTCCGCGTCGGCCGTTCATGCAACTGCCGGTGTAGAGCTTTTCCCACAGGCGCTCATTGTCGAGGGGGTTCTCTCCGAGGAGCATCTCTGTCAGGCCCATGCCCATGGTGTGGGTGCTGGGGGCCTCGATGCAGGCCCGGGCGATCCAGGGGTTGACGTCGCTCTCGCCAATGCCGGTGATGCCCTCGTCGGTATGCACGAAGACGACGATGTCATCCTGGGCTGAGGAGGTTGCGTCCTTGCGAACATCGGGCACGAGGAGGACGTGACAATCGATACCGGTTATTTTCATCGCTGGTTTCCTGGAGGTTTTGAGTGCTCCTTTTTTAAGCGGGAGTGGGCTTGAGGGCAAGAGGGGGGCTTGACGGTTGCAAATCGGACCTCAGCGTCGGACACTATCTGCAGTGGCAAGGATAAAGAACATTCGCATTCCCTGAACCGAAGGGGCTTCGGCATGAAATTTACTGTATTCCCGGTCTTCCTGTTCATCTTCCTCGGCGCGGCCGCCCCGCTTCCGTCCGCGGATTGGCCGACCTACCGTCATGACAACAGCCGCAGCGGTACAACGGCTGAAAAGCTTGTCGCTGAAAAGCTCGAGCTCAAGTGGGTTCACCGGGCGGCTCTGGCGCCGCGGCCGGCCTGGGCCGGACCGGCGAAGTGGGATGCCTACGCCGGAATTCGCGGACTGCGGTCGATGCGAAATTACGATCCGGCTTTTCATGTCATCGTTGTCGATGGCTCGGTTTACTACGGCTCTTCAGCTGACCATGGCGTGCATCGTCTCGATGCGAAGACCGGCCGGGAAAAATGGGTCTTTTTTACCGATGCCCCGGTTCGGATTGCGCCGACCTGGTATTCGAAGAAACTTTACTTCGGCTCTGATGATGGCTACGCCTACTGCATCCGGGAGCGCGATGGTGAGCTGGTCTGGAGGAAGAGGCCTGAGATTCCCGGGCGCCTGATTCTCAATAACGGCAACTTCATTCCGTTCTGGCCCTGTCGTTCCGGGGTTCTGGTGGACAGGGGGATGGCTTATTTCGGCAACTCTCTACTGCCATGGAAGGATTCCTATATCAGCGCGGTCAGCGCGAGTACCGGCAAGCCGTCTTCCAGGGGAGGTTTCCTGAAGAAGTACGGGGGGCTGACTCTCGAGGGCGCCCTGCTCGCATCCAGCAGTCGACTCATCGCCCCCCAGGGCCGGGTGGCGCCCCTTCTTTTTGGCCGGGCGGATGGAGCCCGGCTCGGTTCGCTGCAGGGTGGTGGTGGTTGCTTCGTTCTCCTTACCGATGATTCCAATGTCCTGCATGGACCGGGCAATAAGACGGGCTGGATCACCGGCAGCAACGAGAAGAGCCGCGGCAAGATCGCCACCTTCAAGAATGGCAACGAGATGATCATTGCCGGCGATACGGCCTATATGCTGAGCGATCACGCGCTGGCGGCGATGGATCGTAAAAACAAGAAGGGCAAGTGGAGAACCGCGGGCGAGTATTCGCTGACCATGATCCTTGCCGGCGATACGGTTTTCGCCGGAGGAATAGACGAGGTGGCCGCTTTCCGTACAAGCGACGGCGAGCAGATCTGGACGGGCGCGGTAGAAGGTGGTGTTTATGGCCTTGCGGTAGCCGACGGGGCTCTCTTTGTCAGTACGGACCAGGGCCGGATCGCCTGTTTCAGGCCGGGCAAGGGGAAGCCAGCCAGGGGGAACACGGAGAGGAAGAAGGAAGAGCTCGAGGCGCTCGATGTTCCCGCGTTCAAGAGTCCGGGACTTGTCGGTCGCTGGCTGCTGCAGTCCGGAGCGGTCAAGGGACGCAAGGTATTCGATCTCGCCGGGAAGCAGCACGCCGCGGCGCAGGGCAATCCCCGGCTGGTAAAGCTAGGTGAACACCAGGGGATGAATTTCGAAGGACAGGTTTCCAGCCTGAGAATTGCCGATGATCACAAGGATGCGAACCTGCCCGTGAAGGCGATCTCGGCGGAGGCCTGGGTCCGGATAGACCAGGCAGCTCCCTGGGGTTGTATCATCGGCGCCTTCCAGGACAACGGCAGCTACGAGAAGGGCTGGATCCTGGGCTATGTAGGCTCGAAGTTTTCCCTCGCGATCCAGGGAACCGGCGGCGCCTCTGCGATGACCTACATGACCGCCGATCGGGATTTTAAGGCCGGGCAGTGGTATCACGTCGCCGGCACCTACGACGGCGCCGAGATGAGGCTCTATGTCGATGGCAGGCTCGCGGCCGCCGGGAAAACCCAGAGCGGCCCCATCGATTATCCACCGTCGGCGTTTTACGAGATGGCGGCCTACCATGACAAAGATGAGTATTTCAGGTTGAGAGGCGCCCTGAACGAGGTGAGGGTCTATAGCCGCGCCCTCTCCGCCGCTGAATGCGCCGAGAACAGTCGATCGAGAAAGCTCGAGGGCGGAGGCCCCGGGGGCATTGCGGTCCCCGCCGAACGCCTGCTCACCCTGAAGGCGGGTCCCTTCCTGCATTTTACCTCTCTGGACACCGCCGTGGTGAATTGGGAGACGGCCGAGGCATCGAAGACGGCGGTTCTTTTCGGCCCCAAGGGCGGGGAGCAGGAGAAGCTCGAACGGCCCGGCGCGGCGCGCAAGGAGCACGAGCTCGAGTTCAAAGGGCTCGCCCGTAACAGGCTCTATACCTACAGGATCGTGACGGGAGTCGAGGGTAAGGAGCTCAGCACAGCAGAGTACGAGTGCGATAATTTTTTCAATCTCACGCTGCCGTCCGTGCGAGCCGGGCTGAATCCGTATTCCGGAGAAAAAGACTCGAGCGTGGCGGCTGACGCCGCCCAGAGAATTCTCGATGAAACAGGGATTGATCGGGGGATCTGCCTTGTGCTTGCCAGTGGAGATGGGCGTCTCGCCTGGGAGCTCGCCGCACGCAGCCGTCTGCAGGTGGTCGGGGTCGACACCGATGAGAAGTCTGTGGATAAGGCTCGGAGGCTGGCCTACAAGGCTGGCGTCTATGGAGTCAGGCTGAAGTATTACAAGGTCGATTCTCTCT
>CBFHWB010000130.1:0-12807 GCA_965659285.1 Planctomycetota bacterium | reverse complement strand
CTCGCGCAGCAGGGGAAGCTCAAGGAGCCAGGTGTCCTGGAGGCTCAGGTCAAACGCATGCTGGCAGATCCTCGCGCCAGGCGCTTCTCTGAGAATTTTGTGCAGCAATGGCTCGGCATGGATGGGCTGGACAGTGTGACTCATGTCACCGACAGCTCGTTTAAAGAAGCCATGCGGCAAGAGCCGATCGCTTTTTTCCAGGAGCTCCTGGAACGCACCAGCAGCGTCATGGACTTTATCCATTCTGATTACGCGGTGGTCAACGAACGCCTGGCGGGACACTATCGAATTCCCGATGTACATGGTCCTCATTTTCGCCGGGTTCCTATTGAGGCTCAAATGAATCGCGGTGGGGTGCTGACGGGAGCCGCCGTCTTGACGATGAACTCAGACGGCAAGGATTCTCATCCGCTTAAACGCGGCATCTGGATGCTCGAGCGTATCCTCCAGGATCCACCGCCGCCGCCGCCACCGAATGTTCCTGAAGTCGACCTGACGGATCCGGAAATCCTCAAGATGACCCTGAAAGAACGCATCGTGGATCACCGCAGCAAGCCAGCCTGTAGATCCTGTCATGCCAGGATTGATCCCTGGGGGATCGCGTTTGAAAATTACGACGCGCAGGGAATCTTTCGTACCAGCATCAAGAATAAGCCCGTGGATGCGACTTCAGAGCTGTTCAATAAGCAGAAACTGGACGGAATGGTGGGTTTAAAGCGATATTTGCTCACCGATCGCCAGGACCAGTTTTCCCGGGCGCTGGTTCATAAAATGACCACTTATGCTCTGGGACGAGCATTATCTTTTAGCGATAATGCCGATATAGATAACCTGGCGGTACAATTCAGAAAACAGGGAGATCGCCTGGGCGACCTGGTGCGTTTGATCATCAAGAGCAATATCTTTAACTCTAAGTAGGAGTTAGGAATCGAGGATGAGTAACAAAGCTGTTTCACTGCATCGTAGAAGCTTTCTTCGTGCTTCAGGCCTGGCGTTGGCCCTGCCCTGGTTAGAAACATTTGCGGCAGATCCTCCGGCTTCAGACGACACTCCGAAACGTTTTGTCAGTATCTACCATCCTGACGGTGTTGGTTTGCCGCTCAAGACCGATCCGGCCTGGAAGGATTGGAGCTGGTTCCCCCGCGGCGGTGAGAAAGATTTCCATCTCACCAGGGTGCTCGATGTCCTGGAGCCCTTGCGCAACGAGATCACGATCTATTCAGGGTTGTCACACCCGGCAGTGAGGAAAGTTCATGGTCATTCGAATGCGGATCAATACCTGACAGGCGCAGCAACGGGAGGCCATGGGGCTTACAGGAATTCGATTTCCATTGACCAGGTCTACGCCGCGCAGGCCGGAGAGTTCACGCGGCATGCTTCCCTGGTGATGTCTACCAATGGCGGCATCGGCGGCCCTCGCGGTGCACAAACCCAGTCCTTTAATCGTGAAGGACGTCCGATCCCGGCGATGAATAAGCCCAAGCAGATCTTCGATATGCTTTTCGTGGCCAGTGGGAAAGATGCTGCGGCAAAACTGGCGAGAAGCAAGAGTGCCCTGGATCTCCTCATCTCCAATACGCGCTCGCTGGGCAAGAAACTCTCCAGTCACGATCAGCAGACACTCCAGCAGTATCTTGATGCCCTGCGCGACACCGAGATCAAGCTGGCGAAAGCTCAAAAGTGGATTGATACACCTGTCCCCCAGGTGGACATCGCGAACCTCGACCTGGATGCGGATCCCAAGGAAGCGCGACTTTATTTCCAGGCCATGTATGAACTGATTTACCTGTCCTTCCTGAGCGATTCAACGCGCGTGGCCACCTTCCAGCTGGGTAGGGAAAATGGCGAGGGACCCCACGATCTGCTATCCAGGGCGGTTGGTCTTGGTGGTGCCCATGGCCTGACGCATTCCGTCAAGAAACCAGATGGTTGGAAAAACCTCGGTACCTATAACCGCTACCAGGCCGAGGAATTTGGACGTTTCGTACAGAAACTGAAAGATACGCAGGAACCGAATGGCAACGGCAACATGCTGGATAACACGTTTGCCATGCATGGTTCGGCTTCCAGTAGTTTCCACCTCTCTCGCAACTATCCGATTATTTCAGCGGGTGGTAAAAATCTCGGCTTCAAAAATGGCCGCTATCTCAAGTTTGGCAAGGGCAATGAAGACAACCAGGCTAACGCCGGTATCGTTACCGATGCCGGCTGGAACGGGAGAATAGAAGCGGAAGAGCTCCCCCTGGCACGCCTCTTTGTTACCGTCTTGCAACGCCTGGGTGTCGAGACCGAATCGTTCGCTGGTACCAGCGGGACGTTGAACAGGGTTTAAGGGGTTTGGCGGAGTCGCAGTTGGTTTCCGAGGAAGCCCGGTGGTCCTGTCGTTCCGACTCCAGGGGCCGAAGCTTTGCCGCCAGGAAAAGGATCTGGAAACTGACCTTGCCGGCAGTCATAAGCTCAAGTTTATGAAGGATTTGAAGAGGCACCTGCTCAGTTCGGAAAAAGATCGCATTGGCAGGGCCTTGAGTGAGAAAATACGGGCATACGCTCTTGGCCGTTCGCCTGAATTCACTGATGAGCAAACGGTTGAGGCGCCGGCGCGAGATTTCAAAGGAAGCGGTTACCACCTGCGCGACCTGATAGCCAGGGTGGTCGAGACCGAAGCCTTCAGGACCAGGTAACCAAAGACGATCCATGGCGAAGAACACTCCTGATGTAAGTCGGAGAACCTTCCTGCGCGGTACGGGCGCCGTCCTGGCCCTGCCGTTCCTCGAATCTCTCAGCTTCGGAGCGACCGCGGCCGAACTGCCGCGACGCATGGCCTTCGTCTACTTTCCTTTCGGGGTCGCATTGCCCGGGGAGAAACATAAGGACGCCGCCTGGAACTGGTTTCCAAGCGGCGAGGGCAAGGATTTCAAGTTCAGCAGAACTCTTGAGGGTCTCGAGCCGCTTCGCGATGACGTGACGGTCATGACCGGCCTCTCGCATCCGCGCTGTCGCCGGCTTGGCGGTCACGACACCGGCGATACCTGGCTCACTGGAGCGGAGCTGAAGGCTCCGTCCTACGGCAACGAGATGTCGCTCGACCAACTGGCGGCCCAGCACATCGGGGCCCAGACGCGTTTTCCTTCGCTGACGATGTCCAGTGATGGCGGCGTTGGCGAGCCGACCCGTGCAACGACAATTTCCTTCGGCCGTACAGGCCGCCCGGTGCCGGCGCTGTCGAGCCCGAAGCAGATCTTCAACCGTCTCTTTGGAGAGTCCGGTGGAGATGCTTCCGCCCGGCGCAAACTGCAGAATACCAGCAGCCTGCTCGACCTTGTGCTCAACCACTCAAAGAGCGTTCGCGGGCGCCTCGGCTCACGCGACCGGGGTAAGTTCGATGAGTACCTCGACTCGGTGCGCGATGTGGAGAAACGCGTCGAGCTCTCCCAGAAGTGGCTCGATGGTCCCAAGCCGAAGGTCGAGGCGAAGACTCTTGACCTCAGCGCCACTCCCGATGGCCCGGCAGAATACATTCAAACCATGTACGACCTGATGTACCTGGCCTTCCGCACCGACACCACCCGCCTGGCGACCTATATGATCGGCCAGGTGGCCGGCGCCACGACGATCGCCAATTCCTTTCCCACAGCCGTGGGACTGAAGGGTAACTGGCACGGCCTGGCCCACGGCGGCGGCAAGAACCCCGCGGCCCTCGGCAAGTTCGACCAGTTCCTCGTCGGGCAGCTGGCCTATTTCCTCAAGCGCCTGAAGGACACCCCCGAGGGTGACGGTAACCTGCTGGATCGCACCCTGGTTCTCTACGGCAGCTCGAATTCGAAGACGCACAACAACCAGAACTACCCGACCCTGCTGGCCGGCGGCCGGGGCCTTGGCGTACGCCAGGGACAGGTCCTCAAATACTCCAGCAAGACGCCCTTCTAGAACGTCTTCGTGACCATGCTCGAACGCATGAAGCTGCCCGTTGAGCGATTCGCGGATTCCACCGGGGGGCTCGACGAATTGATCGTCTGAGCCTGGCCCAGGACAGAGTATTCCTCTGCTTTCCGGGGGTAATCCAGCCATCCCTTGTTCCGGTATAGTCGCTGAAACCACGTTTTTATGCGATTTATACGAGGTCTTAACATTGCCTTGATATTGCGTGGGTATCCTTACCCCTGAGTTAAGCGAGTATTGAGTCACATTAAACCAGCGCCTTTTCCATCCTGGGTGGTCAGTGGGGCGCGAAAGGGATCTCTAACGGAAAATGGGTAAAAAAAGTCGCCTCGAGGCGACCCTCCAGAAAGACATCGATGTTATTCGCTCCAAGGTCCAGCACATGGCTGATCTGGTCGAGGTCTCCTTGACCAATGCCATGAAGTCCCTGCTGCGGAATAACGGTGAGCTGGCCTATTCCGTCATGCTTCGCGACCAGGAGATCGATGAGTGTGAGAAGGAGATCGACAGGCTCTGCCTGGAGTTCCTGGTTCGTCAGCAGCCGGCCGCGGGTCCTTTGCGTTTTGTCTACGCGACCATCAAGATCAACCAGGAGCTCGAGCGTATCGGTGATTATGCCGAGAGCATCGCCCGCCAGGGGCTCGTGATCAATTCCCTCGATGTGGATATTGACTACAAGGACTACAAGGCCATCAGCAAGATCTCGATCTCAATGCTGAAAAAATCTATAGCCGCCTTCCTGGCCCAGGATGCCGATTCCGCCCGCTTCACCATGCTTTCGGAAAAAGATGCCAGCCGTGTGCGGGCCCGGATCAACGACAAGCTCTTTGAGCTTCGCGCCGAGAAGGAGATTCCTATGGAAGCTTTTTCTCCTCTTCGCACCGTGGCGATCCGGCTGGACCGCGCCGCCGACCAGTCCAAGAATATTTGCGAAGAGACCCTCTACATGTGCACGGGTCAATACATGAAGCACATTGGCAAGGAGGTCTTCCGCGTATTGTTTGTCGATGATGACAACGCCAACGCGAGCCAGCTGGCCGAGGCCATCGGCAACGCTCTGCGGGAGCCGAGCTTTGTCTTCATGAGCGCCGGGATCAAGTCGAAGAAGATCAAGGCCAAGGCGGCCAATTTTCTGGAGTCGAAGGGGCATGATATCGGTAACAACATCTCCAAGTCGGTTGAGAACATACCGAACCTCGATCACTACCAGGTGATTGTTTCTCTGAGCGAGAAGGGCAAGAAGGCCTTTCCGACTCCCCCGACCAAGACCATCAGCATCGAGTGGGAGCTGGGCAAGGTGAGCGGGTCGCTGGAAGAAACCTACGATTATTTGAAACGCCATATTAAGGATCTTGTCCGGGCTATTCATGGCCAGGCGAAAAGATAAGTTCATTTTTCTGAGAACGGAGATTAAGGGACGTTAGAAATGAAACTCTATATTTCTTTGGTAATGATTTGTGGATTGGCTCTGGCTGGTTGTGGTGGTGGAGATAGCGGGGGCCCCAAGAAAACAATCATCCAGAACCAGGGTTCCGACACCATGGTCAACCTCGCCCAGGCCTGGGCCGAGGCCTATACCAAGGTCGATGCGAACATTTCGGTTGAGGTTTCAGGAGGTGGTTCAGGTACTGGCGTTGCAGCCTTGATCAACGGTACTACAGATCTTGCCAACTGCAGCCGTTCGATGAAGGCCTCTGAGACTGAAAAGGCTAAGGCAGCACACGGTATTGATCCGATCGAGTGGGTCATGGGCTTCGATGCTCTCGCCGTTTATGTCCACAAGGACAATCCCATGGAAGAGATCACCCTCGCGCAGCTTGCCCAGATCTACGGCAAGGATGGCGGTCCTGAGGGAAAGCAGGTTACCAAGTGGTCTGAGCTGGGTGTGACGGTACCCGGTGGGTCCGATGAGATCATTCGTATCAGCCGCCAGTCCAATTCCGGTACCTACGTCTATTTCCGCGAAACCATTCTCGGCAAGAAGGGCGACTTCAAGCTGGGTTCGCGTGACTTGCACGGCTCCAAGGATGTCGTCGAGACGGTTGCCAGTACGGTGACCGCCATTGGCTACAGCGGCATGGGCTATGCGACCGACCACGTCAAGATGCTCAAGGTCTCCAAGGGGGCCGGAAAGCCAGGCTTTGGTCCCAGCGTGAAAAACACCTTGAGCAAAGATTATCCGATCGCCAGGCCTCTTTTCTGTTACACCCTCGGAGAGCCCAAGGGTGAACTGAAGAAGTATCTCGACTGGTGTCTCGGAGCCGAGGGCCAGAAGATCGTCGAGGATAACGGTTACGTTGCCAAGCCCAAAAAGTGAGGCGCGGTATCTAGTTGAATATTTTCGGGTCCGGCTGGCAGGCAGCCGGACCTTGGTTTCTTTCAGGCGGTACTCGTGAGAAAAGAACTAACCCGGGGACAGATCCATCGTGAGCGCGTCATCGAATGGGTGATTCGTCTTTGCGGTATCAGTGCGATCATCTTCGTGTTCAGCATTTTCATTTTCGTCTTCAAGGAAGGGGCTCCCTTCCTGCTCGGAATGGGAGATGATGGGCGCCTCGACCTGGGTACCTTCCTGGGTAGTATCGAGTGGTACCCGTCCTCGGTGGAGCCGACCTTCGGGATCCTCGCCCTCATCGCCGGTACTGCGAGTGTCTCGCTGCTGGCCATGCTCTTCTCGGTGCCTTTCGGCCTGGGGGCGGCGATTTTCATCTCCGAGTTTTGCGGTACGAGAACCAAGGAGATCCTGAAGATCGTCATCGAGCTGCTGGCCGCTATACCCTCGGTGGTCTGGGGCTTCATCGGCATGACCCTGATGAAGGGCCTGATCGAGACGGTTTTCGGCGTACCCTTCGGCCTGACGGTCCTCAACGGGGCTATTATCCTCGCCCTGATGTGCTTGCCGATTATTGTTTCGATCAGCGAAGACGCCCTCCGCGCTGTTCCTGACTCCTATCGTGAGGCGGCGATTGGTCTCGGTGTCACCAAGTGGCAGCTGGTCTGGCGTGTACTCCTGCCCGCAGCTAAGAATGGTCTCCTGGCAGCTGCGCTGCTGGGTGTCGGCCGCGCTGTCGGAGAGACGATGGCCGTCCTGATGGCGACCGGACACGCGGTCAATATTCCGGGCGGTCCTTTCGAATCGGTGCGAACCCTGACGGCGACGATCGCCGCTGAGCTGGGTGAGACAGCCGCCGGCTCCCCGCACTACAGGGTCCTGTTTGTCATCGGAATCTTTCTTTTCTGCATCACCTTCGCCATCAACCTGACCGCTGACCTCGTTATCCGCGGAATCAAGAAGAAGTAGCCATGGATAGCTCAACCCTCTTTACAGAAACTGCCCTGGTTCGCAAGAAGAAGCTGACCCAGAAGATTGCGGGCGGGGTCTTCGCGACCATGACCGTGCTCATGGTTATTCCCTTGCTCTTCGTTGTGTGCTTCCTGGTCTACGAGGCCTGGCCGGTGCTGGGCTTTGACTTTATCCTCGAGTCACCGGAGCGCGGTATGAGAGCCGGTGGAATCTGGCCGGCCTTCCTGGGAACCCTGATGCTGGTTTTCTTCTCAGTTATTGTTGCCGCTCCGATCGGAGTGCTCGCGGCCGTCTACCTGAACGAATATGCCGGCGACAACTGGCTGACTCGAATCGTTAACCTCGCGGTATTCAATCTGGCCGGGGTGCCGAGTATCGTGCACGCGCTCTTCGGCCTTGGAGCCTTTGTGCTCTTCGCCGGGATCGGGAAGTCCATCCTGGCCGCCTCCCTGACCCTTGCCATCATGACCTTCCCGGTGATTATCGAGGCGACCAAGGAATCGCTGGCCGCTGTCCCGATGGCCTTCCGCGAGGCCTGCTGGAACGTGGGGGCTACCCGCTGGCAGACCATCAAGGGGGTGGTCCTGCCGAACTCGCTCAGCGGGATCCTGACGGGTATTATTCTCGAGATCTGCCGGGCGGCGGGGGAGACGGCTCCGATCATGTTCACCGGCGCGGTCTTCTACAAGGCTGTGGTCGGAGGAGACGTCTTTGCCTATGGTCCACTGGACCAGTGCATGGCGCTCTCGATGCACCTGCACACCATCTCCACCCAGGTGCCGAACGTGGATGAGGCAATTCCTTTCGCCACCGCAGTGGTCCTTCTTGGTACGGTTCTCCTGGTGAATGCCTCGGCGATCGCCCTCCGCGTATATATCCGGACACGAAAAAAATGGTAAACGAAACGCCCAAGCTGGATATCCAGAACCTCGGCGTTTCCTACGCCGACAAGGTCGCGCTGCGTGACATCTCGCTCTCGATCGAGCAGAACGAGATCTTCGGCATCATCGGTCCGGCCCAGTCGGGCAAGACGACCTTGCTGAAGGTTCTGAACCGTACGATCGACCTGGTTACAGATGCCTCGGTCAAGGGCAGCTTCTCCATGGATGACAGGGTCATTCTGGATGCTCCTGTTAACACGGCGGCTGGGAAGCTCGGCAAGACAGGCGTGTCGGATGTATACGGTTACCGCCGCTATATCGGCATGGTTGCTCCCCTGCCGGTTGGCTTGCCGATGTCCATCTATGACAATGTCGCTTTTGCTCCACGCCAGGCGGGCATGAAGAAGAAGGGGCCGCTCGATGAGCTTGTCGAGCGCTGTCTTACCCAGGCTGCCCTCTGGGACGAGGTAAAGGACCGCCTCAACACCCTCGGCACCAAGCTCTCCGGTGGCCAGCAGCAGCGCCTGACGATCGCGCGCGCTCTGTCGCACGAACCCGAGGTCTTGTGCCTCGATGAGTTTTCCATCGCGATCGACCCGGTCACCACCATGCGGATCGAGGATGTGCTCAAGGAGCTCAAGAATGAGATGACCATCATTCTCGTTACGAACCTCGTTCAGCAGGCCCGCCGCCTGGCGAAGCACACGGCCTTTATCTTCAACGGAGATCTTATCGAGGTGGATGAGACCGACAGGATGTTCTCAGGCGAGGCGGCTGATCAGCGCACCAACGACTTTATCGCGGGGACCTTCGGATGAGAGACAGGCTAAACCCCACTGGCAACCCCACGGGAAACCCCACTGGCAAGCCCAGGAGCAAAACCGAAGCTCCAGCCGGGAACGCCGAAGCTCCAGCCGGGAACGCCGAATCCGACCTCGGTGTCAAGGTCCGTGATTTCAACCTCTGGTACGGAGATTTCCAGGCCCTCTACAATGTGAACCTGGACATCAAGGACGGGATCATCACGAGCCTCATCGGCCCCTCCGGCTGCGGCAAGACCACCCTCCTGCGCGCCTTCAACCGGGTCAATGAACGCTATGGCTATGTGCGTACCGATGGTGAGATCCAGATCCTCGGCAAGAACATCATGGACGAGGACGTCTCGCTTCCGGAATTGCGTAAATCGGTAGGCATGGTATTTCAGCGCCCTAATGTCCTGCCCCTCTCTATCTTCGAGAACGTAGTCTTCGGCCTGCGAATCCATTCAGGGAGTCTCAATAAGAGCACTCTCAACGACGCGGTCGAAAAGGCGCTGACGGAGGTCCGTCTCTGGGATGACCTCAAGGACAAGCTCAATGATAGGGCCACCGGGCTGCAGCTCGAGCAGCAGCAGAAGCTCTGCATCGCCCGACTGCTGCCGCTCAAGCCGCGGGTGATTCTCATGGATGAGCCCTGCTCGGCGCTCGATGTCGAGGCCACCCAGGCGGTCGAGGACCTGATGGCCGAGCTGAGCGGCGAGTACACGATCATCATCGTCACCCACAATATGGCGCAGGCTCGCCGCGTGAGCGACGAGTGCATCTTCATGCTGCTCGGCGAGATCATCGAGCATGGCGACACCGCCCAGCTCTTCCTCTCTCCGCAGAACGAAAAGACCGCTGACTATATCGAGGGTCGCTACGGCTGATCGTTTTCGCTTCGTCTGCTATACTGGTTGCGGTCAGATCGCCTTCCCCTTGTCGAAGGAGTCGGCCTCCCGGAGAATTAGCAGCCATGAAGAAATTTTTCCGCCTGGTCCAGCTGCTCTGCCTGGGCGCGTTTCTCTACGCGCCAGGAGCTGTCGCAGGAGCCGAAGACGCGCCTCGTCCTTCAAATCCGGGACCGGTGCGGTTCAACCGCGACGTGTTGCCGATCCTGTCGGACCATTGCTTCAAGTGTCACGGACCTGATGAGCGCCAGCGAGAAACGAAGCAGCGTTTCGACACTCGAGAGGGAATCGAGCGGGCGCTCAGTAAGGGCTTTCTCGTTCCCGGGAAGCCGGTCGAGAGTGAGCTGATTGAGCGGATTCTGAGCGATGACGATGAGGAGGTCATGCCTCCCCCGGGCGAGAAAACCAGGCCCTCGCCAGCGGAGGTCGCCATCCTGCGGCGCTGGATCGAGCAGGGGGCGAAGTGGCAGGACCACTGGGCCTTTGTCGTTCCGACGCGTTCAAAACCTCCCGCGGGCGGCTCGCTCGACAAGCTGGACCAACCGGTTGATCGTTTTATTTCCGACAGGCTCATCCAGGCGGGTGTTCCGCCGGGGCCTCGCGCGGATCGCGCAGTCCTGTTACGCCGACTCTCGCTTGACCTCGTCGGCCTTCCACCTTCTCCGCAGGAGCGTGAGAGGTTTCTCGCGGATAAAGAGCCCGGCGCCTGGGGCCGCCTGGTCGACCGCCTGCTCGCCTCGCCACAATATGGTGAGCGGATGGCGCTCTACTGGCTCGACCTGGTGCGCTACGCCGACTCGGTCGGCTACCAGAAGGACTCTCACCAGAACGTCTGGCTCTACCGCGACTACGTGATCGCCGCCTTCAACAACAACAAGCCCTTCGACAGTTTTGTGCGTGAGCAGCTCGCCGGCGACCTGATGAAGGATTCCAACGCCAGCTCGGCCCAGGTGGCCGAGTGGAGGATCGCCTCGGGTTTCAACCGGCTCAACCAGACCACCAGCGAGGGCGGCGCCCAGGCAAAGGAATACATGGCCAAGTACGCGGCCGACCGGGTTCGCAATACCGGCGCCATCTTCCTCGGAATGACCACCGGCTGCGCCGAATGCCATGACCACAAATACGACCCCATCACGAGCCGGGATTTTTACAACTTCGCGGCGTTTTTCGCCGACCTCCAGGAGCGTGGAGTCGCCCAGCCGCGCGAGGTCAAGCTGCCGACCAGGGAGCACATCCTCAAGGTGCTGCCGATTGAGAAGGAGCTGCGGGAGCTTAAAGAAATCCTGTCAGGAAAAGATGTCAAGGACAGCGGCGAGGTGGGGGGGCGTATCACGGCGCTGGAAAAACAGCTCAAAGAACTCACCCGCGCTTCCCCGATGGCGACGACCATAGTTACTCAGCCCGGTAAACCTCGTCTCATGCGGCACCTCCCGCGCGGGACTTGGCGTGATGATTCCGGGCCCGAAGCTGTTCCGGCGATTCCCGTCTACTTCGGCACGCTCGAGGTGGGTAACCGCCGGGCGACCCGAAGCGACCTGGCTGAATGGATGGTCGCACGCGACAATCCCCTCACCGCCCGGGTGTTCGTGAACAGGCTCTGGAGGCTGTTTTTCGGCCGGGGTATCAGCTCGACACTCGATGACGCCGGGGCGCGCAGCGCCTGGCCGACGCATCTTCCCCTGCTCGACTGGCTGGCCGTTGAGTTCCTCGACAGTGGCTGGGATGTCAAGCGGATGGTCAGGCTCATCGTGAATAGTGAAGCGTATCGTCGCCGGTCGACTCCTTTTCGCGCCGAGCCAGGAGCTGATCCGCGGAACCACCTGCTCGGTTGGCAGAACAGCTTTCGGCTCGAGGCTGAGCAGATCCGGGACCAGGCGCTGGCGGCCAGCGGCCTGCTCTCAGAAAAAATGTACGGCCGCAGCGTCAAGCCCTACCAGCCGGCCAACTACTGGTTCAAGCTCTACCACCAGGCCAGGTACCAGCAGGAGAAGGGCGAGGGGCTCTACCGCCGCGGGGTCTATACCTACTGGCGCCGGAGCTTCTGGCACCCGAGCCTGCGGGCCTTCGATGCCCCGAGCCGCGAGGAGTGCGTCGCCGAGCGTCCGCGTTCGAACACACCCCAGCAGGCTCTTGTGCTGCTCAACGACCCGATCTATGTCGAGGCCGCCCGTGTGTTCGCCCAGAGGCTCATCGCGGAGGGAGGAGGAACCGCCAGTAAACGGGTCCACTGGGCCTTTGGGAGGCTCCTTTGCCGCGCTGCTGAAGAGTGGGAGGTCGAGGCATTGGTAAAACTTTATGAAAAGCAGCTTGCGGGATTTCGTGCGAACAAGGACGCAGCCGCCAAGCTGGTCGCTGTCGGTGAGCACCCGGCTGTCGGGAAGCCAGCCCCTGAAGAACTGGCCGCCTGGATGTCGGTGACCCGGGTACTGCTGAATCTCCACGAAACCATCACACGCTATTGACTGGAAGCTTCATGCAAAGCGACATATCCGCTCAAAACGAACTCTGCCGCCGGGCCTTTCTAGGCCACGGAGCCAGCGTGCTGGGTGGCGCGGCTCTTACCACCCTGCTCTCATCCCAGGGTCTGCAGGGCGCCGGCGTCGATGCGGCCAGGCCGGGCCTCGTGCGGCCTCTGCATTTCCCCGCCAAGGCGGAGCGGGTCATCTTTCTCTACATGGCAGGGGGGCCGTCGCATCTCGAGACCTTTGACCACAAGCCGAAGCTTGCCGAGCTTGGTGGGAAGCCGATGCCCACCTCCATTACAAAGGGCCAGCCGATCGCCCAGTTACAGAACAAGGCGCTCAAATGCCTGGCCCCGCAATACCCCTTCAAGCGCTTCGGAAAGTCCGGGCAGGAGATGAGCACCGCCTTCAAGCATCTGCCGGAGCTTGCCGACGACATCTGTATTCTGCGCTCTCTGCGTACAAAGGCGATCAACCACGACCCGGCCCATACCTTCATGAATACCGGCACGA
>CBFHWB010000129.1:0-12824 GCA_965659285.1 Planctomycetota bacterium | reverse complement strand
GTTGTGGGAGTCCCCAACTTCGCGCGCGCCGCCATGATGAAGAAAGAGCAGACGGCGCTGAAGGAAGCCGAGGCGAAGCTCGCGACAAGGGCCAAGGCCGCCGAAGGAGCATTCAAGGCCTGGGTCAGCAAAGCCGAGAAGGAGACCAAGGCGGGACCGACCGAGCCGGCCGGGCTCGACCTTCACCTCTCACTCGACGAAGGCCAGGGCAACTCCGCCTCCGACTCGATTGACTCCGGCCGCAAGGGAGCCGTCAAGGGAAGCAGCCACTGGGTAGACGGCAAGTTCGGCAAGGCCTTCAGGCTCGACGGTAAAAACTACATCGAGTTCGGCGACCACGCCAACTTCGACAGGACCGACGCGTTCTCCTTCGGGGCCTGGATCAGGCCCGAAGGCAATGGCGCCCCCCTGGCGAAGATGAACGACGGTAACAAATTCCGGGGCTGGGACCTGTACCTGAATGGTGGAAACGTCGGGATGCACCTGATCAGCGCCTGGCCCAACGACGCGTTGAAGGTCATGAGCAACGGCAAGGTTCAGAACGGAAAATGGAACCACGTCTTTGTCACCCACGATGGTTCGGGTACCGCGGCGGGGGTCAAGGTCTACATCAACGGGAAGAGCCAGGGACTCAAGGTCGAACAGAACAACCTCCGCAGCTCAACCCGGAGCAAGGCGAGCCTGAAGATCGGCAGGCGCCAGCCCGGCTCGCCCTATAAGGGCCAGATCGATGACGTCAGGATCTACGGCCGAGCGCTCAGCGGCGCCGAGGTAGCCGCGCTTTCAGGTAGTGATCCACTCGCCCCGATCCTCGCGGTTCCCGCAAATGCGAGGAAGCCCGCGCAGGTTGAGGTCCTCAGAAAACACTTCCTCTCATCCATCGACAAAGAATACATGGCCATCGCGAAAGATGCGGCCAGGTTGCGGGCCAAGCTCAACGAGGCCGCCAAGCCGCAGGGAAACGTCATGGTGATGGCGGATGTCGGCAAGCCCCGCAAGACCTATGTGCTCATGAGGGGTAACTACGCATCCCCGGTGAAGGAGAAGCCGCTCGAACCCGGCACTCCCGGAGTGCTTCCCGCGCAGACCAAGGAGAGCCCATCGAACCGACTGGGCCTCGCCCGCTGGCTCTTCCAGCCCGATCACCCACTCACCTCCAGGGTCGCCGTCAATCGCTACTGGTACATGCTCTTCGGCAGAGGAATCGTAAAAACGGTCGAAGAGTTCGGCTCCCAGGGCGACTGGCCCAGCAACCTGCAGCTGCTTGACTGGCTGGCGGTCGATTTCCGCGAGAGCGGCTGGGACGTGAAGCGCATGATCAAACAGATGCTCATGTCCTCCACCTACAGGCAGACCGCGAAGGTATCGAGCGAGCTGGTGAAGCTGGATGCCGAAAACAAGTTCCTCGCGAGAGGCCCACGCTTCCGACTGCAGGCTGAATTCATCCGCGACACGATCCTCGCCGCGTCGGGCCTCCTGGTCAGAGACATCGGCGGCAGGGGAGTCAAGCCCTACCAGCCTCCCGGACTCTGGAACGAGGTCAGCCTTGGCGGCAATGTACGCTTCGTGCAGGACCACGGCGAAAAGCTCTACCGCCGAGGCATGTATACCTACTGGAAGCGATCCTCACCGGCTCCGAGCCTGACGATCTTCGACACCCCCACAAGAGAGAAATGCGTTCTCAGGAGATCTCGAACCAACACGCCCCTGCAAGCCCTGGTCTTACTCAATGACCCGCAGTATATCGAGGCGGCCCGATCCCTGGCTCAAAAAGCTACCCAGGAGGCCGGCGATTCGATCGTCTCCCGGATCGTGCTCGCCTACAGGCTCGCCACGGCCCACCGGCCATCGGCAAAGACCCTCCTCCTGCTGAAGAAGGCCTATGAAGAGGAGCTTGCCGTATTCCGCAAGGACCCTGAGCGCGCGAAGAAGCTGCTCAGCGTAGGCGAATCCAAACGGGATGAAACAATCGACGCCGCCGAACACGCGGCCCTGACCATCGTCTTCAGTATGATCCTGAACCTTGATGCGACCGTTACGAAAGGTTGATCCATGAACCCGCTTGAACAATACCAACTTGAAATGACTCGCCGGCAGTTGCTGTCGACGGGCTCCCGTTTCCTCGGCGCGACCGCGCTCACCTCGCTGCTTGGCCAGGACCAGGCCTTCGCGGCCGACACCATCCCGGGAAACGAACCCCAGGGACTTCCGGAGCTCCCCCACTTCGCCCCGAAGGCGAAGCGGGTGATCTATCTCTTTATGGCGGGAGGCCCCTCCCATATCGACACCTTCGATTTCAAGCCAGAGCTCAGGAAGATCCACGGCAAGGAGCTGCCGGATTCGATCCGACAGGGGCAGAGGCTCTCGACCATGACCTCGGGGCAGAAGTCTTTCCCCTGTGTCGCGCCAATGTTCAAGTTCAGCCGCCACGGAAAACACGGAACCTGGGTCTCCGAGATCCTTCCGAAGGTCTCCGAGATCGTCAATGAGATCACGATTGTCAAATCCCTCCACACCGAGGCGATCAATCACGACCCGGCCATCACCTTTATCAATACGGGCGTCCAGCAACCGGGCAAGGCCAGCCTCGGCTCCTGGCTCAGCTACGGGCTTGGCAGCCCGAACAAGGACCTGCCGGCCTATGTCGTCATGATCTCCAGGGGGCCAGGCCAGAAGCAGGGGCTCTATTCCCGGCTCTGGGGAAGCGGCTTCCTGCCCTCAAAGCACCAGGGCGTCAAGATGCGGTCAAGCTCCGAACCCGTCCTTTATCTCCAGGACCCCAACGGCATCGACCGAACCATGAGAAGACGGATGCTGGACAGGCTCGCGGAGATCAACGAAGAACAATTCGGACAGTTTGGCGACCCGGAAACCCGGACCCGGATCGCTCAATATGAGCTCGCTTTCCGTATGCAGGCATCCGTTCCCGGCCTGATGGACCTCTCGGATGAGCCTGAAGACACCTTCGAGCTCTATGGCCCGGATTCAAAAAAGCCTGGCACCTTCGCGCGCAATTGCGTCCTGGCCCGCCGTATGGCCGAACGCGGCGTTCCCTTTATCCAGCTATTCCAGCGCGGCTGGGATCAGCACGGCAGCCTCCCCAGGCTGATCAGGGGACAGTGCAAAAGCATCGACCATGCCGCGGCGGGTCTCGTCAAGGACCTCAAACGCAGGGGCATGCTCGACGACACCCTGGTCATCTGGGGTGGAGACTTCGGACGTACCATCTATTCCCAGGGCAAGCTGAGCAAGAACAACCACGGCCGCGATCATCACGGACGCTGCTTCAGCATGTGGATGGCCGGCGCCGGCATCAAGCAGGGCTTCGAATACGGCAAGACCGATGATCACTGCTACAACATCGTCGAGAACCCGGTTCCGATCCGAAATTTCAACGCCACGGTCCTGCATCTCCTGGGTATCGACCACAATCGCTTCACCTACCGCCACCAGGGGCTTGATCAGAAGATCACCGGGGTCGAGGAAAGCCATGTCGTGAAGGACATTCTCTCCTGAGGCATACCACTGCGGCAAGCCAGCCCGGGGACACTCCCCGTTGACAAGTGGTTACAAGATGTAAATGGATTCTCCTGCGACTCATCAACGATAGTTTATCGACGCCGACCTCTTTGCCGGCTCCTCCACCGCCAATCACGACCGGACGCGCCCAGCAGCTATATGTTCCAGATCCGACCTGTCACCAGCTTGTTCTTCCTCGTATTAGCCACGCTCAGCACCACCCCGGCCTTTAGCCAGCGCGACAGGCTGCCCAGCATTGGAGAGGTGCGCAAAGAGCTGCTCTCGAGGCACGATGCGAATGAGGACGGCTGGCTGGATGCCCAGGAGCGCGAATCTTTACGGAAAGAGGCCTTCGCCCGCTCCAGCGCTCCCTTTCCCCGGCGGCGGGGGCGAAGAGGCGGCCGCGACCGGCGACAAGATGGACAAGAGCGGCAACGGCAAGAGGACACCCCCCGCACCGCCTCGCGCGAACAGTGGCAGGCCGTGGTCAATGCCTTTGATGCGAACAAGAATGGATATCTCGATGGAGTTGAAATCGACCAGCTCTACAAAGATCTCGATGCCGGCAAGGTAGGTGATCTTCCGGAATCCTATCTCCGCTCGACCCTGATGCGGGATTCAAAAATGCGGCGCGCCGGCCGGCAGAATCTCGAGGACTTTGACCTGGACTACGATGACCGGCTGAACGCCCAGGAGCTCAAAGCTTTCAGGGAATCCAGGGCGACCCAGGAGCCCCCGCCGAACCGCCCTGAAAAGGAGCAAGACGCCGGGGAGGAAGAAGGGGAAGCTGAAGCGGAACTCCAGGGGCTCGAGCGCGCGCCGAGAGTCGTTTTCAGCCATCCCCATGGATTCCAGGAAGCCTCCTTTGAGCTCGACCTCAGCAGCCCGCTCAAGGGGGCCGTGATCCGCTACACCCTTGATTGCTCGGATCCTGACGAGAGCAGCTCGGCGATATTCGATGAGACACTCGAAATAGATCAGAGCACCGTTGTTCGAGCCAGGGTCTTTGCCGCGGGACACGCTCCGAGCTTCTCCGAGACCCGAACCTATGTTTTCCTCGAAGACGTCATCAGGCAATCCCCCGATGGCCTGCCTCCCCCCGGAGGCTATTACCGATGGGGGCGAAACCGGGTCGACTATGGAATGGATACCGCCATCGTCAAAGATCCCGTCTACAGGAAGACCATCATCTCGGACCTCAAATCAATTCCTTCCGTCTCGCTCGTGCTCGACCCGGAAGATCTCTTCAGCTCGGAATCCGGTATCTACTCCAACGCGATCAGGCAGGGCCGTGAAAACGAGCGCTCGGCCGCCTTTGAGCTGCTGCCGACCTCCGCTCGACCCGGCTTTGACATCAACTGCGGGGTCCGGATCCGCGGCGGCTTCAGTCGCACGGCTGAAAATCCAAAACATGCCTTCAGGCTCTTCTTCCGCAAGCTCTACGGAGCCGGAAAATTAAAATTCCCCTTCTTCGGGGCTGACGCGGCCCAGGAATTCGATAATGTCGATCTGCGCTGTTCCCAGAACTATTCCTGGAATATGGGAGGAGACAGCAAGGGGCTCTTCCTGCGGGACCAGTTCAGCCGCGACCTTCAACTGTCGATGGGCCGGCCCGCGGCCAGAGGAGATTACTACCACCTCTACCTCAATGGGCAATACTGGGGTCTCTACAACTCCTGTGAGAGACCCGAGGCCTCCTTTGGCGTCAGCTACTTCGGCGGCGTAAAAGAAGACTATGACGTCATCAAGGTCGACAGCGGCCGGGGGCAGTCCTATACCATCACAGCTACAGATGGAAATCTCGATGCGTGGAGAAAGCTCCACGAACTGGCAACGGCCGGCCTGGAAGACGCCGCGGCCTACCAGCGAATCCAGGGAAGAAACCCGGACGGCAGCCCGAATGCCGAATACGACAACCTGCTCGACATCGAAGGGCTCATCGACTACATGCTGATCATTCTCTACGGAGGCAACCTGGACTCTCCAATCTCGAGATTTTCCAGGAACCGCGTCGGCAACAACTGGCACGGCATGAGAAACCGAAACGGTTCGCATGGATTCCGTTTCTTTATCTGGGATGCGGAACACACCCTTCTCGACATCCTCGAGGACAGGACCGGCCCCTTCCCGGCCGGCGAAAGCTTTGAACGCAGCAACCCCCAATGGCTCTGGCAACAATGCCTCGCAAACTCCGAGTTCAGGCGCATGGTCGCCGACCGCGCCCACAACCTGCTCTCCTCCGGCGGACTTCTCAGCCCCGAGAACACCCGCAGAGTCTTCGAAAAACGAATGAAGCAGATCGAGAAGGCGGTGGTCGGCGAGTCCGCCCGTTGGGGAGACCTCGGGGGGAGACGGGGCGGCTTCCTGGGTATCTTCGGCATTGGAAACTCCGGCCCCAAGACCAGGGATCAGCATTGGAAAAGTGAGGCGAACCGCGTTCTGAATGACTACCTTCCCCTTCGAAGCGGGGTTCTCCTCTCCCAGTTGTGGCGCCAGGGGCTGATGCCCGACATAACCCCTCCGCGCCACAGGAAACTTCCCGGAGGAAAGCTGGAGCTCTCAGCGCCTCGCGGCAGGATCTATTACCGTCTTGACGGCAAAGATCCGAGAGAGACCGGGGACAAAGTCAACCCCGCGGCCAGGCCCTATGAAGCGCCCATCGATACCGGCAAAAGTCTCCCCATCAAGTCACGCGTTCGCTACAAGGGCGAATGGAGCGTCCTTGTAGAGATCCCGCCAGGCTCTTCGAAACAATAATGCGACGCTGGGCTAAACCACCTGCCCCTTCCACGGACCGGCTCATCCTGGTCCTGGCCTTAGCATTCCTCCTCCTTGATCAGCTCAAGCTCTCGTCCCAGGACGCTGAAAAACCACGCGAGCGACAACGCCAGAACCAGCCAAGAACCTTCATCCTCAAAAAAACGCCCCTGGTTACACAATTCGATCAGGACAAAAATGGGCTGCTCTCCTCCGCGGAGCGTCAGAAAGCCCGGGCTCATATACGTGAGACCCGTTCAAAAAGGGGACGCCTGAACAGCCCCAGGCGGTTGAGCTCCCCCGGCGTATCAACCCCCTTTCCGGAGGGACTGGTCAACGCAAAGCGCGCCCCTGCGCCACGAGGCGGACTCTACGATGAAAACGTCCTGCGCACCATCCACCTCAGGCTGCCACAAGAGGACTGGTACGAAGAGCTTGGTGATTTCTACCTGACGGATGTCGACCTCTCCGCTGATCTTGCCATCGACGGAGCTCTCTACCCGGGCGTCGGCATACGATTCCGCGGTAAATCGTCCTATTTCACTATAGGAAAATCAGAGAAACGCTCCTTCAACATATCCATCGATTTCACCCATAGGAAACAGCGGCTCCAGGGATACCGAACCCTCAACCTGCTCAACTGCCACGCAGACCCGACCTTCCTGCGCGAGGTTCTCTACTCGAAAATCTGCCGGGATTACATGCCCGGCGCCCGGGCCAGCTTCGTCAAGCTTGTCATCAACGGAGAAAACTGGGGAGTTTACGTCAACCTGCAGCAGTTCAACTCGGATTTCCTGCGGGACTGGTTTGGTACATCGAAAGGCGTCAGGTGGAAGGTTCCAGGCCGAAGACCCGATGCGGCCTTCAACTGGAATGGCCCGGCCAGCGAAAAATACTCCGAAGTCTACGAGCTCAAGGGGAGCTCAATCGAGCGGCCCTGGAGCGGCCTCATCAAGGTGTGTGAGTTGCTGGAGAAGACTCCCGCCGCTGAGCTCGAGACCAGGATCGAAAATTTATTCAACATCGATCGCGCTCTCTGGTTCCTGGCGCTCGAAAACATCTTCATGGACAACGACAGCTACGTTGCCAAGGCCTCCGACTACGCTCTCTACCAGGATGGTCTTCACAGCCGAATCCACCTGCTCCAGCAGGACGGCAGCGAGCCCTTCGGCGTCCGCGGTCCGGAATGGGGAGCGGATGCAAAAGTCAGTCCTGTCCTCCACGAGGACAATCCCGCGCGCCCGCTGATCTACAGGCTCCTGGCTGTCCCCCACCTGCGCGCCCGCTACCTGGCTCATTACAGAACGATCACCAGGGACTGGCTCTCCCGGGAAAGCATCCTCCCTATCATGGATCGCTACCTGCGGCTGATCTCGAAAGAGGTCAGCAGGGACCAGAAGAAAATCTTCTCCCGGGAACTTTTCGAAAAAAATAGAGAGGAAGATGTCGAGGTCGGGCGTTTACAGATCTCTGGCCTGCTGAGTTTCATCGACAAACGCCGAAGTTATCTTCTCTCCCACCCCGAGCTCGACCGGCCCGCTCCCTCGATCAAGCTCCTTCCCATCTCCAGCAAGAGAACCATCCTTCGGGTTCGCTTATCCCCGGCGCCAGAGGTCGAGCGGGTCCTCCTGCACCATTGCGCGAACCGCGCGGGAGTCTTTGAACACCTGGAGATGCTGGACAATGGAAAAAACGGCGACAGCCAGGCCAACGACCTGGTCTATTCCGCCCGGCTGCCGGCCTACAAGCCGGGAACCACGGTTCGTTACTATGTGGAGGCCAGGGCGCTCGACTCCGCCGGCACCAGCAGCTTTGAGCCATCCAGGGCTGAGGCCCGGCCCCATCACCTCAGGTTTCCCGAACGGTAGGACGCGCCTGGATAAAAAACAAAACCAGGACGGCAAGGCCGATCAGCCTCACCGTCCTGGTTTCAATCATCTTAAGCCGCAATGAAGGAACCCCGTCCTTAACTCAGAGGGTCCAGGGCTTACGATAGTCGACAGCCTTGAGAAGCTTGTCAGCCGCGGCATCACCGATGATGTTCTCGTTCGCGGGATCCCAATTGAGCTTCTTACCGCCAAGCGCCTGGCTCACCATGCCAAGGTGCCCCGGGGTGATCGAACGATGTCCGATCTCCGCGGTGCAAATGCAAGGCTTGCTGGTCTTACAGCCATCGAGGAAGTTCCGATGGTGTTCACGTGAGTTGTAGACCTTCTTGGGACCGGCATCGAAGCCGCCCTTGATCCACTCCTTATTTGAAGCGTCCAGGCGACCGCGCCTGACGTAGATCCAGCTTCCGTCTTCGCCATACCACTTGGCACCCTGAGCGTTATCCTCATTCGAGGTAATGGTCGAGGTTACGCCATTGGCGTACTTACATTTGATCTTGTAGTGATAGGCCGCGTCGTAGACATCCAGCTTTTTGGGATACTTGAATCCCTCGGCCTGGACCTCTACAGGACCACTATTGTCCATTCCCATACCCCAGTGGGCGATGTCATTGTGATGGCCAATCCAGTCCATCAGCTGACCGCCGCCGAAGTTGAGATGCCAGCGCCAATGGAAATGAAAGCGCGCCGGGATAAAGGGAACAAACTCGGAGGGGCCGACCCAGAAATTATAGTCGACATGTGCCGGAGGCTTGACCGGCTCTTTCGGAGCCGCCGGAGGATTCCTGTTTCCCTGGGGAAGTCCGACCTCTACATTCTTGAGCTTACCGAGCACACCATTCTGAACAAGCTCGGCCGCGCGGCGGAAATTACCCGATGAGCGCTGCTGGCTGCCGACCTGGAAGATCACATCGTTCTTCTTGACCGCCGCAACGACCGCCTGGCCCTCGGCGAAGGTGTGGGTCATGGGCTTCTGGCAGTAGATATGCTTCTTGTTGTTGGCCGCTTCGACGCAACACAAGGCATGCCAGTGATCAGGAGTGGCGATACAGACGGCATCGATCTTCTCATCAGCGACGAGTTTCCTGTAATCTCCGTGGGTCTGGCAATCCTTGCTCTTGTAGCGCTTGTCGACCTGGTTCTTCGCGTTGTTCAGGTTGTTCTTGTCGACATCGCAAACGGCGGTGACCTGAACATCCTTATTACGCATGAAGGCTCCCATGTTGCCGCGGCCCATGCCGCCAACACCGATAACCCCCATGACGATCCGTTCACTGGGCGCGACCGTACCACCGAGGCCCAGGGCGCTTCCAGGTACGAAATAAGGAACGGCTAACGCTGAAGCAGAAGCTCCAAGGAAACCGCGGCGAGAGACTCTCTTACTCTGGCTCATTGCTGTACCTCTCTTTTTCCAAATCAAGCGCCAGCCCGGTCCGCCCGGACGTCGGCTCAACGATTATTTCCCGTACTATTTGACGTTTCAGAACCCACAATCTATCAACTCAATTTGCTCAGGTCCAGAGCGACCCGCAAGGAACTTTCAGCTTACTATTTGCCCGACCTCTCTCCTGAAGCTTGATTCCATCCGCCTCACTCTTCAAAATCGTATCCTGTATCCCAAGGTCAGAAGGAATAACGGCATGCGTCAGCTCAATCTGCTTTCAATCGCGGCGGCGAAGGTCTTCAGCCTCGCCGTCATCTGCTCGCTAACGATGCCCTGCGCCCAGGCCGAAGAGATCCAGCCCGCCCCTGACGCTCCCAGGCCTCTCACGCCGCAGGAGAGCCGCAAGAGATTCAGGCTCTCCGAGGACCTGAAGATCGAGCTGGTCGCCAGCGAACCCCTGCTGGCTGATCCGACCGGCATCGCCTGGGATGAACAGGGCCGCCTGTTCGTCTGCGAGATCCACGGCTACAACCTGGAGGGGCACCTGGACATCGTCGAGCTCAACAAGACGGGCAAGCTCGACAAAAAGATCAGGCGTATCTACGCCAATCCCCGGGCTCTCGAGGAGGCCCGCAGGCAGACCTACGGAAGGGTCAAGCTTCTCCACGACCTGGATGGAGATGGAAAGATGGACCGGGCCGACACCTGGGCCGAAGACCTGCCGGGCTGCTTCGGTATTGTCCCCGCGCGCGGGGGAATCATCGCCATCACGGCATACAAGATCATCTATCTGAACGACAGCACCGGGGACGGAAAAGCGAACATCCGCGAGACCCTCTTCGATGGCTTCGAGATGCATATCATCGAGAGAGCCATCAACAATCCGCGCTGGGGCCAGGACAATTGGATCTACGTAGCGGGATCCAACCGCGGCGCGACGGTAACGGGCCCTCACCTCGACGGCACGGTCAACCTGGGAAGAAGCGACTTCCGCTTCAAGGCCGATGGCAGCGCGATCGAGCCTGTCACCGGAACGAACCATACCTTTGGCCTCAGCCTTACGGACTCCGGAGACCGGTTCCTCATCAGCACCGGCTCCCATGCCCTCTACGCCATCCCGCTGCCCTACAGGTACCTGGCCCGCAACCCCCATGTGCCAACACCCGGGGCCGTAGCCAACGCGGGACAGGATCCGCGGGTATTCCCCATCAGCAAACCGCACCCCTGGCGTGTGGCCCGCAGCGAGGATCCGCGCTGGGTCAAGTTTTACGGCCCCATGGAGGCAACCGCTAACGGCTACCTCACCTCTGCCTGCGGCCAGCTGGTCTACCGGGCGCGGCTCCTCGGAGAAAAATACCGGGGCAGCCACTTCGCCTGCGACCCGCAACAGAACATGGTCCGGCGTTCCGAGCTGCGCCGGGATGGAGCCGGCTACAGGACATCGAGGCCTGAGGCTGAGCGCTCGAGTGAATTCCTCTCCTCCACCGATCAATGGTTCCGGCCCAACGGGGTGCGGACAGGACCTGACGGAGCGCTCTACGTGGTGGATTTCTACAGGGAGATCATCGAGGACTACTCGGCGATCCCGCGCTACCTGCAGCAGCAATACGGACTCGTCAAGGGAGACGACCGCGGCCGGATCTGGAGGATCTCACCAGCGGCGTCCGGCCACCTTCGGCCTTCAAACCTGGCGAAGCTCAAACCCTCCGAGCTGGTCGCGAAACTGGATCAGCCCACTCCATGGCAAAGGCTTACCGCCCAGCGTCTGCTCATTGAAAAGAAGATGGCCGCCGCGAAAGCGGACCTCGGAAAATCCCTGCGAACCGCGGCGCATCCGCAGGGGCGTCTCCAGGCGCTCTACGCCCTCGACGGCCTCGGCACGCTCTCAGCCGATGCCCTGCTCGCGGGTCTCGCCGACACGAACTACTGTGTTCGCCTCCACTGCCTTCGCCTCGCCGATGCAAGGCTTGGCGAAGATGAGCGGTTACTCAAAAAGATGACGGAAATGGTCGACGACCCCGACCCCCTGGTTCGACTCCAGGTCGCCATGAGCCTTGGCGAGAGCTCGAAGCCGGCGGCGGTCGCCGCCCTGGTCCAGTTGACGCGCCAGAGACTCGACGAGAGATGGATGAAGGCGGCGATCCTGAGCTCCGTCAAGGATCTGGCCGGAGAGCTCCTCGGCGGTCTTCTTGACGGAAAAAAAACAAAACCCGATCCGGCACTCGCCGAATCCCTGGCGATGATAGCCGGCTCCAGGCGGCGGCAAGCGGAGCTGGCCGGACTCATCGAGGCCCTTGAGAAGGTGAGGAAAGGCGACGCGCTGCTCATCCCCTGTCTCAGGGGACTCTACAGGGGACTGGAGCATGGATCCGCCAGTTCCCTTGCGGACAGGCGCGCCCGAAGCTCACTCATCCGGATGTTGAAACGCGCTGAGGGTGAATCCCTGGAGCTCTGCCTCAAAATCGCCGGACAACTCAAGCTTTCAGGCAGTGGGGATCTCAAGGATTTCTACGACAGGCTCGCCGTGGACGCTATCGACGAAAATCGCGCTGAAAAAAAGCGCCGCAAGACCCTTGGATTCCTCGCCGCCGGTCCATTTGAAACCCTGGCCGGCGTCAGCGACAGGCTGCTGGCCCCTGCCCAATCACCCGGGATCCAGCTGGCCTCGATCAAGGCCATTTCCGCCATGGAAGATCCCCGCGCCGGTCCCCTGCTGCTGAAAAACTGGAAAAACTATTCACCCTCGATCCAGGAACAGGTCATCGAGGCGGTCTTCAGCCGTGAAAACCGGCTCGGGGCGCTGGTCTCAGGTCTCGAGGACAAGACCGTTCCTGTCCAGAGCCTCGGAGCCCTCCGCATCGACCGGCTGCTTAAACACCCCGACCTGTCCCTGCGTCAACGGGCGGTAAAGGTGATCGGCGCGGCAAGACTGAACAAGGACAGAGAAAAGATCATCGCGAAATATACCGAGGCCCTCGGCGACAAGACCGATCCCCTTCGCGGCAAGGAGGTCTTTCTCGCCCACTGCGCCAAATGCCACCAGGTCGCCGGCGAGGGGCACCCTGTCGGCCCGGATCTCGCCCAGGCCAGGAACCGGCCTGACGAATCGCTCCTGCTCGACGTCCTGAACCCAAGCGGGATCATCACCTCGGGCTTCGACACCTACACCCTGGTTACAAACAACGGCCGGACCTTCAGCGGAGTCGTCGACTCGGAATCAGCGACCAGCGTCAAGCTCCGCTGGGCCGAGGGGAATACGGCGACGGTACTCAGAA
>CBFHWB010000128.1:0-12849 GCA_965659285.1 Planctomycetota bacterium | reverse complement strand
TCCAGGCGCGATGATTCGAAAAAACCCTCAGAACAGCTCCCTGGCCGTCAAATACGACGAGATCGAGGTCGACGTCGCCATCAAGATCAACCACCGCGAGTTCGGAGGCAGAGAAATCGAACTGCCCGAGACCGCAATCGGCACTGATGTCGCTGAAGCCCCCGAACCCGGCAGGGTCGTCGCGGTCGTTGTTGAGCACCTGGATCCTGGAGGAGATCTTGCCGGCGGCATCCTTCCACTGGCGCAGGCAGATGATGTCGAGATCCCAGTCACTATCGAGATCGAGCGCGTAGAGACGGACGGGGAAGCCCCCCTCCTGCTCGGTCTTGACCTTGATATCAGCCCTCGAAAGGCCGCCCTTGCCATCGTTGATCATGAAGCTGAGAGAGCCGTCTCCGGCCGCGACGAGGTCGAGGTCGGTATCTCCATCTAGATCGGCCAGGCAGCAGAGATTCCCGGCGAGGGGAAGTCTTCTGCGCAGGCTGTAATCCCCGTCAGCTGAATAACCGTAGACTGCGATGGCCGGCTCGCCTCCTTCGGCTCCCGGGACGCCGCAGAGAGCCAGCTCAAGCGAGCCATCTCCATCGAGATCGCCAACCGCCATGGCGGCCGCCCGGCTTCCGGATGGAGCAGGGGCTGTCTTCAAGACGGCGGCGATCCCGCGAGCGGAACCGATCACCAGCTCCGATGGCTCCGCGCCAGTCGGCGCGCTGTAACCCGGCGGCAGGGAATCCCTGATAGCGAGGCTGTACTTACCGCCCTCTCCATATTTATGCCCGACCAGGATGCCCGCGCCCGCCTTCTTCAGGCGCTTGAACTCGTTCAGCATGCCGATCCGCAGATCTTTTTCATCCCTGCGATGGAGGTTCGCCATTCGGTACCACGCCGAGGCGAAGGATGGCTGCAGCTGGAGAGCCCGGCGGAGATGACGCACGGCGCCCTCCTTGTCATCCCGGTCCGACAGGATCGTGCCGACATAATAGTGCCCGTGCGGATCATCAGGATCGATCTCGACCACCTTCCTGAAGAGCTCGAGCGCCTCGTCAGCTCTCTGCAGGTGTTCGTACTGGATGCCAAGGACCAGCAACGCATGACAATTGTTTCGATTCAGCTCAAGCACCTTTTTCATATGGGGTACGCACTTTGCCTCATCCTGGAGATTGAGCCCGGCGATGCCGCGATTGGTCCAGGCGGCCTCCCAGCCGGGAAAGCTCTCACAGAGCCCGGTGAAGATCTTGTAGGCACCCGAATAATCGTACTGCTCCAGCATACCTACTCCCCTGCCCATCAGGCGGAGACCTTCGGATGGTTCTACAGCAGGACGCGGATTGCAGCTGGATACAGCCGCAAGAATGAAAAGGAGGGCCGGTACCCCGATAAAACGAACAGATGTGTTCAAATCTCTATACCTTCGAGAAAGACTTTGCCGACATTCACGCTTGATTCTACAATTCCAAAAAGCCTCCTGAAGCGCGACTTGTTCCGCTTCAGAGGTCTCGACTATACGGCTTGCATTCTACCGCCAGCGGGTTTTTCCGTGGGGGAGCAATTCGTCAACATGCGACCTTTTTAGGTAAGCTGACTTTTTATCAATCTGTCAGAATCCAAACGAACCTGACAGGGCCGCGTTCCGTGGAGTTTCATCCTGGTGTTACCCGAGGAAACAAACGAAAACCGTGACGCGAAAATTCCTGAAGACTTGCACTCCTTCGCTGAGGAGGGGCCTTTCAGGAAATGCACCATCTGCGACAAAGACCTGGAACACCTCGGCCTCTACGAGGTCCAGAAGGTCTACCGCGACAAAGAGGTGATCTTCGAGACAGCGATCTGCCAGGCCTGTGGAGAAGACCTGTCCAGGGAGATGTCCAGTGAATCGATGGAAACCATGAAGGGCTTCATGCTCTGCAACTTCACGCCAACGGAGGAACCCGACCACTGCCACTTCTGCAGCTACCCGAAGGCTCTCTTTGATAATTTCACCGTCATCGGCGCCTGCAGGGAACTGTCCCTCCTGCTGCCCCTGATCATCATGTGCGAAAAGTGCAGCGAGGAACTGCAAGGTCAGTTGTCGGAGAAGACCCGTGATATCCAGGGAGATTTCATCAGGGACCACTTCCCGGGAGTACCAGCCGATCTCGACCTCAGCCCCTCGGTGGGAACACTGTTTTGAGTCATCCTCCCTCCCCTGGAATCCCGGCGGATATCCTGCCCGGGATTGGTTTTTTGGCGGGGTTGGGTTATCTTCCCCCCCGCATACAGAAAGTCGTCTTGGACTGAGAAACAGATGCTTGCCTTCCTCGAACCCACCGAGCTCATCGAATGGCTTAATGACTACCAGTACTACGCCATGTTCGGGATTCTCTTTCTCTGTGGCATAGGGCTGCCGATTCCCGAAGAGGTCACGCTGATCGGCAGCGGCGTTGTGGTCTACTTCTCAGACTCCGCCCATTTCCTGCCCGCCTCAACGGTCTGCGTATTGGCGATCCTCATCGGCGACTCCATCATCTTCTTCACCGGACGAAAGCTGGGACAGAGCTTCCCCGACAGCTGGTTCATCCGGGCGATCAACAACAAGAAGGTACACCGACAATTTGAAAAACACGGCAACAAGGCCGTTTTCTTCGCGCGCTTTCTCGCCGGCGTGCGAATCGGTGTCTACGGCTACGCCGGCCAACATGGAATGCGCTGGCCCAAGTTCATCTTTCTCGACCTGCTGGGAGCTCTCATCTCCGGCCCGACCTCGGTTTTCTTCGGCTGGTGGGCCGCCAAGACCCTGGCTCCGGGAGAAACACCCGAGGCCGCCCTGGAAAAAGCCATGGAGCTTTTTGAAGAATACAAGCCTGTCGTCCTGCTGGTCATCGCCGGGCTGGTCGCCATCATCGTTCTTTACGCCATCTACAAGACCCGGCGCTACCGGACGGAAATCAAACGGGCGCTTGAGGAAAAGAAAGAAGACAAGGAGTCCGCCCGGGCAGAGGAGGTCGACATGGCTGAAAAAACGGCGGATGGTGAAGAGGAGCGCTGAGACCTGCCGCTCAGTTCATCGTCATCGGTCGAGCGTAAAGCCGGGGGCGACCGTCCCTAGATAATCAAGGCTCCGCTGGATCCCGTCCTCGGAATCCTCAAGGGGTTCGTATTCGATCAGGTAGACGCCCTCGAACTTCATCTTTTCGAACAGGGGACCGTAATCGAGCGCATCATCTCCAATAGCGCAGGCGACCCAGCCCTCCCCCCTCGGATGCCAGTCTTTCAAATGGCAGTAGTTGATACGGTCATTCAGGAGATCGAGGCAGTATCTTTCATCCCCGGGAGAAACCGCCCTGATATTTCCCGGGTCGTAGTTGAAGCCCACCCCGGAAGGAAGATGTTCCAGCAGGCGGGCAAGACACTCACGATCGGTGGTGATGCTGTTGATATGAACCGCGCTTCCGTCCTCCTGGAACTCGAGAGCTCCGTGGGTCTCGATGGCGATCTGGATACCCAGCCCGGCGCAGAGGCTCTCGCAGCTCTCAAAGGCCGCGAAGACACGCCCCCAGATCTCCTCGGTCATAGCGGCGGCCGGCGTGAAACCGGCAAACAACCTGACATGGGTGGCGCCGCAGGCGCTGGCCGAACGAACCTGGGCAAGCACCTTCGCCACCATCGCGTCATGTTCAGCGCCGCAGGCGAAGGTGAAATCATTTTCGATACAGCAGAAGGGAGTGTTGATACCGTAGCGCTCGCCAAGCGCCCTGAACTCCGCGACATCAGTCTCGGTCGGCTCCTCCGGAAGCCGGCCTGGTTGACCTCCGCCGATCCCGAACTCGAGAAACTTGAATCCGAATTTCCGGGAAATCCGGAAGTGTTCCTCCATGGCCACATTTCGAAAACCCCATTCTCCGCATCCAACGATCATGCCTGGAAGACCTCACTGATAGCTTCAGAAACACCGGCCGCGGCTCCCCGGTCGTGGGGAATCCTGCCGCGACAGGCAATCCTGACAGGATAGCACTGACCGGACGCATCTCATCAAATCGAACGGGGCTCATCGGCAAAATCATCCGGCTTTGTCGGATTGTGTCGGATGAGACAGATGTGACTTGTCTGAAATTTTTACGAACCCTATAAAACAGTCTTGGGGCGGGAGCTTGGATGGAGTTATTTTCGTATACTTGGCCGCTGACCGTCGCCTCAGCTAAGTGCGTGATCAGTTGAACTTATGCCCGGAAGATAGCCTCCTGGATCCAGATTATTTGTCATGACCTCGAACAATATTTTCAGTCTTTCACTCAGCCTCATCTTGGCCGCGTCGATGGGAGAGACGTTCTCCGATGAGCCGCTGAAAGAAGCCTCCTTTGGATTTGAAGGCCTCGAAATTTTCAAGGTAGAGGGAGCCGCGCTCGGCCTTACTGTCGCGGACCTGGACAGCGACGGGCGCAGGGATCTCGTCGTAGCCAACAATACCGAGGGCACAATCCAGTTGCTCTACCAGGACGGTAAGAAGAAAAAAAACAGCGGAAAACCGCCTCCGCGTAACACGGTAGCCTCCGATTCACGCTTCCGAGTGGAAAAGTTCTATACCGACAAGAAGGTCAATTCCCTGGCGGTTGGAGATTTCAACGGCGATGGAAAACCTGACCTGGCCTACTACTGCGATCCTCCGGAGCTCGAGATCGTCTACCAGGCAGAGACCTGGGGCGCGAAACGAAAACGCTATCCCATCCGCGATGGCGCCCGCTCGACCTCCGCATTGCAGGTCGCCGATCTCGACGCAAACGGAAAGATAGACCTTGTTCTGCTCGGCACCCTGAAAACCTACCTCTTCTACCAACAGGAGAACGGAGGCCTGGGACAACCGACGGTCCTGAACAATGCCCGGGAAGGCATCACCGCTCTCAAGCTGCGCGACCTCAACTCCGATGGAAAGGTTGACCTGGTCTACTTCAGTCCCTCCTCAGAAGAGCCGGTCCTCACACGCATCCAGCGCGGCAACGGCTTCGCCCCCCTCATCGCCAGCCGGCTGCTGGCCCTGCAGGCCTGGACCCTGCATACTGAGAATAAAACTCCCCTGCTCTACACGATCCAGGGCAACACCCGGAGAATCAAGGCCTACCGCTGGCAGGACAAGGAGGTTCCGGGCGGCCTCGGCAGTCCCAGCCTCCTGGCACTTCGCAAGAGCGGCGACAGCGCCAGGCGCAAACAGATCATCAGCGACGTAAACCGGGACGGAAGACCCGACCTGGTCGTGAGCTACCCCGAAACCGCCCAACTGGAGGTGACCTTCCAGGGCGCCGACGGCGTGCTCTCCAGCTCAGCCTCCTATCCCACCCTGGCCGAGGTCAACAGCCTGGCGAGCATGGATGTCGACGGTGACGGTCATGCGGAGATCGTCGTCAGCAGCGCCAAGGAGAAGGCCATCGGCGTGAGCTCATGGAACGGCAAACGACTCGCCATCCCGGAAACCTGGCCCCTGCCCGCGGAGCCTGTCCTGCTCTCGGTCGCCCCGTTGACAAAAAAAGACGGTCAGCGCGCATGGGTCGTGCAGCGGGAAAAAGACGGGAAATACCAGCTTCGGATTCTCTCGCTCCAGGGCGGCGGCAAGGTCAGGGAGGACGCCTCCCTTGCAATTCCATCCAAGGGTTCAGCGCCAAACAGGCTGGCTCTCTTCGACGGAAACGGCGATGGCGCCACAGACCTGATCACCTTCATTCCATACCAGGATCCGATCTTCTTTCTCCAGCAAGACCTCAAGAGGAAAGAGGGCGGGAGCCCCGTCTTCAAGAACCTCAGCCAGCAGGCCGACTTCGGACAGGGACAACTCGCGAAGCTCCAGCCGGCCGCCCTGACCGTGGCCAGCGGGGGAAAACGCGCGCGCCTGATGGTCACCGCGGGAAGCTACGTCCGCATTCTCGAACTCGACAAGGAGAACCGGCTCAAGGTTCTTGACCAGCACAGCGGCCGCAGCTCCGAGGCCAAGATCAAAGCCGGAACACCCCTGGACCTCGATGGAGATGGAACCGACGAGATCGTCCTGCTCGACTCCTCTGTCAATTCCCTGGAGATTCTCCAGAAATCTTCCGATGGAACCTACTCAATCACCGGGCAGATAAAGCTTCCCAAGCTGCAATTTGTTCGCCTCGACGCGCGCGACCTTGACGGCGACAAGCGCGATGATCTCATACTCTTCGGAAAAACCCAGACAGCGGTCTTCTACGCGAAAAAAACGCAATCGGACTTCGTCGAACAGTTCACCTATACGGTGGAAGACAAGGATCTCGGGCGTCCCCAGAACCTCTCGATCGGGGATCTCGACTCCAATGGCCGCGCCGATGTCATCATCTCGACAGCGCCGCGCTACAACCTGCTCTTCCTGACCGACTCGAGTGAAAAAGAAAAGAAGGCCGAGAGCCGGTCGTTGAAGCAGGCTCTGAGCTTCGGCATCTTCGAGGAGAAATCCTATTCACGAAGAGGTACCAACTTCGGCCCGAAGCAGATGCTCGTCGACGACATCGATGGGGACGATGCGGCGGACCTTCTCCTGCTGATTCACGACAGGATCCTGCTCTACCTCCAGGGCGGTGTCCATTGAAAGGTTTCCGCGAATGAACACTCTCAAAACAACCATCCTGTCCCTCCTCCTGCTGGCCCTCGCCGCCGGCAGCCTTCCGGCCCAGGACTCCTCCACGGCCGGCTGGGAAAAAATCCGGCTGCGAAGCGGAAACTCCCTGCAGGGAAAGGTTATCAAGAGAACCGACACGGATATCTTCCTCGATGTCGGCTATACCATACTCCGCATCCCGCGCGCCTCGATCGATATCATCACGGCGCAGGTGGAAAGTGCCGACCCCGCGGCCGGGAAGGCCGGCAACAAACCCGGCCCGCGAGCTGACTCCATCTTCTTCACCCGCAGGCTTGACGCCGGGACCATCGAAGAAAAAGCCAGGGCGGTCGCCGAGGGAGTCGTCCAGGTTCTCTGCCTCAGCAAGTCCGGGTCCGGTTTCATCATCAACCGGAAAGAAGGCTACGTGGTAACCAACTACCACGTCATCGAACAGGAACGCGATATCTCGCTGATGATCTACGTAAAGGAAAAGAAGGGTCTGCGTAAGGAAAAGGTCAGCGATGTCCGAATCGTCGCCTTCAATCCTTTCTTTGACCTGGCCCTGCTCAAAATCGAGAACCCGGAAAAGATCCCCCTTCGAGAGACCTACCTGGGAGACTACAACCGAGTCAAGATCGGCGATCCGGTCTTCGCCATCGGAAACCCGCTGGGCCTCGACCGCACGGTTTCGGATGGAATCGTCAGCAACCGCAGTCGCGCCCTTGGCGGCAAGCTGTCGATCCAGACCACCGCAGCCATCAATCCCGGCAATAGCGGTGGCCCTCTCTTCAACAACCGTGGAGAAGTGATCGGCGTCACCAGTTCAAAGATCATGGGTGGCGAGTCGCTTGGCTTTGCCATACCGATACAGTATGTTAAGGATTTTCTCCGAAACAGGGAGGCCTTCGCCTTTGACAAGGACAACCCCAATACGGGTTTCCGCTATCTGAAGCCCCCCCCCAAGAAACAAAAGGCCAAAAAGAAGAAATAAGAGGGTCGCGGAGCGTGGGACTTCGGGATCCAAACCAGGTTATTAGTGAAATTCCATTACGAAAGGAATCAGAAAATGCTGAAACGCTTGTTACTTCCCCTCACCGTCATCATTGTCGGACTCAGTGCCTGGACGATAGCCCAGGACAAACAGACGGTCGTCGTTGGACCATCTATTCTCAAGACTCTTCCGAAGAATACGACACTCGTTCTGCACGCTCCGAGCCTTGCCAGCATCGTCCGGGACTTCAAAAACTCCCCGATCTACAAGCTGAAGGATAAACAGGAATTCACCGAGCTCCTCGCCCAGGCCGAACAGAGCCTTGAGGAAGTCAGGCAGACCGTCATCGCCGAAACCCAGATTGATCCGATCGAGATGCTGGGCGCCGTAAAGGGTGAGGCCGTCCTCGCCGTAGGCGACATCTCGAAGGTCATCAAGAGCCTTGGAGAGGCTCTGATGAACATGGAGGAGCCCGAGCTGGATTCCGAGTCAATGCCGCTTCTCATCGGTGTCGACGCCCTCGGTGGGCGCGAGAAGTTCAAGAAGAACATCCTCTCCCTGATGGCCCTGGCCGTCCGCGAGGGAGCCGGAGTCAAGACCGAGGACTTCCACGGCGGCAAGATCACCACCCTGAGCCCCCCCGAGGGTGCGGAGGGTGGACCCGAGAGGATCTACATAGGCGAGAAGGGCTCGAAGTTCTTCCTTGCCTTCAGCAGGAAATTCCTTGAGCAGACCATCGTCAAGCTCTCGGAGGCGAATCCTGAAGACTCCCTTGAAAACGATCCCGGCTTCAAGGAAACCGCGGGACGACTGGGCAAGGGAAACCATGCCAGCTTCTTCATGAACATGAAGCCCATCCTGAAGGCCGTCAACGGCGCCATGGAGGGCAACCCCTTTGTCTTCCTCTGGCAGACCGTTGAGAAGGTGCTCTTCGGAACCTCCCTCAACAACTTCGGAATGGCAATCGCTCTGGAAGAGAATGGAATCCGCTCCAAGACCTTCGTCCACAACAATGGAGCCTCTGACGGCATGCTGGGCTGGTTCAAGAGCAAGCCCTTCGCCGCCTCGCCTCCCTCCATCGTCCCCGGAGACGCAGGCACCTACAGCGTCTTCGGCCTCAATGCCGAGGCTATCACCAAATCCGTAAAGATGATGCTCAACCTCGTCCAGTCCTTCGCCGCCCTGCAGGGCGCCGAGGCCAACGTCGAGGAGATGTTCGAGGCAGAGATGGGCTTCAAGCTCTCCTCTCTGCTCAGCAGCATCGGAAACCGCGCGCACAACTTCGGATCGGGGCGGGTCGGCGGTGTTGAGAATCCGCTTGGCGACATGACGATCGTCCTCGAGCTCTCCAACGATGCCCCCTGGAAGAAGCTCGTGAACAAGGCCATCGAGATGTCCGGCGGCGCTTTCGAACCGAAAAAGTACATGGGCCGCGACGTCTTTGTCATGGGTGACGGGTTCTCCGGACCGCAGCCGGCCGTCTGTATCTCCGACAAGATGGTCATCTTCGGATCAGAGCCGGAGAACGTCCAGAAGGTGATCCGCAGGATCGGCAAGGACTCTCCAGGACTGGCTGACAATGCCGAATTCAAGAAGGCTCTCGGCAGGCTTCCAGCCCAGGTCACCGGGCTCGCCTACCAGAGCTCCTCGGTCGCCGCCGGCTATATGGAAGTAATCGAGCAGGCTCTGCAGTTCTCGCCCGCTGGCGACGCTGTTCCGCCTGAAGCAATGAGGGCGCTGAACGCCCTCCTGAACCTCATGGGAACCTCCGCCAGCTATACGAGCTGGACGGAAAAAGGTCTCTATTCAGAGGGCTCGACCCGCTTCAAAAAGTAGCGAGTACCATCAGCCGACCTGGTGCGTATAATCGGCCGACATGAAAGCTGAGCAGATACAACCAGGTCGGGGTCTCGTGGCCGCCCCCCAGGCGGAGGCGGCCTACGAGGGCGCTCGTGTCCTTACCGATGGGGGGAACGCGGCAGATGCCCTGGTCACCGCCGCGTTTGTCCAGGGCGTGGTCGATCCGCACCGCTGCGGGATCGGGGGCTTCGGCTGCGCCACCCTCTTCTTCAACGAGCCCTCAGGTTCCGGTCGTTCTCTCAGCATCGACTTCCACGGGAGGGCCGGAAGCCTGGCCCGCCCGGATGTCTGGGCCGATCTGTTTGAAGACGAAACCCCTGATGGTTTCGGGTACCTGGTGGAGGGCAAGGTCAACGACGTCGGCTACCAGGCCGTCACCGTTCCCGGGATGGTCGCAGGCGTTGGCGAGATCCATTCACGCTTCGGCAAGCTGCCCTGGGCTGAGCTCATCGAGAGGGCCATCCCCTACGCCGAGGACGGCTTCAGGGTCACGCCGGAGCTGGCCAACTTCTGGATTCGTCCCGGCCTCTTCGGCAGGGTCTCCACCCGCGACCGACTGAGCCATACCGAGACGGGCCGGGAGATCTGCTTCAAGGAAGACGGAGAGACCTACCAGGCGGGTGAGATCTTTTGCCAACCCAGGCTGGCGGAAACCTACAGGCGTCTCGCCGCCGAGGGCGCAGAGAGCTACTACCGGGGCAAGCTGGCCCGGGAAATTGCGGAAGACTGGGAGGCGAACGGCGCGCTGGTCACCCTTGCTGATCTCGAGGGCTACTCCCCGACTGTTCGCGAGCCTCTCTCCGGAAATTTTCGAGGCTATGAGATCCTCTCGACTCCCCTCCCCGGAGGCGGAGTGGCTCTCCTGCAGACCCTGGCGCTCATGGAGCGCCAGCTGAAGGACTCCATCCCCGCGCACAACAGCCCGGCCTACATCGACGAACTCTCCAACATCCTGAAGCGTGTCTGGAGCGACCGCCTGGCCAACCAGGGCGACACGGACTTCGGCACCCCGGCAGATGAGACCTTTCTGACCGCCGATTACCTCGACGCCCTGACCGAAGGAGAATGTCCCCAGGGGCCGGCGGACTGTCCCGACACCACCCAGTTGACCATCGTGGATGACGAGGGAAACTGCATCTCCTTCTCCCACTCGCTGGGCTACAACTCCGGAGTCTTCGCTCCAAAGCTGGGAATCCTTTTCAACAACTGCATGAGCGCCTTTGATCCGCGCCCCGGAGGCGCCAACTCGATCGCGCCCGGGAAGGCACGGAGCACCGCTGTTGCCGAGACCATCGTCCTCGAGAACGGCAAGCCAAAGCTCGCCCTCGGCTCACCCGGAGCGGCGCGGATCACCGCGGGCCTCTCGCAGGTTATCCTCAACGTGACCGTCTTCGGCATGAACGTGGCTGAAGCCGTCGTCCACCCCCGCTTCGATGCCTACGCCGACAGGACGATGCTGCTGGAGTCCCGGTTTCCCGCCAAGGTCGTCGCCTCCCTGGCCGAACGAGGCTGGGACATCATCCAGAGTCCCAATCCGTTCGGAGTCATCGGACGGGTCTACGCCGCGGAGCTCGCGGGCCGGGATCCGCTGAGGGTCATCGCCGGGGTCGATCCGGGAGCATCCGGAGCGGCCTACCGTGAGATCGTGGAAAATTAGATGGCCGCCATACCGCGGTCCCCTTCAAGTCCCCTGGAGATCGCCATCATTGGGGCAGGTCCGATAGGTCTCGAAGCCGCCATCTACGCCTCCGCCCTGGGACACCGGCCCACGGTGTACGAACGCCTCGAGGCCGGCGCCAACATCAGGCGCTGGGGTTTTCTCCGGCTTTTTTCTTCATGGAGGCTCAACACGTCACCCCTCGGCCTTGCCGCCCTCGAGGCACAGAGCCTGCCGATACCGCAGGCGGAAGAATATCCAGGAGGCCATGAATATTGCGACCGCTACCTCGCTCCGCTTGCCGCGGCGCTGGGCGATCGAGTTAAGACAGGCCATGAGATTCTCGCCATCTCGCGCGCCGGCCTGCTGAAAACCGAAGCGATCGCCTCCCCCGAACGCGCCCGGAAGCCCTTTGAACTGCTCGTACGAAACAGGGAGGAAGAGCTGGAAACGGCTCAAGCCCAGGTGGTGATCGACGCATCAGGGGTCTACCAGAACCACGGGAGCCTCGGAAGCGGAGGTCTTCCCGCTCCGGGAGAAAAAGAATTTTCCGAAAAGATCGCCTACCACATCCCGGATGTCCTCGGCGACGATCGGCCCCTCTACGAGGGCCAATCCACGCTGCTGGTTGGCGCGGGCTACTCGGCCGCCACCATCATCGATTCGTTCATCGAGCTCATGAAGACGGCTCCTGGAACGCGCCTTACCTGGGCCCGCCGGGACACTCGCCCGGAACCCCTCCCGCGCCATGAAGATGACCCCCTCCCCCAGCGCGACCAGCTTGCCGAGACGGCTAATCGCTTCGCCAAATCACCTCCGAAGGACTGCGAGGCTCTCACGGGGATCGTCACCTCGAGAATTGAGGAGTCACAGGGACGCCTGGGGATCGAGCTGCGGGGCGAGACTCCGGCCGAACGCCGAACGCTGGAGATGGACCGGATCATCTCCATGACAGGGTACCGTCCGGACACCAGCATCCACCGCGAGCTCCAGGTTCACCTCTGCTACGCCACCGAGGGTCCGATGAAGCTCGCCGCCGCCCTCTTGGGCGAGGGCTCCAGCGGCGACTGCCTGGCACGGAAGGGGCTCCCCGGCGATACGCTGGGTCATCCTGAGCCCGGCTTCTTCAGCGCCGGGCACAAGAGCTACGGCAGGAGAAGCGATTTTCTCCTGCGGACCGGAATTGAGCAGGTACGTGACATCTTCCGGCTGGTGGAGAGAGACGAAGACCTGGATCTCTACGATGAGGCCCGTTCGCCATGACAGAACACGGAAACGAGACCAGGGAGCTGGCTCCTGTACAGGAACTCGAGAGCCTCGACGAGCTCTGGTTCCAGGTTGGAGGAACCTTGTGCAACCTGTCCTGTAACCATTGCTTCATCAGCTGTCACCCGGGCAATGACACCTTCGGATTCCTCAGCATCGAGACCGTCAGGAAATACCTCCGGGAATCTGAGAAGCTCGGAGTCAGGGAGTATTATTTTACCGGAGGAGAGCCCTTCCTGAACCGCGACATGATGCAGATCCTTGAGGAGACCCTCTCCATCGGCCCCGCTACGGTGCTGACCAACGGCACCGTCTTCACTCCAGCCTCCATCCGGCGGCTGCGCGACATCTCCCAGGCTTCGTCCTACAGCCTCGAGCTGCGCGTCAGCATCGATGGCTACAACCCGCAGACCAACGACCCGATCAGGGGCGAAGGAACCTTCAAGCAGGCCATCAGGGGGGTACGCATGCTGGTCCAGGCGGGTTTCCTCCCTA
>CBFHWB010000127.1:0-12905 GCA_965659285.1 Planctomycetota bacterium | reverse complement strand
CTTAGAGCGAGCGAAGAAGCAGTTCGCGCAAGCCAAGCCGATGCTGAAGGCCTTCAAGCATTACTTCGGCGAGTACCCCTTCATCAAGGATGGCTACAAAATCATCCAGGTGCCGTATTCCGGCATGGAGCATCAGACGGCCGTGACCTACGGCAACGGATTTACCAACGGCTATCTCAACAAGGACTGGACCGGTGTCGGCGTCAGTATGAAGTTCGATTTCATCATTATCCACGAGAGCGCCCATGAGTGGTTCGGCAACGCGGTGACGGCCTCTGATGTCTGCGATATGTGGATCCACGAGGGGTGGGCGACCTACCTGGAGTGCATGTATGTCGAGCGTATGTTTGGCTACGAGGACGCGCTGAAGTACGTCAATGGGTACAAGAGCAAGGTGCGGAACAGGAGGCCGGTTATCGCGGAGCGCGGCATCCACCAGAGTCCGCCCGGCGATCAGTACTTCAAGGGCGCGCTGTTTTTGAACACGTTGCGCAACGTCTTGAACGACGACAAGAAGTGGTGGGCGCTGGTGCGCGAGGTCTACCAGGACTTCAAGTACCAGAGCATCAGGACCGAGGACCTGGTGCGACTGTTCAACAAGCGCTTCGAGGCGGAGCTCACGCCGATCTTTGATCAGTACCTGCGCCACGCAGCGCTGCCGGTCCTGGAACTGGTCTTCGATGAAGCCGCGGGCAGCGTCGAGTATCGCTGGAAGGCCGACGAGGCGGATTTCGCGATGCCGATTCGTGTGGGCAAGCCGAAGGAGTGGCAGACGATCACTCCAACAGTTCAATGGCAGACTCTGTCGACCAGGCTCGGCAAGGAAGCTTTCAAGGTCGCAACCGATCTCTACTTCGTCAAGATTACGAAGAGCCTGCGCGAGGACGAAGGGGCAAAGTGAAAAAGTGACATACCGGTTGCGAATTTTGTTCCTGGCGCTCGTCGTCTCGTTGGCTGCCGCCAATGCTTTCGCCGACAAGCCGAACGTTCTTTTCATCGCCATGGATGACCTGAACGACTGGGTCGGCTGCCTCGGCGGCCACCCACAGGCGAGGACACCCCATCTCGATCGCCTGGCGGCGGGTGGAGTGCTGTTCACTAACGCTCATTGCGCCGCGCCCGCGTGCAACCCGTCGCGGACCGCTATTTTCACCGGCATTTCTCCTCATCGTTCCGGTCTTTATCAAAACGGCCAGAACATGCGCGAGGTGCTTCCGAATGTCGAATTGCTTCCCAGGACGTTTTCGCGGGGGGGCTATTGGTCGGCCGGGTCGGGGAAGATGTTGCACTACTTTATCGATGCCCGCTCCTGGGATGAATATTTCCCGCCGAAGGAAACGGAAGACCCCTTTCCCCGTACACTCTATCCCCGGAAGCGACCGGTGAGTCTGCCTCGCGGCGGCCCCTGGCAGTACATCGAAACGGACTGGGGAGCGCTCGATGCCACCGACGAGGAATATGGGGGCGACTATTCAGTGGCCGACTGGGTTGGAAGGCAGCTCGCCAGGAAACACGAGCAGCCGTTCTTCCTGGCCTGCGGCATTTACCGACCGCACGAACCCTGGTTCGTGCCAAAGAAGTATTTCGATGCTTTTCCGATCGATAAGATCCAATTACCACCGGGCTACCGCGCGGATGACCTCGATGACCTGCCGCCTGAAGGAAAGCGGCGTGGGCCCAACCGCTACTTCGACCATATCCGCAAACACAAGCAATGGAAGGCAGCGATCCAGGGCTATCTCGCGTCGATCTACTTTGCCGATACGATGCTCGGCCTTGTGCTCGATGCGCTCGAGAAGGGGCCGAACGCCGAGAACACGATCGTCGTGCTCTGGTCCGACCACGGCTGGCATCTCGGCGAGAAACAGCACTGGCAAAAGTTCACCGCCTGGCGAGCCTGCAGCCGAGTGCCGCTGATCGTAAAAGTGCCCAGGGGCTCAGACGGTCTCGCCGGCGGTACACAGCCCGCCATTTGCGATCGACCGGTCAGTCTGCTGAGCCTGGCGCCTACCCTGCTGGAGCTTTGCGGGCTGCCGCCGCAGCAGAGACACGATGGACCCAGCCTCGTACCGCTGCTCAGGGATCCAGGCGCCGACTGGCCTCACGTCGCGTTGACCCATCTCGCGCAGGCGGGGAGCTTCGGGCTGAGCGATGACCGATGGCGCTACATCCGGTACGCAGGTGGTGGCGAAGAGCTCTATGACGTGCGGTCCGATCCCTATGAATGGCGCAATCTTGCCGGGAAAAAAGAACATCGAGAGACCCTCGAGCGCCTGCGCTCCCTGGCTCCCCGGGAATTTGCCAGGTTGGTGCCGCCCAGGGTTCAGTCGCTACCCGCGCTCAGGTGGAAGCCCCTGGCGAAAGGCGCCACGGCTCCCGTCTCCAGGCCGGACGGTAACACCTTCGAGGTGGTATTTATCAACCGAAGCGCTCGCGAGGTGGAGCTGTTCTGGATGGATCGCGAGGGAGGGCGAAAAAGGTACGCCACGATCGCGCCCGGGGAACAGCAAAGGCAAAGAACCCGGCCAGGTGCCGTGTGGATGATTGCCGCCGGCGATCCTCGCCAACCCCTCGGCTATTTCGAAGTCGGCGACCGTTCCGCGCGCGCCGTCGTACCGAAGTAACAGGCTCCAGCCGAGCTCTTTTCGCCCGAATCTTCTCCGCCGCCGGAAGTGTCAGGAACTGCCGGAGCAGTCCCGAGAGGTTGGTGCAAGCCCCTGGGCGGGGGGACTGCCATTTCCGCAGGGGGCGTTTTATCCACCTGGGCGATACCCCGGGTGATAAGCAACCAGGGGGGCTAGTGGGAGATCCTGCAGTTTGGTAAGGCCTGCTTGATTTTATTGACGCCGGCGTCGGTGACCTTGGTGTTGAGGGACTACAGCCATTCAAGCTTCGTCAACCCCGTCAGGTGGGCCGCCCCAGCGACGGTGATCTGCAAAAGAGAGTCCGGGGAAAAAGCCCAAATGTTTGATTCGGGATCGCTGTTGAGTGAGAATAACCCTTTCGCCACCGGTCCCCGCTATCGCCTGCGCGGGTCGAAAGGCGTCACGAGGCCTTCGCGCAAGCGAGGGGAGAATCCAAGGGAAAGGGCCAAGAAATGAAAACTGTAACTCATATTGTATTGGTCGCCTCTCTGGTGGCGTCGTTGTGGTTTGCGGGCGCGACCGCTGCCCGGGCCGACTCCATCGTCGCATGGGGCAGGGACGCGCATGGCCAGGTCAGCAAGGTGCCCGCCGGCGACGATTTTATCGCCATCTCCGCAGGAGCCTACCACTGCCTGGCCCTGAAGTCCGATGGGACCATCGTCGCATGGGGCCTCGACTCGGCATTGAAACCCCCGGCCGGTGGGCAGGTCAGCCACGCCCCCGCCGGGAAGGGCTTCACCGCCGTCTCCGGGGGAGGCTGGCACAGTATAGCAATGAAGTCAGACGGATCCCTGGCCGCCTGGGGTTGGAGCCACATGGGCCAGGTTGGCCAGCGGCCCACCACGGGTGTCTTCAAATCCATCTCCGGGGGGGACTGCTGGAGCCTTGCCCTGAGGTCGAACGGGTCCCTCGCCGCCTGGGGCGCCGGTAAATACCGGGTCAGGAGGGCCGGTAGCCAGCGTGTTGTGATCGGCGATGGCCAGGTCGGCGGTTGCCCCGGCGGGAACAACTTCACCGCCATCTCCGCTGGAGCCCGGCACGGCCTGGCCCTGAAGTCCAACGGGTCCGTCGTCGCCTGGGGCTGGAATGGCCATGGCCAGGTCAGCGCCAAACCTTCAACGAGTGATTTCAAAGCCGTCGCCGCGGGCTATTTCTTCTGTATGGCCTTGAAGTCCGATGGGTCCATCTCCGCATGGGGTCATGACAATAAGGGCCAGGTCAGCGACAGGCCCACCAAGGGTGTGTTCAAATTGATTGCCGCGGGAGGGCAGCATGGCCTGGCCATGAAGCCCGACGGGTCACTCGTCTGCTGGGGGTCCAACGACCACGGCCAGGTTACCAGCACGCCCACTAAGGGTGTCTTCACCGCCATCTCCGCGGGATGGGGCTACAATCTGGCCCTTAAACCTTCTGGCCCTGCTAAACGCCCTGGTCCTACTAAACGCTGAGCGGCAGCCCTCACGGTATTCGCAATTCCAAAACCGGCGAGGCAGGACTGTGTAAGTCGGACCTGAGGGGGCACCAAATACCTTTAGCCGGAGCAGGACGAGCAGGATGCAGAACATACCGGAAATCAACCATTGTATTCCCAACCCCGAGGCCTACTGGTGCAGCCGTTGCAGGGCGCATACGGGCTTTGACATTCGTCCTGCAGCTACAGCCCGAGGCGGAGATATTTATAAATGCAAGGAATGTGAAGCACGGATGCGTGAGCCGAGCTACGATCGGTTTTTAAGGAATTCTTCCTGCGGCTGTATTGTCGTTTTTTTGAGCTTCGGTCTTCTTTCCTGGTTCATACTCACGGGTCCTGAAGCTGAAGAAAAATGGCCTGACCCTGGAACCAGACTGCTGTGGGCGCTGGTCGTGGCTGGGATAATGGTCGCTTTTGGTGTTTTCGGCTGGTTCCAGAGTCAGGCCATGGTTCTTGAATGGAATTACTGGCGTAGACTCCAGGAAGGGAAGACCGCGAGCCAGTTGGAACAGGAAGCCCTTAACCACCCTTTTCAGGCGAAATACGAGGATAGCCGCGGCTTCTATGAATGGGCGTACCAGTTTTTCGATTGGGTGAAAGAGTGGGAGCAATTTAAGGCGAAATATGAGCAAGGCGGAAAGCCGGTAGACGAAAAAAGGAAGAGGTAGATCCCTCCGTTGCGGTTTCCCCTTCGCCTCCACCTGCCGATTTGCTGGACGGGTGAGCGCCGGTGGTTGTTTTATTTCGAAGGTATCGCTTTAGCGGCGGTATTAAGAAACGTGGACTGGGTGAGGTTTTTATCCCCACCCCATGCGTTCTGGAGCATGATATAGATGGTCTTCGTGCCGGGATCGACCCAGGTGATCGATCCCCCTGCTCCTCCTTTTCCGAAGCTTCCCTGTGTCAGCGCGGCGGTCGAGCCCTGCGGTTCAACGACCGCCAGGAAGCCAAGAGCATAGTAGTTTCCGGCGCCGTGCCCGGCAGGCTTCACGTCACCAGTCTGCTTGCGGGTGAGCTCACGAACAGATTTCTCCGACAGGTAGCGAACACCTCCGTATTCACCGCCGTTGAGAAGCATCTGGTACCAGGGGAACAAGTCTTCGGCCGTTGAGAAGAAACCGCCATCCACCGCGAAATAGCTGCCGCCGGTGCTCCATGTGAAGTCGCGCATCTCAGTGGCTTTCCATTTGCCTTTCCTGGGCTTGCTATGTCTCGGGACCGTCCGGTTCCGGGGCACGTCCTTGATGGTGAAATAGGTGTTTTCCATGCCGAGAGGATCGAGGATCCGGGTCTTCAGAAATTGGGTATAGGGCATGCCGGAATACTTTTCCACGATATAGGCGGCGACGTAAAGTCCCTCGCCTCCGTACATAAATTTCGTTCCGGGCTCCCACATCAGCGGATCCTTCGCTGTTGTCAACACACGCCGCTTGATGGTTTTTGCGGCCCGGCTCCTGGTGGGGTTCTTCGGGAGACCGTCCAGATGATTAAGGAGATTTCGAATGGTTAATGGATGTTTAGCCGTTTCCGCTCTCCTCTTGCCAAGCCTCACTTTCTGCCCTTTGAATTCCGGTATGTGCTGCTCCACCAGATCGCCGAGCTTCAGCTTCCCTTCATCAACCAGCATCATGATGGCGACCGCAACGAAGGGCTTGGTGATCGAAGCGGCCCAGAACACATCCGTGGTCTCCAGCGGTTCTTTATCCATAACGCGCCAACCCACCGCATCGATGGACGCGATCTCTCCATTGCGAGCTACCAAAGTAACCATGCCGGAGCTCTGGCCGCGGTCGACAATTGCCTTAAGATTTTCGGGAATCTGAGATAGAACTTTCTCATTCATCCCGTGCTCTGCCGCTGACGAACAGGGAGCAGCTAAAAGCAGGATACTCGCGCAGATACTTACGGTCAGGGTTGTACTTCGCCCCATCATTTCGTCCTGTAAAGAAACGCGTCTGAAGTAAGCAGTGATATCAACAGAGCCTTCATGCAGCCCAAAAAAGCGCCTGTTTTTCCCTTCTTAACCACCCTAAGCGATGCCCCGGGCGATAAGCAACCAGGGGTAGTCCCCTCCTTGCCCCGGCCCATGGCCTCGCATAGGCTGTCGGCTGGTTCAACTAATTCATTGTGAGAGTATTGATGAGAAATTTTACTGTATTCCTTTTGTTGGCAATAGCGCTCCCTGCTATTGCTCAAACCAATGATGACCACAAAACCCTGCGGGTATTCGTTTTTGCCGGTCAATCAAACATGGTGGGTTCAGACTCGAAGGTAAAGGATATCAAGCGCTTTCCTCCCTACGTCGGACTGGAGGCTGCGCAGGAAAGTGTGAAGTTTGTCTACTGCCTTGGCCGGGAAAATAAGACCCGCTCCAGGGGGTGGGAGTCACTGGCGCCCATCAATAATATCGTTGGCCCGGAGCTCAGCTTCGCGCGTAAAGTCTCCGGCCATATCAAGGCGCCCATCGCCATCATCAAGGTGGCCGCCGGCGGCACGCACCTGGGCGGGGACTGGAATCCTGATAAGCCCATTGGTTTCAAGATGTATCCCCTGGCACTGGAGACCATCCGTGGCGCGCTGGCGGATCTGGCTCAACGCAAGATCAAGTATCGCCTGGAAGGTTTCATGTGGCACCAGGGTGAGAACGATATGTTCAACAAGGACTACATGCCGAACTACGGCAAGAATCTGAAAAACTTCCTGGCCAGCTGGCGCCGTGACCTCAAGACACCAGGTCTCAAGTTCTACATCGGTGAGCTCTGCACCAAGACCATCTGGGGTATGGACCTGCGCCCGCGCATGTATGCCATCAGCATCGGTCAACGCGAGGTGACCAACGTCGATCCACGAGCCGAGTATGTGCCCACCTCCCATGTGGGCGCAGAGATCGGTCGGCCAGTGGGACTGCACTATCACTACGGCACCCTGGGCCAGCTGCAGCATGGCGAAAACTATGCAACGGCCTATCTGCGCACGATTGGTCTCAAGCTCGAAATACCACGCCCCCTGAAAAAATGGCCCTACAAAAAAGGCAGCGCCGTGAAGCTCTTTATCCTGGCCGGCCATCGCAACATGGAGGGAGAACGCGCCTTTGAGCAGGAATTGCGTACCCTCAAGGGCAAGCAGGCTCTCCTCAAGGACAACCCCAGAATCGCCTACAAATATAACCTTGGTGGCGGCTATCACGTTTCCAAAGGATGGGAACCCCTGGGCCTCACCGGTTACTACGACACCTTTGGCCCTGAACTGAGCTTTGCCCACACTATTGCCGGCAAGGTGAAGGGCAACATAGCCATAGCGAAATTCACCCATAGCGGTTCCCAGATCATCGACTGGACACCTGAAGGGAGCATGGCCAGGAGCCGGCATCTTTACCCGAAATTCATCCAGTTCGTGAAAGATTCCATCCGGGAACTGTCTGCCAAGGGGCACCAGGTGGAGATCGAAGGTATCTTTTATCACCTGGGCGAGAACGACATGTCTTTTCACCCGTACCGCAAGGAAGCCGCTACGAGGGTGCGGGCGATCATCAACCAGAGCCGCAAGGACCTGGCCCAACCCGGGTTAAGATGGTACGTGAGCCAGCAGCCGCCCACCGATGTGGAGAGGCTCAACAAGCTGGATGTGGCTGGCGATATGGCCAGGGTCGCCGCGGCCGATCCTGACTTCATTCATCTCAAGGCCTTTAACCTGCCCAAACAGGAAAAGATGCTGGTCATTACCACCGAAGGCATCGTGCATCTGGGCGAAGTGATTGCCGAAGGCTATATGGGGAGCCCCTCTGAATAGCCCGCTCCGTTTCCTGCCTGCGCAGGCTGTACTGACTGCGTATTTACCAGGACCGTGAATGTACAGACCTAAGCGATGCTCCAGGCGATAAGCAACCAGGGGGTTATTTGCCGATAAATTGAGGCACCTGGTTTCCGCGCTTGAGGTTGAAAGTTTTTCCGCGGGTGTCGTTGTAGGCGCTGAATTCAGTAATCACCGCCGCGGCGCTGTTGGTTCGGATGATACGCAGCCTGACCTTTGAGGTGAGTCGACTGACGATTGGCGCCACGAACTCTCTTCCAATCTCCCGGCCGTTGAAGCAGCTGATCCACCTGGAGGCCTTGCCGTCCCAGCAGTCGATGGAATAGCGGATTACGGAGGAGCCCTGCGCTTCCCTGATCTTAAATTCGTTAACCCTCTTGGTGCGGCCGAAGTCGAGCTGTACCCACTGTTCACCACCAGCCTGGGGTTTCCAGGAAGTTGAGCGATCTTCATCGGATATCCCCGCGGCCTTCTGCCCGGAAGCCTGGGAGGATGCGGTCGCTTTTCCATGCAGCCTGGGACTACTGCAGGCGGCGGCCAGGTTCTTGACAACGCAGTTGGTAAAGGCTGTCCGTTTGTCTTTCTCAGGATCCATGATTCGGATCAGAGCCTCTCCTCTCGACAGGTAAAATCGGCAGTTCTTCCAGGTAGATTCATTCCAGTCAGTGGTGTTCACAATCGCGCACCGGGGCAACCCGATCGGTCTTTTGCTTTTGCCGTTGACGACACAGTTATCCATCAGGATTTTCTTGTGAGGGTTCCAGTCCGAGGCGTAGCAGCAGAGCAGGAAGCCCGGACCATCGGTGTCATGAAAAAGGCAATCGCGCATGGTCATGTTGTCGCAGTTGCCCTCGAAGTCGAAGGCCTGTCCGTCTCCGCTGCCCAGGCCGATGGAGATGTATCCCCACTCACTGTCTTCAAAAATCCAATCCTTGCAGCGGAAGAACATCGCGCCGGCGACGCCATTGAATGAGCGGAATTTCCTGCCCACATCGTGGGTGACACAATTTCTTACCGCCCCGGTGTCTACCCCGCGAATGCCCAGCTGCCATTGCAGGCCTTCTTCAAAAAGACAGTCTTCAAAGGTCATGTTCTGGAAGTTATAGACGAAGGACGCTGCCTTGTTGAAGTTGTCAGGGCTGTTGGTCCACACACCCGATGTGAGCCGCCGAAACACGCAGTTTTTGATCGTGATGTCTTTGAGCACAACTCGCTTGTCCCGCTCAAAGGAGAAAAAGCAGATGCCGAGTCCGACCTTGCGCCTGGGATAGTCCTCGTAGTGCTGGTAGAGCAGGGAGTCGTGAAAGTAGCAGTCCTCGACCCAGATATATTCCCTCGTTGGGCAACCATCGGAATATTCGCTGTAAATTCCGGTCATGCAGCGGTTGAACTCGATCCCGACAATCTTGAATCCTCCCTGGTCGGACAGGTGGATTCCGGTGAGGTCCTTTTTGTAGTCCCCGCGGTCGATCACCGGTTTTCTACCTTTTCCATAGGTTCCAATGGTTATGGGCCTGGTCGCCGTTCCGTTCCCCCGGGGCGCCAGCTCTTCGTTCCAGGTGTCGCCACGCTTGAGCAGGATCTTGTCTCCAGGGATATATTCTGTAGAGGCCCGCTTCAGGGTCTTCCATGGACCGGACTTTTTCCCCTTCGAGGCTGACTCGCCTGTCCAGAGATCGTTCCCTTCGGAATTACTCACATAGAATGTTTTTCTGCTGGTTCGTTTCGAACCTGCGGCTGGAATCGGAGGAGGTTTGACTTTTTCGGCACGGGCGGTCACCTTTCCCGAGCCGAGGGCTACGACTCGAAAACCGTAGTTGGGCCATTTCGCGCTGAGCACTTCGTAGCGTGTAGAAGCGAGCAGGTAGCTTGTGTTGTCGTCGATGTAGAACGATCCTCCTCGCAGGCCAACCTTCGTCCCCGCTACGGTTTCGTTGTATTCCCACAGGTTGCCGTTCTGGTCGAAGGTGCCTGAGGGGCTGGGGGATGAGGCGTAGGAGCCCACCTTTGCAATCGAGTCTGAATTGAGATTGCATTGCGGCGGGTTGCCGCCTTTGTGAGCATAGCTCCAATAGCCGGGACCGCCTGGCTTGTCGGGGTCGTAATAGGCCGCCTTGTACCATTCGTTCTCGGTGGGAAGCGCCCAGCGGGTTGTTTTGCCGGCAGCCAGGGTGGAGTGATCAGGCAGGCCTGATACCTGGCCGCCATCGATCGTGTAGGTTCCCTTTTCGGTGCCTGCTTCGTCCTTGCCGCCGGAAAGCCAGTTGGCAAACCGGACACAGGACAGCCAGGTTACATAGCTGACAGGCTTTTTATCCCGGCCCTCGATGGTTGAGTAGGCGTAGCTTCCCGGAAAGCCCGAACGGGTAATGCCTCCATACTGCTGGGCCATCCGAGGGTCATAAAGCGAGTGAGGGTCATCCTTGGCCGCAGAGTTGAGGAACTCACAGTATTCGGCATTGGTTACCTCGTATTTTCCAATCCTGTATTCATAGGGAACCTTTCCGTAACCGGTGGAATCGGCGGGATTTTTCGGGTGCCCTACAGTTACCGTCTCGGGGCTGTTGGCCAGTGCAAGAGACGTTAAAACAGGAGTCCAGAGCAGGAGCAACAACGCGGCTGGTTTCATGACGGTGTTTTCAACCATATGGTGTGTTTCAGAAGGTGAGTATCCGCTAAAAAGTGTAAATCGGGCTGCGGAGGCTGTCCAAAGTTGAATCCAGGGTGTTATGGAAGAGATTTTTAACGCCTCCGTCATTTTGCCCTCTCATTGCCCCCGGCGATGGCTTCGCATAGGCTATTGGCTGGGCTTAGTTAACAAGAGCCATCAAAAAAATAGAATAACCCCTTCTTTCTTGTCCAAACAAATGTCTCATTTGAACGATCAACCCCAGCGGCAGTTCTCGAGACGGCGCCTGTTACAGGCAGGTGGTATTGGCGCCCTGGGCTTAACCTTGCCCGGCTTCCTTCATGCTGAACAACTCCTGGGCCCAGGTGCCCCGGCCAAGTCCTGTATTTTTATTCATCAGTATGGCGGATTGAGCCAGCTCGATTCATGGGACATGAAACCTGGGGGGCCCAGGGAGATCCGCGGCCCCTATAAACCGATCAGGACCGCCACGCCTGGATTCCAGGTTTGTGAGCTGATGCCGCGCCTGGCCAAGCTGTCGGAGCAATACGCAGTCATCCGCTCGATGACACACAAGGAGGCGGAGCATAAGAGAGCCAACTCGATGTTGCTGGCTGGCCGTGAGCAGCCTGCGGCGGATGACCCGTCCTTTGGCGCGATGGTCACCAAGCTGCGTCCCTCCAGCGCAAGCATTCCCGACCACGTGTGGCTGCAGAAATTCGGCGGTGGAGCCGCCCCTCCTGATCACACCTACCTGACAGGCGGACGCCTGGGCATGGCCTATGCCCCCATGTTGATTGGCGAGAAGCATGATGATAATCCCGCCTCCGCTGGTTTCCGTGTTCGCGCGTTTGATACACCAAGTGAGGTAACGAAAGAGCAGCTTCAGAAACGCCGGGACCTGCTGCGGTCAGCGCGACGGCTCTCGCCGGTGGGAAGTACAGCTGAGTTTGAATCGTTTGAAACCCACCAGAAGAGATCCTTTGATTTGCTTTTCGGGAAAGCGGCCGGGCAGGCCTTTCAAATTGAGAAGGAAGACGCAAAGGTCAGGGATCGCTACGGTAGAAATCCCCTGGGGCAGAACCTGTTGCTGGCTCGGCGACTCATCGAGTCGGGCGTGAGGCTGGTCAATGTTGCTGCGTGGGCAGGACTCGCCGCGGGCGAGAAATTTGTGAGTGTTGAAACCTGGGACATGCACGGTAATGCCGATGTGGGTATTTTTGAAAATGGATGGAACGGGTTGCCTTTCGCTTTGCCTCGCACCGACCAGGCAGTAGCTACATTGCTCGAGGATCTCGAGGATCGCGGGTTGCTCGATACCACGCTGGTCGTATTGGTGGGCGAATTCGGTCGTACACCCAAGATCAGTAAGGGCGCCAAACGCATCGGCCGGAACCATTGGCCCAACTGCTATTCAGCAATGCTTGCCGGCGCGGGTATCAGGGGAGGTAGTGTTTATGGAGAGTCAGATAATCAGGCGGCTTACGTAAAATCCAACCCGGTAACCCTGGAGGATTTCACCGCAACACTTTTTACCGCGATGAATATCAATCCCGCCACACGCCTTGGGCTGGACGGCTTTACGGCTCCAGCCAGCACCGGAAATCCAATCAAGGCGCTGTTGTAGGGAACAGTTTTATATCCATGACTCAATCTTTGAGTCGCCTCTCAACGGCTCATCGTTCAGCAGGCAGGGGGGCTTCGTCCTCCTTCTGACTCACCTTCAACAGCCAGCATGACCGCAGGTGTCAAAATGAAACAATGCCTTACCTCCGCAAGCGCCGCCTTGTTGCTGATCTTTTTGTCCGGTTGCGGAGACACCCGGGTCCAGGGCCTGGTGGGTGGTGAAGCCGCTTACGCGCTGCTGGCAGACCTCTCGAAGTCCAGGGTCTGCGAGGCCTACCGCATCGATGGCTATGCCCGCTCCGGCCCATCGGCCAGGGACGATGCGCCTGGGACAAAAGCGGATAAAGGCAGGGAGCTGCAAGGATATCCGATCATCTCAGGCCCAATGGTCCTGGATGAGGCGTCCAGGGCGACCTTGTCGAAGGTTCTCACCGATCCGAACACCTACCTTTGGGACAGCGCCAAGGCTTGCGAGTTCGTTCCCGGCATCGCTCTGCGCCTGTCCGATGCCAACGTGCAGGTGGACGTACTGGTCTGTTTTTCCTGCGATGAACTCGAGATATACACAAACGGAAAGCGAGCGGGCCAGGAAGACTTCGACCCGCGTCGAATCGATCTTCTTCACGTTGCCAGGAAGCTGTTTCCCAAAGATGCGGGCATCCAGAAACTCAAGTAAACCCGCCCTTCCTTGCCCCCGCCCATGGGCTCGCATAGGCTATTGGCT
>CBFHWB010000126.1:0-13004 GCA_965659285.1 Planctomycetota bacterium | reverse complement strand
GCCGCCGGGCCAGCCGGGAGAAGGGTGCGCTCGCGAGGGGCGGCGGGGCCGCAGTCGAAGAGGCTGACGACGCCGAGACCGAGGACGATGCTCCGGCCGAAGGGGCTGACGATGCCGAGGCTTCCCTCGGAGACAAAGTCGCCGGTGACGAAGACGATTGACCATGCCCAGTGGTAAGAGAAAAAAAGTAAAAAACCGGGGGGGAGAGCCCCGCACCGTCCGGGTTCGCTCCACCGGCGGCAATTATCCGGCCGTGATCGGCAGCGGCTCCCTTTCACGGTTGCCGCTTCTCCTGGAGGGGAAGCGCAGGCCATCGCGTCTGCACCTCGTGAGCGACAGGAATGTTCTGCGGCATCACGGCGAGACGATACGAAAGCAGCTCAGGCGTACCGGCATTCCATTTTCCGAAACTGTGCTTGCTCCAGGGGAGGGTTCCAAGACGATGGAGCAGATGCAGCGAATTCTTCGTTCCGCTGTTCGCTCCGGGTGCGACCGCAACTCCTGCATGATAGCTTTCGGGGGAGGGGTTGTCGGAGACATTACAGGCTACGCAGCCGCCAGCCTTCTGCGTGGAGTCGAGTTCATCCAGGTTCCAGCCTCTCTGCTGGCCATGGTCGATGCCAGCGTGGGGGGAAAGACCGGGGTCAATATTCCTGAAGGGAAAAATCTCGCAGGAGCTTTCCATCAACCTCGAGCTGTCATCATGGATCTCGACCTGCTCGGAACTCTGCCTGCCCGCCAGGCGCGTGCCGGCTGGGCCGAGATTATCAAGACCGCGGCGATTCGGGATCTCAGGCTGCTGTCGCTCATTGAGAGGGAGAGGGAGGTTCTCCTTGCCGGTTCCCCTCCTCTGCTCGCGAAAGTTGTTGAGCGCTGCGTGCGGATCAAGGCCGAGGTCGTTGAGGAAGATGAGCGAGAGTCCGGTTTGCGAATGATCCTTAATTTTGGTCATACGCTTGCTCATGGAATCGAGGCGGCCCAGGGCTATGGTAGCCTCCTGCACGGAGAGGCGGTTGCTGTCGGAATGGTTTTCGCTGCCCGTCTTGGTGAGAGGCTTGGAATTACCAGGGAGGCTACGGCGGATCGTCTTGAAGCCTTGCTTGCGGCTTTTGGTCTGCCGGTTCACTTGAGCAAGCTGTCCTGCTCGCGTATCCTGACTGCAATGGGACGTGATAAGAAACGTGGCCCCCGGGGTCTGCGGTGGGTCTTCCTGTCGCGGCCTGGCGAGGCATTGGTCCGTGACGATGTGAAGCCGGCTGCATGGCAGGCTGAACTGAAAAAATTCATCCAGGGAAAGTGAAATGAAGTTCTCAACCAGGTTTATCGATATTGTGGTTTCTATTCGTGCTTCTCTTGTGCCCTCTCTGCTGTTGCTGGTTGTTGTTTTCTCGGGTTGCTCCGATTCCCGGCCGCAACATGAAGAGCCTACGCCAGAGGAGGCTCGGGGATCCGCCCACCCGGCCTTGAAAGCCCAGATCCCCGCTCCCGCCCCTGCTCCTGCCGCTGAGCCGGCTGCGGGCGGAGAACCAGCCGCCAGTCCCTGGAAACCGGGCGAAGCGTTTGTTGTGATGGGATTGAAGGCCAAGGCTCCGGAGGGCTGGCTTCGTCAGAAACCTGCCAACCGGATGCGCAAGGCCCAGTTCAAGCTTCCCCATGCCGCGAATGACACTTTTGATGGAGAGCTTACGGTCATACCCGCCTTCGGCGGGATGGATGCCAATGTCCAGCGCTGGAAACAGCAATTCAAGGAGGCACCTGAGCCGCTTATTACCACACGGAAGGTTGCCGGGATGGATGTGGCGATCGTTCAGCTGGACGGGACCTATATGTACAAGGCACGGCCCATGGACCCGAACGAGGCAGGCCAGGCTCGCCCTGATTACAGGGTTCTCGCCGCTGTTGTGCAGGCTCCCGGGGGTCAGGTCTTTTTCAAGTCCTTCGGGCCGCGGGCCACCATGGAAAAGTGGCAGGAGGCGTTTACCGACATGGTGGACAGCTTCGCGCCAGCTCAGGAGTAGGGCCGTTGAGCTTTGATCTCCAGAAGCTCATCCACAGCCGCAATGGTGAGAACGTCGCTCTCCAGCGCGAGAATATCAATCCCCAGTTCGCCCGGGTACTGCGCCTGATCGGCTTTGACAAGGTCTATGTACGAGGCGTAGGGCAGTATCTCTATGATGAGCAGGACTGTGAATATCTCGATATGCTTGCCGGCTACGCCGTCCACAATGTCGGCCGCAACCATCCAACAGTCATCCAGGCCCTGAAGGATCTGATGGATTCTCAGCCTGCCACTCTGGTGCAGATGGACGCGCCGCTCTTGTCGGGTCTGCTTGCGGAGAAGCTCAAGGAACTGACCCCGGAAGCTCTTGATACGGTTTATTTTACCAATTCAGGTACCGAGGGGGTCGAGACGGCCATCAAGTTCGCTCGCAAGAGCACACGTCGGCCGCGGGTGCTCTTCTGTGACCATTCCTTTCATGGCCTGAGCAACGGCTCTCTCTCGCTGAATACGGATGAATCCTATCGGGATGGTTTCGATCCCCTGATTCCAGGTTGCGACAAGGTCCAGTTCAACGACAGGGAGGCGCTTGCAAGCGAACTGGCGAAAGAGGATGTCGCGGCCTTTGTCCTCGAACCGGTGCAGGGCAAGGGAGTGTTTATCGCGGAGGATGAGTACCTTCGTGAGGCAAGGGAACTCTGCACGCGCCATGGAACCAGGCTGGTATTCGATGAGGTACAGACAGGATTCGGTCGTACCGGGAAGATGTTTGCCCTGGAGCACCCGGGAGTTGAGCCAGATATCCTGGTTGTTTCTAAGGCGCTGTCGGCCGGACTCGTTCCTGTCGGCGCCGTGCTTACCAGCAGGAGCATCTACGATGGGGTCTTCGATTCACTCGACAATTGCGTGGTCCATTCTTCGACCTTTGGCCAGGGAGCCTACGCGATGGCAGCAGGAATCGCGACCCTCCATGTATTCGAGGAGGAGAGCCTGGTAGAAAATTCGAGGCGGATGGGAGAGCTCCTGTTGGAGGGGCTCAGAGAGCTTGCCGATAGATTTGAGTTGGTCAAAGATGTACGCGGGCGTGGTCTGATGATCGGTATCGAGCTCGGCGAGCCCGCCTCTTTGAAGCTGAAGATGGGCTGGAAGCTTGCCAGCAAGCTGCAGAAAGGCCTGGTCTCCCAGGCCATGGTGATGTCCCTGCTGGCGGATCACAGGATCCTCACCCAGGTGGCAGGACATGGGCTGGAGGTCATCAAGCTGATTCCGCCCCTGGTCATCGATGAATCCGATGTGAAGCGTTTCCTGACGGCGTTTGAAGATGTGCTCGAGCGGAGCCATCGTTTTCCCGGTCCCATATGGGAATTTACAACTCGTCTTGCAAAACACGCCCTCAAGCGTTGAACTGGGAGCCATGCCTGGCAGATGAGATGGCGATGTTCGAAGAACAGAGAGAGATGAGATGAGCACCTTTCAGCGAGTACTTTCGTTGGGATCTCGCAGTCGCGGGCTGCATGAAATTACCTCGGAGGTTGCGGCGGTAGTTGGCGAGAGTCCTGTCGACAGCGGTCTTTGTAATGTCTTTCTCAGGCACACCTCGGCGAGTCTCTGTATCAATGAAAATGCCGATCCCACCGCGCGCGCAGACCTCGAGGCCTACCTCGACCGGCTGGTTCCGGAAAACCAGCCATATTTCCGCCACACCCACGAGGGGCCTGACGATATGCCTTCGCATATAAAGAATGTTCTGACGGAAACCAGCCTGGTGATACCAGTTGTCGATGGGCGGCTGGCCCTTGGAACCTGGCAGGGTATCTACCTCTGGGAGCATCGCGACCGTGCCTCGGGGAGAAGTCTGGTGGTGTCCGTATGGTAAAAAAAACCGGCTGCAATTTTCATCGCAACCGGTTTGATCTGGTGGGCGATAGTGGATTCGAACCACCGACTTCCACCGTGTGAGGATGGCGCTCTAACCAGCTGAGCTAATCGCCCGAGTATTTTCGTTGGAAACTGAGGTAGCTTAAGTAGTGCTACTGTAGAGGTCAAGTAAATGGAACAAGTCAGCCTGATCGCCCTGGATCTGGATGGAACCCTGCTCGATGATCGCAAGGAGGTTCCGCCTGAGAATGTCCGCGCCCTTGAAGAGGCTCAGAGCCAGGGTATTCTCGTCGCTATTTCTTCGGGGAGAATGATTCCCCGGATCCTGCCTGTAGAGGAGACCCTGGGCCTTGATTGTATTATCCTCGCCTACAATGGGGGCAAGGTCGTAGGGCCAAAGTCTGAGGGACGACCATTGATCAGCGAGCGTCCTTTGCCTGCCGATCTAGCGGAGCTCTTCATCAGGTTTTCCCAGGATGGAGACTACCTGCTCAATTTTTACCGGGATGACGTCCTTTACGCCGAGGATAGCCCGAATCGGCGGCGCTTTATGGACATCTACAGCGGCCGCACTGGAGCCGAGTATCATATCGAGGATCTTACCGGGAGGATCGGGCAGGAGCCGACCAAGTTGATTCTCCTGGCTGAGCCAAAGGAGCGGGATCGTTTGCATGACCACTTTGTCTCGGAACTGGGAGATCGTGCCTACATCACGAAATCAGATCCGGAGTATCTTGAGATCATGGCCCCCGGGGTTTCCAAGGGTACCGCGCTTGAGGCTCTTGGAGAGCACTACGGCTTCGGCCTGCCCAACGTTCTCGCCGTAGGTGATGCCGAGAATGACAATCCCATGCTGGAGGCTGCCGGAATAGGGGTCGTTGTCGCCAACGGCACCGAGGCGAGCAAGGCTGTCGCCGATCATGTAACAGAGAAGACGAACAACCAGGGCGCGGTGGCCGAGGCCGTGAGACGGTTCGCTCTCAGGTAGAGGCTCGCGGCCGGCCTAATTGGGCTCGCTGCGGTCTTCTCGTTTCTGCAGAGAATCTCTCAGCCTGGCGGCCTCTTCGTAGTCTTCATTCACGATCGCCTCGGCCAGCCTCTCTCTTAGCTCGGAAAGAGGATCGGGGGGCAGCATCTTGAACAGTTGCTGACGCAGTTCTTCGATCGCGCGAAGAGAGTTCTTTTGCTCAAGAGGGAAGATCTTGTTCTTTGCCAGCTTCGGAAGATCTTCGATCAGGCAGGCGGCCTCCGAGAGGATGGTCAGGGCTGCGGGAATGTCACCGCCGGAGTCGATCGTTCCGAGAGCCTCCGACATGAAGTGCATTCTCAGGATATAGGGTCTGTACTGTTGCAGGCTGGCACAGAGCTCAGCGGGGAAGTGCTTATCCGTGAAGTCGAGCACCTCTATATTTCTCATGGTGTCGCGCGAGCAGTATTCGTATTCGCCTACCTGGAAGAACAACAGGTACCTGTAGTAATACAGCAGGCATTCTTCCTTCAGGCGCTGGAAGTCTTCCTCGCTCAGTTCGATATCCCAGGGCTTTTTTTCGGTCTCGTTGACGTAATAGTGGAACCAGGACTCCTGTCCCTGCGGTCGGCGACCATCGGGTCGTCCCTGGAACTCGTACTGCTCGATTCCAAGAGGCAGGCGGACCTGTAGAACCTCGTCCCCGCGATGGTTGGTGACGCGCCTGACGTGCTTTTTGTCCCCGTAGCTCCAGGCTTCGAGGATCCTGCTGAGGTCCATTTCACTGTCTTCCATAACAGCAATTTTACAGATGCTGATTGGATATCTTCAATGAAACAAATGCAGTGCTACAAAGGAGTTGGGTTGAAGTCACTGAATGGAAAGGGTAATGATCGTTGTTTGTTCAGAGAACTTACCTGATGTGGTATTCCGGAAAATTTCCAGGCTCAATAATTGGTGCTGTGGGTTTGGAAACGAATGATCCGATATAAAAGATGCTGTCACGCCGGGGAGTTTTCTGTCGGCATCTTCAAGAAATCAAACAGTGTCAAAGGTCATGTTCAGGAAGTTTTTCTGGATTACACGAGCTCCTGGTGTCGCGTTGGGATTGTTGATTCTCTGCAATCTGCTGCTCACGCTTGATAATGCGAACCTGTCGATTACCCGGATCTGGCTGGATATCGAGATTCCCGACCCGGAGCTCTCCCTGATCTCGGCGCTCCTGGGGTTGGCTCTCCTGGTTCCGCATGATGTGGGGCGGTCCGATTGGGCACGCTGGCTGCTTGGAGGCGTCTTCTTCGGGTTCTGGATACTTGTTGGGGCCACCATGGTTGGGTACTACCATCATCTCAGCAATGGGGATTTTGCTACCGATCTACCGGTGCCTTTCTGCTTTTTTGTCTGGTTGATCCTGCTCTTCGAATTTTCGAGGATTTCCTGGTGTGAAACCAGGGAGCCTCGTATGCCGCCTCCGGCGAGGGTTTTTTTTAACACTGTGGTGGCGTCGGCTTCCTTCTTCCTCCTGATCTCTGCCCACCTGGTCACATTTGGTCGAACGGACTTTCGCAGGCCGGCGGATGCGGCGGTTATCCTGGGGGCGAAGGTCTATGACGATGGAAGCCTGAGCCGAGCTCTCAAGGATCGCCTTGTTACCGGAATCGAGCTCTATCGCCAGGGGCTCGTTTCCTACCTGGTCATGAGCGGCGGAACCGGAAAGAACGGCCTCAGCGAGCCTCGGCAGATGGCCTCCTACGCTACAAAGGTGGGAGGGGTGCCGGCCGAACGAATCCTGTTGGACGAAGATGGGATCAACACCGCCCAATCAGCTCGTAACTGCGGCCGCATTGCGCGGGAGCATGGTTTCAAGACGTACCTTACGGTGAGCCAGTATTTTCACTGTGCCAGGGTAAAGATGATCTTTGAGCGCAACGGGAGCTCTTGTTATACGGTCCCCACCTGTTCGAACGAAGAGGTCAGGGCGGCCGGGGCGCTTACCCGGGACACCTTCTTCCTGTTGCGGGAGGCGGTGGCCTTCCCATTCTATTTTCTCTACTACCGCTGAGAACAGAGAAGAGAGACGAAGACCAGGGTGGGCATCTTCGTCTCTCTTGTGCAGATGTTCTAACGGCTGGCCCCGCAGGAGCAATGGTCGGTAAAGGCGGTTCTGTAGTGTCCCGCGCGGGTGAGGATCTCCCTGTAGACGGCTCTTCCACAGTGATCATAGCCGCCGAAGACAGTGCGATAGACCGGCGGCACCCAGATTCTCCTGGCCCTTGAGGTCCAGAGGTGGCGGTGCGCCACCCGGTGCACTCGCTGTACCCTGTGCGAAGTGCAGAGGGTTCGCTGTGGGGGAGCGACGACTACCGTTCTCGCGGGAGCCCAGCTTCTCCTGGTTCTCAAGAAGCTGACCCGGAAGTCGGGGCTTCCGAAGCTGAGGCCGAAGCGGAAGAATCCATCGGCATAGGTTGTTGAGGGAGAAAGTAGGCACACTCCGCTGAGAGCGAGCAGGTAGAAGCATTTGAGCTTCATGGCGGTTCCTCCTTATTCTGAGGTCCCTGGGTATGTTGCGAGACCACTCAGGTCTCCGTCTTCAGTAACTCAGACGGAACCTTGCAGGAGGGTATTCAATATAAGTTCGGATCAGAGTCCGAATTGTCCGAAGAGGCAGGATTGTGATGTCGTGCTGCTCCAGCGCACATCGAGGTCTTCCGCCTGGTAGAGGCTCTTCTGCCCCAGGGCTTTTTCGCTTTTTACATGACGCGAGAGCGGCTTGCCGGGCTGGGGATCTTTTCCGCAGACCGCTTCGCAGATGGCGGCGGAGTCATGTTCATGGGTCTCGATGTCGACCGCCAGGTGTTTCCTGATCGAGAGCTTGAGGGTATGGTCCTTCTTGACGAATTGGATCGGAGCCTTTCGAATCCGCTTTACGTTTTTGAGGTATCGCGGTGCGAGTTCCCTGGCCAGGTCGAGCAGAGCCTCTGTTTTTTCAGCCGTTGCTTTTTCATCGATATAGATGACAGCTTTCACAGCTCCCTCGAGAGGGCTGCCCGGGGTTCCGGTTGACTCGATGACGATGACTATTTTCAGGGAGTCGAGCGATTGGCCGTTCCAGCTACCCTTGGCGATATTCCAGAAGAGGATGGAGCGGTGCGTTCCCGCGGTTCTATTCGCGAAAGTTTTTGCCGAGAGGCCCAGGTCGGGAACCTTCCGCAGGCCGGCTGTGGTTGATTCACTCTGTATTTCAATGTAGCTGCCGTACAGGACCGGCTCGGCGATGAGCCTTGGAGCGCTGGCGGTTACGAGAGCCAGTAGTACAGATGCGAGGTATTTTCGATACATGGGAGTTCTCCAGGGGGATTCCGCCGCAAAAGAAACGGCTACTCTATTTTGCGGGGTGGCTGACGGCAGGTCAAGGTATCCGCTTCTACAGCCGCAGGAAGAGGTTTCACGCTGTTTTAGGACGATGGCTCTCCACCGCCCCAGGCGAAAATTCAGCTTTCAGGAGCTTCGCCTTCCGCACTGATTGATTCGAAGAGGGCTTCGAGTCGGCGTCCGTATTTGATGTAGGTCTTGTAAGCCAGTTCGGGATCGGATGCCTCCTGCTGCAGATGGATCACCGAGGTGATGTGGGGCTCGATCGAGAAGCCTCCATCGTAGCCATTTCCCAGGAGATCCCGGCAGATCTCACGTACGTAGCCGCAGCCCTCCCCGGGGAAGCAGGCTGTGTCTTCGGCGTCAGGATCTTCCTTGGGCAGGTAGTCCTTGATGTGAACGTAGACGATCTCTTCCCGGACGCCGCTGTAGTAATCCCAGGCGTCCTGCGAATATTGGCAGGGATTGCCGGTGTCGAAGACCAGCTTGAGATTTTCTGAGCCGACATCCGAGAGCAGATCCATGGTCTGCTGCGGCCCCAGGCCGCCCCATCCATTACAGTTCTCATGGACGAGGATGACTCCGCCGTCTTCCGCCATCCTGGCGAGCTCCGTCATCCGCTCTACGACCCTGGCGCGCCACTGGCCGTCCTCGAGTTCCGGCTCGGAGTTCGGATAGCTCATGCAGCGAATGAACCGGGTGCCGAGTTTTTGCATCCGGGGTATCGCCCTGGCGAGCTCCTGCCGGTCTATCTCGAAGTCGCTATCGATGGGGCGGGCCCAATTGGCCAACTGGGAGGCGAAGCAGGATACTTCGAGCCCTCCCTCGGCGAGGGCTGCCGCGGCCTGCTCGAACTCTTCGTCGGTGACATCGGTGAGGTTGGTTCCGGAGAGGTTGCGGAGCTCAATATGCTCCCAGCCAAGCTCCCGGTGGGCCCGTATCTGGCCGGCAAGATCTTCCGCGCCTTCATCGGCGATTCCCGAATAAAACATCCTGGTTATTACGGCGGTGCCGCATCTCCTGCGTTGGGGTTTCAATGAAGCGGTGAAGGAGCAGTCTAACCGCGCCGCGATGGAATGCCAAGCGGAGGGCTTGTTCCGTTCAGCCGCGCCCCTGGAGCTTCCTGGTGATTCCTACCCAGTCGGTGTGAACGGGATCCGCTTCCGGCCGGTCAACCCTGCGGTAGGTATGGGAGCCGAAGTAATCGCGCTGGGCCTGGAGCAGGTTGGCGGGCAGGCTTCCCCGGCGGTAGCTGTCGTAGTAGGCCAGGGCCGAGCTGAAGGCGGGCGTCGGGATTCCCAGCTTGACGGCCTCGCTGACCACACGGCGCCAGGCTGCCTGGTTCTCATCGATGGCCTGGAGGAAGAAGGGGTCCAGCAGGAGGTTGTTCAGGTCGGGAGCATTGGCAAAGGCATCCCTGATTCGTTCGAGGAAGCGGGCCCTGATGATGCAGCCGCCTCGCCACATCAGGGCGATGCTTCCGTAATCGAGATCCCAATTGTATTCTTCCGCCGCGGCCCGGATGAGCGCGTAGCCCTGGGCGTAGGAGCAGATCTTCGAGCAATAGAGCGCCTTTTCGATCGCATCAACCAGCTCCGCGGGATCACCATCATAGCTCGAGTCCGGTCCTTTCAGGATCTCCGATGCGGCCACACGATCCGTCTTCTGAGCTGAGATCGCTCTGGCGAGGACGGCTTCGACGATCGTTGGCGCGGGGATTCCCAGATCAAGAGCCGAGGCCGATGTCCAACGCCCCGTACCTTTCTGACCCGCCGTGTCGAGGATCATCTCGACGAGGGGATTGCCGGTCTCTTCATCCGTGATGGCGAGGATGTCGCGGGTGATCTCAATCAGGTAGCTCTCGAGCTCGCCCTCGTTCCACCGCGCGAAGACCTCGTGCATCTGCTGCGCGTTCATGCCCAGGGAGTTCTTCATCATGAAATAGGCTTCGCAGATCAGCTGCATGTCGCCGTACTCGATCCCGTTGTGGACCATCTTCACATAGTGTCCGGCTCCATCGGATCCGACCCAGTCGCAGCAGGGCTCGTTCTCGTCTCCGACCTTGGCGGCGATGGCCTGGAAGATGCCTTTCACCTCCGGCCAGGCGCTCTCTGATCCTCCGGGCATGATGCTCGGTCCGAGCCGGGCTCCCTCTTCTCCGCCGGAAACCCCCGTGCCGATGAAGCGCAACCCGCGCGCCTCTACCTCCGCTGTCCTGCGGATGGTGTCGGGGAAGTGTGAGTTGCCCCCATCGATGATGATGTCGTTCGGTTCGAGGTGCGGGGCTATGCGGTCAATGAAATCATCGACAGGCTGGCCGGCCTTGACCAGGAGAACGATCTTTCTGGGTGCCTTGAGGTTGGCGCAGAGGTCCTCGATGCTTGAGGCACCGTAGAGCTGCCGGTCGGGATTCTCCGCTATAAACTCATCCACCTTGCTGGTGGTGCGGTTGAAGACGGCGACGCTGTAGCCATGGTCCTCCATGTTGAGGACGAGGTTTTTTCCCATCACGGCGAGGCCGATCAGGCCGATATCACAGGGTGAGGTACTCATATCTCTCAGTCTATTCCTGGTTCCAGGGTGGGTCACTGGGGAGCTTTGCGAGGAAGCGTTCGGTCAGGCCCGCCTCGTAGTCTCCCGAGAAGCTTCCATTGAAGAAGCGGTCAATTCCTTCCGCGAGGAGGTGTTCCCAGGACGCTTCTTCTTCTCCGGGTACGATGGGGAAGAAGAGGGCGTTGTTGGCCTTGGCGGCCTTCTGATCGCCGGGGGCATCTCCGATCATCAGCACCTTGCCATCTTCGTAATTCGAGACGACGGCTTCGAGGTGCTCCTTTTTGTTGCCCATCTCCTGGCCGGCGATAAGCCCTACGTATTGATCAATATCGTGTTCTTTCCACTCCTTGGTGAGAGCCTCGACCGGGGTCGCGGATACGACCATCATGTCGGCCGTCTCGGAGAACTTCTCGAGGCATTCACGGAGGTTCGGGAAGGGTGGAACGTTGTTGACGAATCTTTTTACGTCGCGGTTGACGTGGTGGCTCCATTTCATGCAGAGCTCGAGTTCGGGATCGGGATTCTCCTCAAGAAACTCTTCGATAGCGGGGTTGGAGAGAGGCTTGCCGGATTCGCTGAACCGCTCGAGGGAGTCGAGCTTCATGATCTCGACGCCTCTGCGCTGGACATCGGGCCGCGCACGGAGGTAATCCAGGGCATAGATCAGCGCCAGGAAGCGATTGCAGCCCCTGGTTCGCGAGTAGAGATTGACGAAGTCCCAGGCCTCCCGGGCGTATTTTGAGACAGCCTGGAGCTCGAAATAATTGATCGTGTTGGGGCAGAAGCACTCCTTGTGTTTGAGCTCCATGCTGTCAAAAGCGCAGCCGTCGGAGTCGATACCGACAAAGAATTCACGCGAAGACTGGAAGCTCTGCAGTGCCGCCTTGTAGTCCGTCATTGGTTCCCTGGTTTCTTTAGAGGTTCCCGGTCCGTTACACCCCTACCTGAGCGTAATTCAGGTCGCTAAGTTAGCACCTCCTCATGGGACCATCAAGGCTCCACAGCGGACCCGGCCCGCCAGGCCGATAAAGGCTGATTTGTTTCAGAGGCGCTTTCCAAGCAGCTCGAGAGCCTTGGCGATCACAGGATCACGGCCTTTTTTCAGATCGGCCCGGGTATTGCGGATTTCAACGTCGACAGGGATCCCCTTACCTTCATAGCAGACCCTGGCCGATGAATAATAGCGTTGATGAGAGAGACTGTATTTCCAGCCGTTGGAGAGTTTCTTTTCAAGCATATCGCTGAAGATACCGGTGGTGTGGTCACCTATGAGGGTCGCGTTGGGAAGAGCCGCCATGAGCATCGCGAAGACATCGGCCGCGCTGTAGGAGGCATCGTTGGTGAGGACCATGAGGTAGCCCTTGTATCGGACAGCGCCCCCCGGCTCGAGATGGCGGGTCCGCATTTCGCCGAAGTCATCCTCGCCGGGACCCTTCTTGGTCTTCTTATAGTGTCCGACCCGTTTCTTATCGACGAAGCGGGTGAGGATCCGGTACACGAAATCGTCGGTACCGCCGGGATTGGTACGGATGTCGATGATGATTCCCCTGGTGTCCTGCAGCTCACCCAGGATCCGGTCGAGCGCTCTGTCGAGAGCTCTCTTTCCCGGACCCTCCATCTCGGCGATTCTCAGATAGCCGAGGTCTTTGCTGCGGCAATAAATGAAGATCTCGGCGAGTTCCTTCGGTTCGCTGAAGCCGGCGGTACCGAGCGTGTCGGCTACCATGTTCCAGAACTTCTTCTGCAGCTTCCTCGAGGGAAACTCCCGCTCGAAATCGGCCTGTTCCTCAGGGCAGAACTCTTTCTTTTTCTTACCCTTGCCCTTGATGGCGAGGGTGACATGCCCATCCTTCAGCGGGGCCAACATCTCAGAGAGAATCCCGAAGAGTTCATCATCCGTGGTTTTCGAGGTCACTCGCGGCCGGTGTTTCCTGTACTGCGCCTTCCAGTCTACTTCTTTGAGCTTGAAGAAGGCGTAGCGTTCATTGAATACGCCCCAGAGCTCCTCGAAGACCTTTTCGGGAGCGCTCACTCCGGCCTTTTCAGCTCCGGCTTTACCCTCCTGGGAGGGGGCGGGGGTGGGCGCCAGCAGCGTAAAGGCTACAAGTATCAAGGCGGCCCAGCAGGATTGATTCTTCGGATGGTTCATGCTTCAACCCAATGTGCGTTTGTGATTCAAGGCCCGGGAAGCTCCAGCTGCCACATTATCAACCGGGGCAGCGGCGAACGAAAGAA
>CBFHWB010000125.1:0-13017 GCA_965659285.1 Planctomycetota bacterium | reverse complement strand
TCAGCCGCCGCAGGCGTCTGACCATTGGAAGCCTCGGTCTTGGCGGTCTCGCCCTGCCGACCCTCTACGCGGCTGGCGGTTCCGGGGATTCGGAGTCGAACCCGGTCACCGGCAGGTCGGTGATTTTTCTCTTTCAGCAGGGTGGTCCCAGCCAGTTCGAGACCTTCGATCCCAAGCTCGATATTCCGCAGGGAAATCGAACGATGGGCGGAGTCATCCCAACGACCATTCCGGGAGTAACCTTTGGCTCGACCATGCGGCGGCTGGCGAAGCTTGCTCACAAGCTGACCATCGTGCGCTCTTTTCATACAAAGAACTCGGGCCACAACATCAAGCCCATCGTCGGAGAGCACTCGCTGGAGGCTAACATCGGAACCCACTATTCACGGGTGGTGGGATCGACCCATCCTCTTACCGGCATGCCGACCAACGCGGTGATCTTCCCCAGGGCGGTGAATTCCGAGGTTCCAGGCCCGAGCGCCAGGGGAAACCGTGCCTCGACAGGTCCCTATGGAAAAGGCTACACACCTTTTGTCCCGGGGGCGGGAGGCCAGTTGCAGGAGGACATGAAGCTGCGGCTCGACAGGACGCGCAATGACACCCGCCGCCAGCTTCTCAACCAGCTCGATCGACTCAACCGCAAGGCGGATACCGGGGGCCAACTCGATGGTCTCGACAAGCTCCAGGGGCAGGCCTATGAGCTGATTCTTGGCGGCGGCGTCTCGAAGGCGCTTGACCTCTCGCGCGAAGATCCCCACACCTTGAAGCGCTACGACACGAGCGTGTACGCGAAGAAGGGGCACTGGAACAAGGTGTCGAGGGGAAGGAAGGGCTACTATTGCGCCCAGGCGGCGACGATCGGTCCCCTGCTGTTGCTGGCGCGGCGGCTCTGCGAAGCCGGCTGCGGTTTCGTCACCATCCACGCCGGCTACGAGGGGGTCTGGGATATGCATGCCGATGGCAACAACCTCAACATGATCGATGGAATGGAGGCGGTGGGCCGCTCCTTCGACCACGCGGTCGCGGCCTTTGTCGAGGATGTCGAGGACCGCGGTCTCGAGGACAGGATCATGCTGGTGGCCACGGGCGAGATGGGCCGAACTCCGAAGGTCAACAAGAATGGAGGCAGGGACCACTGGGCCCGCCTTGCGCCGCTGCTGCTCTATGGAGGCGGGCTCGAAGGCGGCCAGGTTGTCGGCCGCTCCGATCGTCAGGGCGGGGAGCCCACCGTTGATGGCTGCGATCCCAGCCATCTGATCTCCACGATCCTCCATACCGTGTTCGATCCCGGCAAGCTTCGGCTCAAGCCCGACGCGCCTCGCGAGGTGCTGGCCCTCAGCGAAAAGCCGCCGATACCGCGGCTTTGACCCGGCTATTTCTTTTTGATGGAGTCGCTGCCGATCGAAAAGAAGTGGACGACATAATCGATGCCGACGGCTGATTTCGCTGTTGTTCCCCAGCGTAGCGATACGAGAAATATATTTCCGGCCAGGCTGCCTCTCGAGAAGAGGACCGGGCGGAAAATAACTCCGGGGCCCATTCCGAAAGTCTCCGAACGCACACCAAGATAGTCGAGCCTGAGCTTCACGACCTTCAGCAGCTCCTTGTCGAGCTGCCAGACCTCGACCTTCAGTTCGCTCTTTTTCGGTACGCTGTATTTTCCAGTGGGGAAGCTGACGCTCCACGGCCAGTTCCACCCGAAGTATTCAACAGGATAGTATCCCCTGTTCGGAAAGAAGATCGTGTCGATGGGCTTTCCGCGATCTGAGCGGCTGTTATCGAAGGAGTACATGGCCTGGTATCTGTCGCACTCTCCCAGGCCGGTCCTGCGCATCTGCGGGTTCAGACACCAGGCCCGGTGACCGGTAGCCGCGATGTTCGAAGCGTCTTCGTCCGCCATGAAACCGTTGATGGCGCTCAGGAGGCTGGCCTGTTGCTGGTGCAGGTTCGAGCTTCCAGCTCCCTTTGAGCCGAGGGCGAAGACGTCCGCCGCCATTCCCGGCGGCCGTCTGGGAGAGTGCGACATCTTCCGGTTGGCAGCGCAGATAAGCGCGGCATGTTGCGCCAGCTCGTTGAAAGGGCGGTGAAGTTCGAGGTCGTATTTCAATCCGCAGAGAAAGCGATAGACCTGGAGCTGTCGGAGCGAATCGAGCAGGTATTCCTTCTTGAGAACCCCCGCGCTATAGGGCGGTCTCGACACGCCCCTGACCTCGTATTTCTCTTTCGTGTAGCGGGTTCCTAAATAATCGCGAGGTCGAAGCCTGGTGACGCCCTCGGTGATTTTCTCCCGGGGCAGGGGATAGACCGGGTAAGGAACAGCCGATCTCGGACCCCCATAGAGAATGACCTGGTCCTTCTTGTAGACAGCCTTATGAACAACGGAGCCCTCCTTGTTGTAGAGGGTCAGGTTGCCCGACAGCTTTCCTTTCTTGTAGGATTTCTTGACCCGGGTCTTGCCGTTGTCGTGATATTCCGTGTAGCTGCCGTTCAGCTGGCCGCTGGAGTATCGGCAGCGGACCTTCTTCTTGCCGCTTTCGTAGTAGCTCGCGTAGGAGCCGTGTTTCCTGCCGTCCTTGTCGGTAGAGTACTTCTCTGCCAGGTTTCCATACGGGTGGTTCCTGGTGACGGTCTCAGAACGCGCCGCTGGCGCCAGGCCCATCATCAGGATAAACAGGGCAGCGGGAAGAAAGGCAATGCTGGAGGAAATTCGGGGGCCGTGGTTGATCATGGCGCTGACCTTGAATGCGGGTTTCATAGCCCGGGAGCTTCGGAGGTCGCTCCATTGTAGCAGGGCGGATTTTGACTTTGCTCAACAAAGCGGGAGCTTCAGGCAAGAGACTGACGATGACGGGGATTTTCAGGTCCCGGTGAATGTTGCTTCAGCCGCGGGTTTCTGGCAGGTTGACCTTGCCTGAGGAGAGGTACGTTGAACTGAAATCGGGAGGAAACAAAGGATGGGCGAAACAGACTTCTCGTTCGATTCCCGCAGCGCCGCGGCGGCCGCGGACTTCCTCGATGATCGCACCATGGTCCTGCGCTGGCTGGTGGCCTTCCTGCGTCATTACGACAAGATCCCCGAGGAGTCGCTCTCGAGCTGGCGGTTCGGGTGGGGGGGTGAGTCCGGAGCGAGCCATGTCCTGGCTCATTCTTTCAGGAATGGTACGACCTACCTTTTTGCCGAGGAGGGCTTCGATTTTGAATCGCTGCGCGAACCCTTTCGTGAGGATCTCCTACCTGAGCGAATCATCGTTGACCGCTCGACAGCCGAGAACTGGCGTGGGTCGTCTCCCGGGATGCTGGATGCGGCGGGACGCAGCCTGGAGCTGCAAGTGCTCGCTCGGCCGCCGGAGACGGATGCTGGGGGTTCAGCCGGGGAAGGAGCCTTTCGCCGTGCGCGCGCCGATGAGGCTGGCGCCCTGAGGCAACTCGAGGCGATGCATTGCCGCGAGGTGGGCCTGGAGGAGCTTCATAGTGATTTCGACTCGCTCATCGAGGCGGACCTGGTCTACGTGGCGCAGGAAGGAGAGGAGCTCGCGGGCTATGTCTGCTCCAATCTCTCCGATGGGAGGTACGTACACGTTAGCGGTCTCTATGTCGCTCCGGCTCATCGGGGAAGCAGGCTTGGAGCCGTCCTGGCCACCGAGATCGCCCACCGGATCGCCGAGCAGCACGGCGCCGGAGCCCTAGTCGATGTCTATGCCGACAACGCTCCGGCCATCAGGACCTATGAGGATGCGGGCTACCGGGTAGTGGGAGAAGGATTCGAGGCCCGTTATCACAGCGACACCTGGCGCTGAGCCGAAGCCCGGGCCTAATCGCGACCGAAGCCGTACATCGGCAGCAGGCGGTAGTAGACCTCCAGGCTCAGGACCGCGAGCCCGGTTGCGAGGACGCGTCCACCAGGGTTCACATGCTTGCCTTTTGGATCCCAGCTGCCCTTGTTCGCTCCCGTCTTGTGCTGCAGGGTGATGTAGATCTTCTTGAGATTTTCGTTCCACTCGGTCCAGACCGGTCCCTGGTGCTGGTAGAGCGACAGGGTGGCGTAGTAGTCAAAGTAGAAGTCGACCTTGTTCGCCTTGAGCATGCGGCTTTTTATCAACGCGGCGCTTTCCTGCTGGCGGGGATCGGTCGGCGGCGTCAGGTCAAGCTGCCGCAGGAACATACCCGTGGCGGTCATCGCCGGATGGTTACTGCTGGGCCCGGTATAGCCGTAGATGCCGTTATGGGTACCACCTGAAACCGAGCTGATGAATTCACGGCCCCTGGCGAAGACCCCGTCGGGAATCTCGATACCAGCCATTCTTCCCGAATGCAGGGCCATATAATGCCACCCGGTGGCCGACAGGTCGCCTGCCTGTCCCGGCTGGTAGCGCCAGCCGCCACCCTTTTTATCCTGGGAGTTGAGGATGTACTGAATAGCCTTGGTTGCCGGTTCCTTGAGCTTTGGATCCTTTGTCAACCCGTAGGCTTCACAGAGCGCGATGGCGGCGATCCCGTGCGCGTAGGTTCCATGGTTTCCTCCACCCGGACCACGAAGGTTGCCGTCGGGACCCTGTTGCTTGATCATCCAGTCGATCGCTCTGCCCAGCGCCTTGGAGTGTTTGGTGTTGGCGCCGCGCTTGATCCCCCAGCCGTAGTAGCAGAGCATCGCGAGGCCCGCACCGGCCGTATTGTATTCTGACTTGCTGCCGTGCTTGCCCATATCCCAGTGGCCATCGGGCTCCTGGTTGTCGCTGAACCAGTCCAGCGCCATGCGGATCGCGCCCTCTGTGGCCTCCGAGCCGCCGAGCTGCTTGATGACCTGCAGCGAGGGGCGCCCACGCAGCTTCTTGACGAACTTGCTGAGGGTTTTTTCATCGAGGCTGTTTTTCGGTGTCTCCAGCTTAACATCGGCGACCAGGCTGTCGAGCGGATCGGTGCCTGGCAGGTTCAGCGCCAGGGCGGCCTTTTCAGACGAGCCTTCGAGCTCCTCTGGAGCGCTCTCCGCCTCGAGACCATCGGTGGGATTGACCGTGCTGCCGCCCGTATCGGTAGCCGGAGCGGCCTTGCCTGCTGAGGCGACCGTCCTGGCGCCGGACTCTACGTCGAGCTGCTTGTTGCCGGCCTTGCCGGTCTTGGCCTTGCCGGTCTTGACCTGCTGGATGGCGCCCTCATTGCCCTTGAAGTCGCCCTTGGTCGTGTCCACCGCGCCTACCTCCAGCTCCAGGCCGGTGGTGAGCGCGTCGACCGGATCGTTGCCGGGCAGGTTCTGGGAGAGCGGCGTCTCGGTGCCTTCCGTCTTCTTCGGAGTGTCGTTAGCCTCGAGGCCGTCGACCGGGTCGACATTCTCAGTTTTGGCCTCAGGCCGGGTACTCTTGGCGACGGAGCCCTCGTCTGATTGCACCTCAACCTTCAGGCTCTTGGCCGGATCGAGCTGCTCCTGGTCGCTCTTGACCTGCTGGATGGCCTCCTCGTTGACCTTGAAGTCATCCCGGGTGAGGTCGACAGCCTCGACCTTCCTGGCATTGGTCGCGGTCGCGACCTCGAGCTCTTCAACCAGCAGCTCGGGCAGCTCCGTTTCGCTGAGCTCCTTCAGCTCCGGCGCCTCCTCCTGGGGAACAACGGGAGCCTCGCTTGGCTGCGCCTCATTGGCCTTCGAGGGCTTGAGATCGCTGACGAGAGACTGGTCGGAGCTCTTGCGAGCGATGGGAACGGGGTTGGGGACGACAACGGTTGGATTGAAGGCCACCTCGCTGAAGTTCTGAACGTTCTTGGCTACGATCAATTGTGTGGAGCGTGTCACCTCGGCCAGCTCCTGTTCGGATTCCAGGGCCAGCTCTTCCTGGGCGAGAGCGTCAATGGACAGGGAGACCTCGGGCGATTGCTGGTCACCGCCTACAACGGCCTGGCTGATGACCCAGACGACCATCAGCAGAAGCAGCAGCAGGTGAGCCATGACTGAGGCCGCCAGGCATTTGTGATAGAGGCTGGTTATGTCCCGCCATTTCTCTATCAGGTAGATCAACAGGAGCAGGGAGGCGATGCCAAGGAGGATCCACCAGAAGATATCCGCGATGAGCTCCTTGAACAATTCCCAACGGGCGAGATCGGTGTAGCCGATGACCTCGCGTGTGGTGGAACGGTAGAGCCTGTAATCCTGTCCCGGGGTGCTCAGCCCGGCTTCCTCCTCCGGGTCCGCCTCGACCTTCGCCGCCTGGGGCGCGAGATCGGCATCGGAGCTGAAGAGCAGGTCAAAACCCTCCATTCGAACCGCTGGATCGGTTGCCTGGCCTTCCTCGATGTAGACGTCGACTTCTTCGGGGGGAAGCACCTTGCCGCTGACCACGCGGGAGAAGTAGAGGCTGAAGTCGCCTGGCTTTCCCCTGGCGCGGTTGGAGGCCAGGAAGACCTGGTCTCCCTGGCCGGTGAGGGCGGTCTCGATGTCATCTCCGGAGGAGTTGAGCGTGTCGACAGCGACGGCCTCTCTGAAGACCGGCAATGGGGCGGTCTCGGGTTCGTTCGTTTTGGCGATATCCGCGGCGGGTTTTGCAGGCGGCGGGCCAGCCATGAGGACCAGGTCAAAGTAGATGTCGCTGGAGCGCGCCTTGTTGTTGACTCGTGCGGTCAGTATGTTTTCGCCGCTCTTGAGTGTTTCCGAGGGAACCTCGACCGTGCGGTTCCAGTATACGGGTTCATGGTCAATGTCTTCCTTGTCGACCTGCTGGCCGTTGATCCAGACGGTCGCTGAATCGTCAGAGGCGATTCGCAGACTGAACTTTTTCTTCGAGTCGAGAAGCTTCTGGTCTATCGAAAATTTCCGGCGCACCAGGATAGGTTGGCCCTGCAATTCCACGGTGGTCCCGTTCTTTTCAGCGACAGAGGGCTCTCCATAGCCCAGCGGGGCCTTCGCCGGGTTCCACTGGCTGTCGTCAAACGAGGCCTGGAGCCAGTCTTCTCCCTGGACTCCGCTGGCGGCGGCGAAGCTCCAGCCATCGCTCGATGCGCCGATGACTACCGGGTCGAGAGCCGTTGCCACGGTCTCTTCGGAAGCTTCCGGCAGGTCGCGTTGCGCTACGTAGATATCCCTGTCGGTGACCCTGTCGGTTGAGAAGTAGAGCTTCCTGTCGTCGGTGGAAGGAGCGGGACCGGTTTCGTTCTTGGCTGAGTTGATGGAATCTCCCAGGCGTTCGATCGCTGTCCAGCTATTACCTTCTTTGCGCGCTACATAGATGTCGTAGCCGCCGGAGCCTCCCTCTCGGTTTGAGCTGAAGTAGAGGTGCTGTCCATCCCGGGAGAAGGCGGCTCCTCGTTCGTCGCTGGAGGTGTTCAGGGCGGTCATCTCCTTCGGCCGGCTCCAGATTCTTCCATCCCAACTGGAGAGATAGAGGTCGGCGCCGGTCTCTTCAGGGCTCGTTTTCTCAAAGTCATTCGACACCCGGGTCAGGACCATCTGGGTGCCGTCGGAAGAGAAGGCCGCCTCCAGGCTCTGGGAGGCCTGGTTGACCGGGTCGACCGCTCCCACGTTTTCAGGATTCTTTGCTCGCTCCTGGAAAAGGCTTTGCTTCGGGTCCTCCCAGAGGACCAGGCGTTCTTTTTTTTCCTGCACATCGACCCGCAGGCCTTCTTCGTCGGTGTAGTAGGACCAGACCTCGCTTTGCAGGCGGTCCCGAATCATCAGGCCCAGGAGGATAAGAGTCACCAGTCCCACTGTCGGCAGGATCCAGCGGGTCCAGGATCGTCCGGAGGCTGGCGCTTCGGTGGAGAGTGTTGCGTTTGCGGCGGTATTTTTTTTGTCGTTACTCATGGCATAAAACCCTATACGGTCGCCTCGGCCGTGGCGGCTTCAGTATCCGTGCCGCCGCTGGAAGGCTTGCGCAACGCGAACCAGGAGCCAAGCAGCAGAATGAAGAGCGCGCCGCAGGAAGCCAGCAGCAGGCCCATGTTGTCTTTCATCCAGCCGCCATCGGGCATTTTCGAGTAGTCATAGCGTCGAACGACGCGCTTGCTCATCGCCCCGTAGAGGGCCGCCGGATTCTCACCCCGGTTCGAGTTGAACATCAGGTGGAAGCCCGCCATGCGCAGCGCGGGGGCTGATTCATCCTTGGGGGAGTTGATCTCCGGGCCAAGATTTTTCGGTTCACCGGGGATCAGCAGGTCCTCAAGGACTTCATTGTTGGTGTTCTTTTTGAACCGGGATCTGTAGAGGTCTTTGCCGCCCTGCCCATCGGCCCGGTCGGAGGCGAAATAGATGAAGTCGCCGTGGTCGGTGATCACCGGGTCCACGTCATCTGCGTCTTTCGAGCTGAGCAATTCGATGCGCCTGGCGTGGCGGAAGAGCGGGGTGGGCGGGATCTCCTCGGGGGAGAGCAATCCGTCAGCCGCTCTCTTGGGTCCGGCGGGGTCTGGTTCAAAGCCAAGACCATAGAGTGGAGTATAGCGGTAGTGCGCCTCGAGGCAGAGAGCGACCAGGGAGGTCGTGATAACCGGGCCCATCTGGCCGCTGTGTTTTCCCTTGATGGTCCAGGAACCATCCTCTGTCTGGGTCGTGACGAGCTGCTTCTTCATCGCATCGAGCCAGCGTCTCCAGGCGGGACCCTGGTGCTGGTAGGTGGCCAGGGTTCCGTAATAGGCGTAGTAGAGGTCGGCCACGTCGAGTCCCTTCTTGTCGACCAGGGCCGAGGATTCCCATGCGCGGGCGCTGCTCGAGGAGAGGCCGAGCAACTGGCTGCAGAAGAACCCTACCGCGTTCATCGCCGGCGTGTGGCCACCACCACCGACCTTTGTCGTGTAGCCAAAGGCTCCGTTGTCTTTACCGCTTGATACCTCTTTGAGGAACCTGCGGGCGCCGTCAATCGTTTCATCTTTCACCCGCAGACCCGACCACTTGGCGCTCGCCAGAGCCATGACCATCCAGCCGGAGACCGACAGGTCGCCTTTTTGACCCGGCTTGTAGCGCCAGCCGCCCTCTTCATGCTGGGCCATGGTGATGAACTCAACCGCTGCGATCGCGCGCGGGCGCAGCAGCTCGGTATCCTTGGTTACTCCGTATGCCTCGATCATCGCCAGCGAGGCGATTCCGTGGTCATACATGTCCCCCTTGGGGCTTTTTCCCCGCAGGTCGCCATCGGCCTTGTCCTGCTGATCGATCAGCCATCGGATGCCCTTGTCGACCACCTCGCGGTACTGGCATTCGGAGTTGTGGGTTTCACCGCGCCCGTAGAAAGCCAGCAGAGCGAAGGCGGTGGCCGCCATGTCATGGTTGGCCGCGCCGCTGTTTTCGCTCAGGTCCCAGCGTCCATCCTCCGCCTGGGTGCTGGCGAGGAAGGCCAGGGCCTTGTCGACCGCGGTCTCGGTTTCTTCATTGCCTCCGAGCTTCGCCATCACCTTGACATCTCCGAGCGCTCCTTCGCGAAGGGAGTAGAGCATGCTCAACTGACGTTCGACCATCAGGTCGTAGGGCGTCGTCTTGGAGGCGATGTTGGCCTGGTAGAGGTCATGATCGGTCTTGAGGTTCTCGATCCGGACCCTGGTCAGACTTGTCTCGGTTTCATCGGTCCGCTCACGCGGCTGGTTGGACGAAAAGAACAGCCTGGTGTTGTCCGGCGAGATCGCGGGACCCTTTTCATCGTAGACCGTGTTGACCCTGTTGGTCAGGGGAAGGGGCCAGGCGTATTCGACTCCATCCCACCGCGAGACCCAGATGTCATAGCCGCCCGGGCCGCCCGGGCGGTCGCTGGTGAAGTAGAGGAAGTCTCCGTCACCACTGAGGCTCGGGGAGGTCTCTTCAAAGTTGGAGTTGAGCGCTCGCATGGGCCGGGGGCCGGACCAGCTCGTTCCGTTCCAGCGCCTGAGGAAGAGGTCCTGGCTCTTGTCCTTGCCTTCCCGGGCGTAAATCATTCTTGTTCCATCGGAAGAGATCGATGGTTCAGAGACGATATCGGCGGGAAGCACCCCGTCGGTTACGGCCTCCGCGTTTTTCCACAGGACATACCCAACCTCCACGTCCCTGGCGACCTGTTCGAAGGAGACGACGTCAGTATACTTGTACCAACGCTGCGGCTGGAGGTAGGCGAACATCCAGACCCCACCGAATAACACGATGGCTATCGCCATCCAGCGGTAGAACCGGAAACGCTGGTCGCGGTTGAAGCCCAGGATGATCCTGGTTTCTTCGCCGCCGGTTTGTTCCTTGTTGTCTTTCTTGCTCATCTCGATGAGTTCTTTTCGTCAGTTAAGCGTCTTGACCATGATGTGGGTTTCCTTGACCCCCACGAACTTGCAGATCGACAGGACGTTGGCCACGTAGAGGTGCTTGGTCTCCTTGTCAGCGCGAATCAGCACCTTGACCTCGGGTCGTTTCTCAACGGCCTCCTTCATGGTCTTTTCTACCATCTCCTCGCTGACCGGCTTGTTCATGATGACGTAGGCGCCCGATTTGCGAATGTTGATCTTGACGATGTCGCCGGCCTTGTTGGCCAGCGCCTGGTTGCGCTGGTCAACCGGGAGGTCGACCCGCCGGTCATCTTCCTGCTGCTTGAAGGTCGTCGTGACCAGGAAGAAGATGATGAGGATAAACAGCACGTCGAGGAGGGAGGACATGTTGATGACTTCGCTGGACTCCGATGAGCTTGATCGTATGCGCATGGCTCAGGTGCTCGCTTTCTTCGTGGTCTTTTTCCTGCCTGGCGCAGCGGGAGCTTCGTTCTTACTGCAGGAAAAAACGAAGTCGGAGCCCGCCTCGTCGACCGCGTCGAGCACCTTGTCAACCCGCCCCTGGAGAAACAGGTAGAGCAGGAGGACGGGAATGGCGATGGTCAATCCGGTCGCTGTCGTTACCAGCGCCTCGTAGATTCCCTCGGCCAGCTGGGCGGTCTTCGCGGTGCCTCCGCTGCGAGCGGTTTCACCGAAGGCGTTGATCATGCCGTAGACTGTTCCGAGCAATCCGAGCAGGGGACAGACCGTGGCGATAACCGAGAGCGGACGAAGGCTGCGCTTCAGCTTGTCCGCCTCGCGGGAGCCCACATCCTCGATCGCCTTTTCAACCGCTTCATATCCCAGGCTGGCCCTGGCTGCGCCGGCGGAGAAGACATGGCTCATGTCGCAGTCAGAATCCTCGCAGAACTCGAGGGTCTTGGCGCCGGAGGGATCTTCTTCAAGCGAGGCCGCCAGCCCATCGACGAAGGTCGCCGGCAGTATTCGCTCCTTGTTGAGCATGATGAATCGTTCGAGGCCCAGCGCCAGCGCGAGCAAGGAGGCGAGCGCCAGGGGGATCATGATCAGCCCGCCATTGAGGATCAGGTCCCACATGGTCTCTTTGTTTTCACCCGCGGCTTCGCTCGCTTCATCCGCAAGCGCTGCCGCGTGAAACAAGGCCATCAGGGCCAGCGTCAGCAGGCTAACCAGTTGCCATCTCTCAGTCTTCATCATTTCAGTCCTTTCGGGTTCCGGGAGGCTTCTCAGCCGCCCGTTCGGATTTCATCGAGGTATTTCTGGGCGACCGTTGCCGCCGTCGTTTTCGGGAAACGTTTGATGACTTCTTTCATTCGCGAGGAGGCCTGCTCCTTGTCATTTTTGATCAGGAGGATTCGTCCCATCTCGAGAACCGCCTTGGCCTGCCAGTCGGGGTAACCCTGGGCATTGGTGTCGACGCTGACGAATTCAGCCATAGCCCGGTCATATTTTTGCAGGTTCAAATAGCATTCGCCCATCTGGTAGCGCCCCTGCACCATCCACTTGTCGAGCTTCAGCTTCTTCTTGATATCGGCCGGCAACAGCTGCCGGTATTCGTTGATGGCCTTCTGGTATTTTTCCTGTTTTTCAAGCGCGTAGCCTGTTCCGTAACGCGCGTTTCGAAGCCACTGACTCTGGGTGTAGGTCTTGATGAAGAGGATGTAGTTTTTTTCAGCATCTTCGTACTCACCCGTGAGGTTCTGGGTCTCGGCAAGCCTCAGCAGGATGGATTCAGCCAGGTCCGCTTTCGCCTTCTTCTTGGACTTGTACGCCGCCAGGTAGTGTTCCCGGGCCGGGGCGGTCTCGGTCAGCGACAGCCGTGATTCTCCTGCCTGGAAGAGAATGGAGGGCAGGAGGTCGGATTCCTCTCCGCCCTCAATCAGGGCCTCGAACATCTTTGCGCTGTTCTCGTAGTCCTTTTTCTTGAAGTGAGCGCTCGCGAGCTGGTACTGCAGCTCGAACTTGAGCTTGGGATCGGTGACGGATTTCATCGTGTCGGTGAGCTTGGCGATGACGGCGTCCTGCGCCCCGACATCGAGGTTGAGTTCGGCCAGCTCCGATTGGACCTTGGTCAGGAGCGCGCTCTCGGGGTACTGCTTGATCAGCAGCTCATAGCGTTCGGTCGCCAGCTTGTTCTGTTCGCGTGATCTCTCACACCAGGCCCACTCATAGAGCGCCTTGTCGGCGAAGGATGCCTTCGCGTGTTCCTCGACCACGCGCTTGAAGAATGCGGCCGCGGCGCCCCAGTTCTTGACGCGGGCGTAGGCGAGTCCGGTGTAGTAGAGCACCAGGTCGATTCGGGGATGGTCCTTGTACTTATTACCGACATTTTGCAGGTGCTGGGCGGCTTTCTCAAAATCACTGGCGTTAACCATAGCGATGCCCTGCTGCAGGGCCGCGTCGGAGGCGAGCGAGCTGCCGTCCTTGGCCTTTCGCCCGCCGCTGCTGGCCGCGGCGATTTCGAAGTTCGCGGCCGCGGCGGGATGGAGGTTCTCAGCCGCATCAATCCATCCGAGGTAATAATGCACACGGCCGACCTCTGCCGAGGCTGCCTGGAAGATCTTGTTTTCCGGTTTTTTGCGTTCCCCGACGAAACGTACCAATGCGCGCCGGGCCCGCTTCAGATCGTCGGTTTCGTAGTAGAGCTTGCCTTGTTCAGCGAGGGCCAACGGCAGGTGGGTTGAATCAGTATTGTAATTGTCCACCAGGGTTTTCAGGTGGGCGAGGGCAGCTTCCTTTTTCTCGAGCCGGGCATAGGCGATCCCAGCCTGGACCAGGGCCGTGTCAAGGTTCGCTGTTTTCGTGATC
>CBFHWB010000124.1:0-13218 GCA_965659285.1 Planctomycetota bacterium | reverse complement strand
CTTGATGCCCTCTCCTTTGGCGCGCCGCCACATGGTGGAATAGCGCTGGGACTCGACAGGCTGGTGATGTTGCTTCTGGGGGTTCCGTCGATTCGAGATGTGATCCCTTTCCCCAAGACTGCCAAGGGAGGCTGCGTGATGACGCAGGCTCCGGGAGGCGTCAGCCGGGAGCAGTTGGAGGAGTTGTACCTCGAGCTTAATATTCCGGAAGAATCGTCCGAGGAATCGTCCGAGGAGTCGGCGGAGTGACCCGGCTCCATCTGTCCTGCGCTGCGCCTTTTTCAGTTGACGGACTTTTTTCTCAAGGATTAGTATCAGGTTATACTTCTTATTCACCGGGTTGATTTGAACTGGATCAGCGTTCCCTGCCGACGGGTTGTCGCAGCAGGTGTTTGGCGGTGTTCCTCGATTCCCGATAGGCTTATTTACAGGAGCAGGTTTTATTTCCACTCAAAATTTCCGTGGTAGAGCAGCCCTTCGCAAGAAAGGGCCTCGGATTCTCGCTGATCGTGACGCGGTAGGTAAGTGCCGCCTGATTGATGATAAGGGAGAGCAGATGGGTATCATGGAGGTCAGCGAAGCTCTCGAGATTGCGAAAGAGCGCGAAGTTGATCTTGTGGAAATAGCTCCGAATTCCGACCCCCGCACTTGTAAGCTGATGGACTTTGGCAAGTTCAGGTACCAGCAGACCAAGAAGAGCAGGGGCCAGAAAAAACCCGTCAACAAGCGCAAGGAGGTCAAGCTCCGGCCCAAGGTCGGGGACCATGACTTCAATGTGAAGGTCGAGAGGGCCAGGCGTTTTCTCGGCAAGGGACACAAGGTTCTGGTCACCATGATGTTCCGCGGTAGAGAGATGGTGCACGTCGATCTTGGTATGGATCTCCTCCATCGTTTCGCTGGAGAACTCGAGGACTGCTCCAAGATCGAAAAAGAACCGTCGCGAGAAGCGCGTAACCGCATGAATATGATCCTGGTAAACAAGGGATAGCTCCCTGCGGCCCTGCAGGTACTTACAGCGTCTGTGGTTATCGGTATTTTCTCGGACTCTCGATCGGGGTCGATTCAGGCAAAAAAAGCCTTCCATAGATCCGAGCCTGCGGTAGAATCTCCCACTTCCACCGTATTCACGGGGAGTCGGTTTGTGTACCAGACCTCCTGATTGTGAGCGGTGGAGAGAGGTTATTAGAGAACATTCAGGGAATGCCCGCGAGGCATCCCGCCAGAGAGGACGACAAATGCCTAAGCAGAAAACACATCGGGGCGCCGCCAAACGCTTCAAGGTAACCAGCAAGGGCAAGGTGAAACGTTGGAAGGCGGGAAGACGTCACCTCCTCGAATGCAAGACAACCAAGCAGCTTCGCAACCTTAGAAATGGTGTGATGTGCGCGCCTGAAGACGCCAAGAAAATTCGTAAGCTTCTCTGCCGGGATTAGTTTTCCGGTTGAGAACCTGAATGCAGGAGTACTGAGATATGCCACGAGCCAGATCTGGGGTAGCCCGACTGCGCAAGAAGAACAAGCTCTTCCGTAGAGTGAAAGGCTTTCGTGGAGGCCGTGGGAAGCTCCTGCGTACTGCCAAGGAGGCTCGCACAAGGGCCGAAGCTTACGCAACCCGTCATCGCAGGAAGAAAAAAGGCGATTGGCGTCGACTCTGGATCGTCAGGATCAACGCCGCCTGCAGGGCTCGTGGAATGCGCTACAGTGAGTTCATCTACGGGCTCAAGCGTGCCGAGGTCGATCTGAACCGAAAGGTGCTTGCCGACCTGGCTGTCAGAGATCCCGCAGTTTTCGACGGCCTCGTCGAGACGGCCCGCAGCGCCTGATAGATGCCTCTCCCGGGGTGTTTTCGAACTGCCGGAGGCCATGACCTGGCCCGCCGGACGGGTGTCTGATGACGCGGTTTTTGCAGCTTTAGCTGAGCGTTGGACAAAGATTTATGTCTTTGTTTCGTGTTTCTCCATGCTAAAATTCGCGCCAAGTTCAGGAGCCAGGCAGCCTGGAACTGTGAAGAAGAGAAGACGTTCGTTGCGGATAGAGCCTGGGAGAAGAAGAGAAGCATTTTCCGGGATCCATTCCCGTGAAGAAGGAGAGTATCACAACCAGTTCCGCAGGCAGGGTCTTTTGAGACCTGGGGCGGGATGCAGAGGAGGTTCATTGTGAAAGCTTGGATGGGTATGTTGCTCGCTGCTGTGGTGGGCGCTGGAGTTGCGGTTGCGGGAATCCAATTTCTACAGAGGGACGGATTGTCTCCTGCCGCGCAGGGAGATCCGACGGGGCAGACGGTTAGTTCTCAGAAGCTGACCACTCTTAACCCGGCACCAAAGGCCGCGCCGGCGCCTCTGCCCATTCCCAGGAAGCCGATCTTCCTGCGCAGGGGAGCCGCGTTGCCAAAGCCTTTAGTTACCAGGCAAACGGTTTCCCCTGTTCCTGATGCCGAGATCCAGGGGCTCCTCGCTGAGGCGGATCGCTTCTTCGCCAGGGGTGAGGAGAGCCAGGGATTGCGGCTTTACAGGGCGGCCTTCGCCAAGGCCAACCAGCGCAAAGACATCAATCTCTCGACCCAGGTCATGAAATTACTCGCGGCCGATGATGTCGCTCTCTGGCGTGAGAAATATATCAGCTATCTCGTCGACCGAGGAGAGGGAGACAAGGCTTTTGAGAGCCAGCTCAGCAGGGGCAACTCAATCCTTCTGCAGGGCAAGGAGTCCGCGTTGCTGGAGGGCTGGACGGAACTCTCCCAGGCTCACCGGCTGGCTACGAATGGGATCCTTCGAACCCGGGTCTACGACATCCTCAACCCGATGCTGAAGAAGAATGTCTTCTCTCTCCGGATGACACCGCTGGTTGAACGGTACAATGTCCAGCCCGGCGACAATCTCACCCGCATTGCCAAGCGGCACCAGACCACACCCGATGCCATTACGCGTCTGAGCGGTCTGAAGTCTGAGGTGATCCAGCCGCGCAGCCGCCTGCGGATTCTCGGCGGCAAGGTCAAGGTCTTCGTAGATAAGAGCGACTTTCTTCTCTGGGTGACGTTGGATGACAGGCTGCTTTACCAGGCACGTGTCGGCCTGGGAAGGGACAATACAACGCCCGTGGGCGAGTTCACCATCGATGTTCGCCAGAAGAATCCCACCTGGTTCCGCCCCGGCTCTGATCCTATCGGTCCTGGGGATCCTCGCAATGTCCTCGGTTCGCGTTGGCTCGGATTTCGAGATACGGAGCAGATCTCCGGAATCGGAATCCACGGGACGGTGGACTCCGATTCCATCGGTCGTGAATCTTCGGCCGGCTGTATCCGGATGCTGAAGGAAGATGTCGAGATGATCTTCGACCTGGCGCCGCGTAGTACGCCGGTGGTGATCACTCCCTGAGCAGCGGCCGGGCTCCGATCTGTCGTGGAGCCGGGATCAATCCTCTCGCCTTGACCTTTCGTGGCTCGCCGCAGTTACGCAGCGGTTACAATGGCCGCATGGATAATCCGGGAAGCTCAAACGGAATCTACCTCGATCATGCAGCCACCACGGAGATGGCCCCGGCTGTGCTCGCTGTAATGGATGCCTGCTACCGCGAGAATTCAGGTAATCCGAGCTCTTCTCATCGAGCCGGGCTCAAGGCCAGGGAGGAGTTGGAGGCTTCCAGGGAGAGCATCCTGGACGCGCTGGGAGCCGCCACATACGATCTTGTCTTTACCTCAGGCGGTACGGAGGCCGACAATCTTGCGGTCGCCGGGTCTATTCTCCCTGGCAGGACAGGTATCACCCGGGTTCTTGCGGGTTCGACTGAGCACCCCGCGGTCCTCGGCAGCGCGGATCTCGTGGAGAGGCTCGGCGGGAGCTTCTCCACCATCCCGGTTGATTCCGATGGGAGGATCGGGGAGAGAGAACTCTCCTCACTTGAGCTTGATAAGACGACCCTGGTCTCCGTCATGATGGCGAATAATGAGACAGGCACTCTGCAGCCGGTGGAGAGGATCTGCTCCCTTGTTCGCAAAGCCGGCGGCTTGTTTCACACTGACGCGGTCCAGGCGGTAGGGAAGATACCCTTGCGGCTGGATTCATTTAAGCCAGACCTCGTCTCGCTCACGGCCCACAAGATCTATGGTCCCAAAGGAGTCGGAGCCCTGCTCGTGCGCCGGGGAGTCAGCCTCTTTCCGCTGACGAGTGGAGGCGGGCAGGAGAATGGGCTCCGGTCCGGAACCGAGAATGTTTCCCTCGCCGCGGGTTTTGCTCACGCAGTGAAGCTGGCGGTCGAGTTGCAGGCTCAGGAGGCTCAGCGGCTCCGGGAATTGCGCGATGAGTTGGCGGAAGAGATCTCTGCACGGTTCAGCGAGGTCACCCGCAACACTCCGCTGGATGACACCTTGCCGAACATCCTGAATGTCTCCTTTGGCGGCGTTGAAGGGAACTCACTTGCGAAGCTTCTTGATGAGATGGATGTGGCTGTCTCCACGGCCAGCGCCTGTCACTCCGGCAGCGGGAAGGGTTCACATGTACTGGAGGCGATGGGGCTGGAACCCGCCCTGGTTCGCGGAGCGATCAGGTTCTCTTTCGGACGGTCGAACTCGAGCTCCCAGTTGCCGGAGCTCCTCTCCTGCCTGGAAAAGGGTGTTGAACGATTGAGGCAGCTCGCCGGTACGAAGTGATTTTTCGTTCGGTCGAGGAACTGTCAGGGACGCCTGTTGGTCCCTCGGCCCTTCAGCTTCTTCGGAAGCTTCCTGGCGCAGCGCTCTGAGTCGACGTAGACCACTCCGTTCTCGGTGAACACCCGCCCCATTTTTTCAGTTTCCCCCCGGGTTCCGCAGATGGGGCAGGTTGAGAAGGTGGGAACATCGACAATCTTTTCGGCGCCGCCGGGTAATTCGAAGAGAGCTGTGGGTGTTTTTTCGTTCTTCAACTGGCGTGTATTCACGGAGATGGTGTAGCGGGGAAGATCGGTAATGACGGTCAGCTCAGCTTTCAGCGGGATGCCCTTGATCCCGCGGATCTTGTCGAGCACCTCTTCAGAGAAGACTCCAAGTCGGCGATACATTTCGAAATAGCTGCCGGAAGTCTCTGCCAGATTCCCAGGGAGGGTAGCGGTGAGCACTGCATCGATAATGACGGTATCGTTTTCGCTGACGGTAAGGCGTCTGCAGGAAAAACCGAGGTGGTCAGCCGCCTCCTTCCACTCCAGCTTGACGTTCCTCTTGCCGCCTTCCCGGAGCCCCAGTTTCTTCATCGCCAGCTTACGCTCTCGCGCGGAGTAGGCGCGCAGGATGCGCAATTGTTCCAGCTCGTGAATTCTTCGATTCCGCTGGTTCTCGTTCAGGTCTCCACTGTGTTCACGGTATTTCTTTCCACCGCCGGGGAGGGTGAAGATGGAGGTCTCCTTTTCTTTTCCGCAGTGCAACAGGAAGACAGTATCCAGTACATTGTCTTTTTCCGGAGTGTACTGCTCCAGGCGCAGGCGCCGACTCTCTCCATCGATCCAGAGAACCTGGCGAACGGAGAGAGTCTTTCCGGATTCTCCCCCGGGAAGTCCGCTCGTAATCTGTTCGATTCGGATGGCGTCGATCTTCTCTGTCTCCACTGGCTGCGCGCGGACAGGTGCCGTGAGAAGAAAGACCAGCAGGAAGCCGGGCTGGAAGATTTTCGATAATCTATCGGATTGCATTTTCAGCCATGGTCAGAGACTGGAGCTCGTTGATTTCCCATTCCCTCGCCCTGGTGTAAAGGGGGTAGGTCTTTTCCCGGGCCTGGAATTCGGCCGAATGCCTGATCCAGCGTCCCTGTGAGCGGTGGATGGAAAAGAGATCATGGAGAAGCTCGTGGTAGACGTTGTATTCCAGGTAGTAGGCCGGTACGCGTTCATCATCCAGGAGCCTGTTGATGATGATGACGTTTTGTTCTCCCGGAGACGTCTCGATCCATTTCCCCATGAGCTTGATGGTCGGGCGCTTGGACCAGCCGATAGCAGGACGGCTGCTGACCAGTCGGCGTTCGGGAACATATTTTCTGATCACCCTCCGCAGGGTCTTTTCCAGGTCGTAGATCTTTCCCCTGGGGGAGAAGGGACCGGGACCGGACATTGTCGCTATGGTCTGGTGCCGGTTCTCGCCAACGTAATCAAGGATCCGGTTTCTCAGATTTTTTGCCTCGAGTTGGTCCCTGTGGGCAAAGCAGAAGCGAATGACGTCTTCGAGGATCGAATCGGGAGCCCTGCTGAAGAGGACATGGAGTCTGAGTGTTCCAGAGCCTTGCCGCTGGCTCAGGGAGACGGGGGTATTCGAGCTCCTGGTGAAGACGATCTCGAGGTTGCCGGCCAGGACGAACTCCGGCTGATAGCGCCAGAGCAGAGAGCGGATTCTTTTCTCGGCGCCCGCCTCTTTTTCGGCCTGGAGTTTCAGCCGGGAAGGCAGGGCAACGGCTCCACGCTCTCTCTCTCTTCTCTCCATACAGAAATCTTAGGGCTAATCAGCAGCCACCGCAAGAGATCGTGCAAGGCTTCAGCCGGCGAGGACTATAGCTTGAGCTTCTTGTCGAACTCAACATCAGCCTTGATGCGAAGAAGTATCCTGACCGCGGTCTCCGGCTCCAGGGGGCCCAGGCTTTTTGAGACGACCTTCTTGGAGTTGACCTCGGTTATGTAGCGGTAGGTTTCGCCGCTGGGCAGGAAGAAACCCAGGGGGGTCTTCATATTCTTGATGCCGTAGACAAAGTAGCTCCCCTCGCTCTTGCCTTCGAGCCTGCGGTGTTCTACAAATCCGGCGGCGGTCCGTTTGACGTCACTTTCCTCGATGGAGGTTTCGTAGACCTTGATCCATGCCGAGAGGACCTCGGTCCCGTCTGTGACCGGAGCTGGAGCTGGTTTCGGTTCCGGGCTGCCTCCGCAGCTGGTAAGGAAAATCGCAGCCGCGGCCATTCCAAGCCATCCACTTATCGTTGTTTTCATTTTAATCTCTCTGCTCCGCAGGGTCGCTGGACTCGATGGCAAAGAGCCGCTCGAGTTTTTTTAGTACAGATGGATCGGGAGGGATCTGCCTGCAATATGCCGAAACGGCATCTCTGACCAGCAGTCTTCCATCCGCTCCATATTTTCCCAAACGTTGATCTACCCATTCTTCCACCTCACCGGCCGACTTTCCAGCAGTGAGTTCAGAGACCAGCTTCGGCAGCACATCCTGCGAAAAGTCCCGTTTCCATTCCAGCGGGACGAGATCGGACATCTCCAGCGCCCAGCGCGGCATGCTGATTCCAATTCGATCGAGCCATTCGGCGCAGAGGCCGAGAGCGAGCTCCCTGGCAAGGGTGTCCGTCTCGGCTTTGCAGGACTGGAGGTCTGCAAGTGACCCTCCAGTCCCGATGGGAGGGGCTGAGACCTCGGCGTAGATCTTATGCTTCGGCTCGGTTCCGCTGGGCCTGGCGATGAGGCGGGCTCCATCGGCAAGTCTGAATTCGAGAATATTCCTGGCGACGCGGTCGGAATCGCAGAGGATCGGGCCAAACGTCCCCTCCTCGTCCCTGTAATCAACCAGGTTCTCTACGGCTTGATCGTTGATCTGTCCGGGCGGTTTCTCTCTGAGGCTCCTCTGCGCAGCCCGGATATTGAGGTGTCCCCCGGCCCCGAGCATTACGGTCGAGACGTGTTGCGTCGATGTGTAGCCGAACTCCAGGTAGAGCTCGTCAAGGTAGGCGAGCAGGTTGCTGCCGCGGTCCTTGAGCGTAGATGAGAGCTCGGCGAGCAGCAGGGACGCGCCGGCTGCGTCTTTGTCGCGGATGTCGTTCGTGACGAGATAGCCATGCGATTCTTCCGTTCCGAGCAGGAAGTCGTCCAGCGTCCCCTTGATCTTGTCGAGATAACGCCCCCGGGATTCAATGGCCGCGAGTACCTCGCAGATATATTTAAAGCCGGTTGGGAGCTGGGCTACCGATTGCGCTCCGCGCTGGCGAACCATCCTGTCCAGCAGCGAACTCGTAACCGTGGTGGAGACGCAAAATTTTCTGTTGAGCTCTTCGTCTGGGCAGGAGTCCAGCAGGTAGGCGGCCAGGAGAAGACCGATCTGGTTTCCATTCAGGAAGCTCCAGCGGTTTTCAGCGTCGGGAGCCGTGACTCCAAGTCGGTCCGCATCCGGGTCGGTTGCCAGCGCGAGGTCAAGCCCGCCTTTCCTGGCGAAGCCGGTAACGAGCTCCATCGATTCAGGTACCTCGGGGTTCGCCGTGCGGAACGGAACCGTGGGGAAGGCGCCATCCGGAGCGGCCTGTTCAGAGAGGCAGTTGACCTTGAAGCCGGCCTGGGCCAGCACCGGCTCTACCGAACTGCCCCCGGTCCCGTGCAGGGGGGTGAAGGCCACCCTGGCGGAGCGCGAAGACGGGTCAATGGAAGCCTGGAGGTTTGCCTGGATGTAGCGTTCGTGGATTTCCGGGGGGATGGTCTCTACCAGTCCATCCCGGACCGCGGCCTCCCAGGGGATGCTGGAGCTCTCGGTCGTGCTCTTGACGATCTCCGCCAACTCCTGGTCCAGGGGGGGAACCTCCTGGGCTCCGGCCGCGTTGTAGATCTTGGTCCCGTTGTCATCCGGATGGTTGTGGGAGGCGCTGATGTTGAGGCCTCCCAGGGCTTCCAGTGACCTGATGGCGAAGGAGAGTTCCGGTGTCGTTACGTACCCGTCTTCTCCGCCTGGAGGGAACCAGGCCTTGATTCCGTTGGCCGCGTAGATGCGGGCTGCGATCCTGGCGAAATCTTTCGAATGCATCCCGAGCAAGGGATTGTCGATGCCCGGATTGTAGACCTTCCGCAGATCGTTGAAGACTCTTACGTCGTAGGCGATGACCACGGAGGGCCGGGCGGCGTCCTGGCGGAGCTTGAGGAAGTCGCAGTGGCCCTGGATCGAGGTGCCGAGGGTGAACGGGTTGAACCTGTTTGATCCGAAGCCGATGGGACCCCGCCGGCCGCTGGTGCCGAAGGGGAGCTGTTGGAAGAACGCGTCAAAGAGCTGGTCGTATGATCCCGTCTGCAGCAGGTGATTCAGTTGGGGGAGGGAATCCTCGAACCTGCCATCCAGGAGCCAGCTTTCGAGGTTTTCGATGGCATTCGCCCTGACGGTCTCCGGCACCTCGATGAGGTTGAAGCCGGCGCTGGTTTTGTCGATGAAATCAGGTACTGACATGGTTCTCAATCGTGCAGGCTGTGACGATCCGCTCCGAGAAGAAAACTCCGGACCCGTAATTCCTGCAAGCATCTTGTCGTATTTTATTTAGGTCGAGGCGATCGGGAGGGGCGAGCGGCCGGGTTTTCAGGGGTTTCTCCGGTTTGGCTGGCCTTTCGAGTCGGCCACGGGAGCGTTGTTTAGCCACTTTGCCGGGGAGTTATCGTTCATCAGTGTTCTGGTAAGGTTATGTTGCATAAATGTTTTGAGAAAAAAAAGGGTCCTGAATATACTGCTTCGCAAGCAGATCGGGAAAAGCACGCAGTTTCCGCATTCGCGGACTGTTGGGGAACTGGAAGGGTTTCCCTCTCAGGGAGATAGCTGTGGTTTGCTTTCCTGGCAGTACCTGCCGGGAAAACGAACAGGTGGGTCCCGGAACAGTTGATAGCTGAGTAAGCGGGTTGGCTTCTCGGCGGCTGTCTTGCCTGCTTTAGCGGAAAATGAATGAAGAGTGATTGCCGAGAGGTTGTGTGGAGTAGTGTTTGCGAAAGGGCGTTGACCTGGAAGAGTTTGGCAGGTTTTGGCCTTACGCGGTGGTAATGAGGACGGACGAGGGCTTCTCGTCCGGGTGGAATCTCGTCAGGATTAGTGGAAGAAGTAAAGAGAACAATGTTATCAAGAGTTAACGAAAAGAAGATCGATGAACTGACAGTCAGGGAACTGGAAGAGCTCCTCCAGCGGAAGAAGGGAAACGTCACGATTGCCGAGCTCATGAAGGAGCGCGACCGTCTGCGCCTGGAGATTCGGCGGATAGATGACCAGATTGAGCTTATCGAACGATCTGATCCTGCCGGGGGCGCGAAGCCCGGGCAGGCAACTTCCCAGGCGGAAGAATCTTTAAGCTCCACCATCTCTGCGCGGGGAGTTGCCGAGGAAGGAGTGGCCCATAGCTTCCTGGCCGGTAAGCGAAAGAACAATCTGAAGGATTATATCGCCCAGGTTCTCCTGCAGGCCCGGGGGCCGCTCTCCGCTTCCGATATTCAGCGAGAGTTGCCGGGAGTCGGCTACATGTCCAGCTCGACTAATCCGAGGTCTTTCTACAACACCGTTTTCCAGGCGCTGCAGCGTTACGATATTTTCGTCAAGGAGAGAAAGAAATATCGTCTCAGCGATGAAGCTCTTCAGGAGAACGGAGTGCGGGAGATTCTTCCTAAGAAGAAGACCAGGCTTAAAGACTATATCACCGATGTCCTGGGGAAATCTTCGACTCCCCTCAAGGCCTCTGAGATCGCCAGCAGGGTGGTGATCGCCGGCTATGATACCGACCTTGAGATGGAGGAATTGAATCAGCGGGTAGCCGGAACACTCAAGAAATATCTGAATAAGGACTTCGATTGGGACAGCCAGAGATATCGCCTGGCTGAGCGTTTCTGATTGTTGGGGTTTATCAGGTCAATCCCGATGGATCCTATAGTAAAATGCCGCCTGCTTGAGACGATAAAATACGGTTTGACAAGCAGGCTCCAACAAGTTAATTAAACCGACCTCTAAACTTATGGGGATGTAGCTCAATTTGGTTAGAGCACCGGACTGTCGATCCGGAGGTTGCGAGTTCGAGTCTCGTCATCCTCGCCAGTTTTCAGAGCCCTCGCGATTCAATCGCGGGGGTTTCTTTTTTGCCTCCGTTTCAAGCCTGGTTACAGACCGGCCCGAAACGCTGCTCAGCGCAATCTGACACGGGGAAAGAACTCCGGGATCATGAACCGCCAGATCCAGACATTGCGCTGTTTGCGTGGAATCAGGTGGCATGGATTGATGCTCAGGGTCTTTGTCGCTCCGCGTCCGGTGTCGTCGTCTGTCAGGAGGAGGCTGAGTCCGAAATTGAACCCGGCGGGCGGGGGGGAGCCGTTCTTGAACAGAGGGAAGGAGGTCCATGGAAGCGCTACCTCATAGACGGCGCCGCTTGAATCGGGCTTCTTCTTGACGGAAAAGAGTCCCTGGGGCTCGTCGTCGTCATCATCGTCTTCGTTCGCGTCGTCGAGCCCTCCTTCCTGCCCGTCTTCCGCGCGCTCCTGTTCCTTGGCCTCCTTGCGGCGCTTGGGGATAGTCAGGCCGAGCGTCATCAACTGGTCATCGCTGCCCTGGCGGTAGCCTCCATCTCCGTCAGGGTCGAGGCCGATCAGGAGACAATCGCCTTTCCAGTTCTCCGCGTCTCGATCGTAGGCTCTGAGGATGTCATCTTCGACATCGAGGGCGAAATAGAAGTACGATTCATCCCAGCCCGTGTAGAGGATGGCCGACAGATCTTCTTCCCCATCCCACTGGCGGCTGAGTCCGGGGGCCGGGATCAGGTTGAGGTTGCGGGGAGCGGTCAGCAGAACCCTGTGAGCGTAGCTCCAGGAATCCTCCAGCCGGCCATCGATGACAGGAGGCAATTGGAGCCGGCGGGCGGTGATCTCCCTCGGATTGGTATGCTTCATCGCCTCCTGCTTGATTCCCTCGAGAAGGTAGGCGATGTCTCCACGGCCCTTCGTGTTGTTCGAACTGAGGAAGACCTCGGATTTCAGCGTCCGGTCGAGCAGGGTTATTGCCGAAGGATAGTCGCCTGCCTGGAAGTACGCCAGGGCGAGGTCGATAACAGCTTTCGGTTCCGTGCGATCTTTGAGATATACGTTGAGCAATTCCATTCGCTTCCTGGCGGCGTTGGGCTGGTTCGGGAAGGCAGCTCCGGTCATCCCGCAGCCCCCTCCGTCGGTCAGGAGCAGGAGGTGGCCGGATGCCACGGCGCTGCGATAGGATCTCTTCTCAGCCAGGAAGCTGCTGAGCGGATTGGGTTCGACAGCTCGCAGGAGCGTTCCCTTCACCCTGTCGTAGATGGAGATCGTCTGGCCGGGGTCGGGAAATATGATCGCGTTCTCCAGGATGTGAAGGTGCCGGTTTCGCATTCGGCCAAGGTAGGTTCCGAGGTGAATCTCCTTCTGGGGCCAGAGAGAGGAAATGCTCATGCCCCGAGTTCCCGGGATGCGGCGAACCTCCAGCGCCAGGAGCTTCAGCCTGTCGCTGCCGTGAATGACGAAGAGCTGGTGTCCATCGCGGAAGATGGAAAAGTAAGAGGGCTCCTTGCCGAATTTTTCATAGATCCATTCGCGCTTTCCGTTTTCGATGGAGATTCCGGCCAGCGCGGGCGTTCCCCCTTCCCTGGCCAGCACGGCGATCACCTCGTCCGGCGCTTCTGCGGAGTGGGCGATCTGCTCGATGGTTCCTTCTGAGGGCTCAAAGCCCCATAGAATCGTCCTGTGGGCCAGGTCCAGCAGGAGCACGGCACTGGTGAGAGGGAGGAGGCAGAGTCCCTTGCCCAGTTGGACGGGATCACCCACCTTCCTGGCGCTGTCGTAGGCCAGGGGTAGATTGAAGCTCTTTCGCCGGGTACCGTCTTTTGCCGCAAGGGCGGTGTAGCCGAGGTCGCGCTGGTTGAGCACGAAGACCTCATCGCCGGCAAGCGCGGGCCTGGCCTGGGCTGGATCGAATTTCAGTTCCTTCCTCCAGAGCTCACCTCCGTTATGGTCGAAGCAATAGAGCTGCCGGTGGCTGCTGCTTAAGTAGATCCTGTCGGCTGTGACCAGGCACCCCCTGACTCGCTCGCTGAGCTGTCTGAAGACAGGCTGCTCAGAGCGAGGCAGCTTCTTCGTGCTCCCTCCGAGTGGAAGGGACCAGCGGACCTTGCCTTGCTGGTGGTCCACGGCGAAGAGATTACGATGGTCATGAAGGATCAGCAGCTTGCCGGCGAAGGAGCCCCGAAGCTCCTTGTCGCCGCTCCTGGCGAAGCGGAAATTCCTGTATTGGATGGGATCGATGATGTACCCGGGGATCATGGACAGGTTGATGGTCCAGGAGGGTATTCCCGTGCTGACGTCTCTGCATTCAATGATCTCGCTGGCCTGGGTGAAAAAGCTGTTTTTGCAGCTTTCCGGGCGTTCGCCTTCCGGCTCCAGGAAGATCTTTTCAGGCGAAAGCAGGTCAGCGGGGGAGCGCCAGGCCATCCTCAGCGGCGTGTGCAGCAACTGGTTCTCGCCTGGCCTGAGCTCAACCAGG
>CBFHWB010000123.1:0-13282 GCA_965659285.1 Planctomycetota bacterium | reverse complement strand
GAGGAACCTGATACCTTCAGCGTCACACAACCAACCCCGCACCGGATTCAATATGAAAAAACACCATCAGTTCCTCCTTCTTTCATCGGTCTGCATCTCACTCCTCGTCTCAGACATCCAGGCCTTCCCCGCAGATGTCTCAATTCCCACGACAGACGATGGCCTTCCCGGCGCCGGCCCGATTCGCCGCTATGACTGGTTCAAGAAACTCTGGCTCCGAAAACGTACGGCCTGGGCAAAACGAATCCAACAGGACCAGGGAGCGCTGGTATTCCTGGGTGACTCCATCACCCAGGGGTGGGGCGACACCATGGGCGGCAGTTTCCCGGGAGTCAAGGTAGCCAATCGCGGCATCAGCGGCGACACCACCCGCGGCGTACTGATCCGCCTCCAGGGAGATGTCCTCGCCCTCAAGCCCAGCGGCGTCGTGCTCCTCATCGGCACCAACGACCTCGAAGAAAAGGCATCGCCTGAAGTGATAGCCGGCAACCTCAAGCTCATCATCGCAGCGCTGAAAAAGCACAATCCAAAAATGCCGATTATCCTGTGCAACACCTTTCCAAGCTCCGCCAGCAAGCGGCGGCCAGCCGACCAGATCAGGAAGATCAACCAGCTCTATTTTGCCGCGGTCAAGGGCGACCCTCAGATCACCGTGCTCGACACCTGGCTCCTCTTTGCCAACCCGCAGGGTGACGCTAAAAAAGGAGAGTTTCCCGACCTCCTCCACCCCAACAAGCTTGGCTATTCCAGGTGGGCCGCAGCCCTGCGTCCGCTGCTCGCCACCCATGGCTACCTCGAGACAGAGCCTGATACTTTCAAGCTCGAGCCGGGCTTTAACAGCCTCTTCAACGGCCGCGACCTGACCGGATGGGGTCTTCGAAAAAGAAAATCTCTAAAACGCCTGGAGAATTTCGACGGGAAAAAAACCAGCGGCGACCAGCGCTACGTCGCCATCAATGGCCGCCTCGTCGTAACCACCCCACCCGAGGGCCGGCGTTTCCAGCAGTTGTGGACCACAAAGGAGTTCCCGAAAGACTTCATCCTCAAGCTTGAGTTCCGAGCCACCCCCAACGCTGACAGCGGAGTGTTCATCCGCAGCCCGCAACTGCAATGCCGCGACTACCTGCTGGCCGGCCCCTGGAAGGATCTGAAGAACTACAAGCCCCAGGAATGGAACGAGATGGTCGTCACCGTAAAAGGCGCTACAGCCCACTGCACCTGTAACGGCGAAGTTCTCAACGGCGCCATGAAAGTTCCCGCCACCGGACCCATCGGTCTCGAGGGTGACCGCGGCCAGATGGAATACCGCCGCATCCGGCTGAAGGAACTCGATTAATTTAATCCAGGGATTCGGAGGCAAATACAATGGAACGTGTAATGGGTATCGGCGGTGTTTTCTTCAAGGCGACCGACCCTGCCGCTCTTGGGACGTGGTACCACGACAACCTTGGAGTGCCCATCGAGAAGGAATGGGGAGGCGCTGTCTTTCCCTGGAAGCCCAACGACCCCGGAAACGATGCCCATACGGTGTGGAGCCCCTTCCCCGACGACACGAGCTACTTCAATCCGAGCGAACGAAGCTTCATGGTAAATTTCCGTGTCCGAGACCTAGATGCGATGCTCTCCCAACTGCGCGCCAACGGCTGCGAGGTGGACTCGAATACCGAGAAGAGCGAGTTTGGATATTTCGGCTGGGTAATGGACCCCGAAGGCAATCGCGTCGAGCTCTGGCAACCCCCCGGCCCCCAGTAATTACCTGAAGGCCGCGCCGATGGGCCTGGCGCAATCCGAATTGAAATCACGGTAGTCGAGGCCATAAAGACGCAGGATCGTCGCCGCCACCTGGCTCTGCGAGAAGGTTCCCTTTGAGCCCTCCTCGCCCCTGTTGGGAGTGTCGGGCCCGACCACCGCGATCCAGATCTCAGCGGAGCCGGGTATCCTGGAGGAATGCGACACCCAGTCATCGACCGTGTGGCCCCTCCCATGATCCGTCAGGATCACCAGGCTCGTCTTGCCCCGGTAACGAGGGCTCGCCTGCAGGGTCGCCCAGAGAGTCCGCAGCGACTCATCAAAATAATTCGCCGCCTGGAGAACCCTGTCGTAGCGACGCTCATGTCCCCAATCATCGGTCTCCGCCAGGGCCACGTAAAAAAACTTCGGCTGCTGGCTCTTGAGATACTCATTAGCGATCGTCAGCGTGACCCAATCATGACGAACGGTGTCCCAGGGAGTGGTCAGCTTGAACTGCGCCTCGTTGGCCGCAACCATCCCAGGTGTGAGGTACTTCGAAGGAACAGCCTCGAAGCCCGCGTTGCAGAAAATCGAACCTTTCACCTTCGCGGTGATGGAATTAAAGACCGACCAGGAGCAGATGGCCGCGACCTTTTCCCTTGGCAGCTTGAACTTCCTGCCCACGTACTCAAGGACCGTCTCACGCGGACTGGGAACGGCCTTGTTGCTCTTGATGGAGGCCTGCGGTTGGCCAGTCATGATCTCGGCGTAGCCGGGATAGGAAAAATGATGCGGGTTCGAGACCTCGACATCACTCCCCAGCGCCCGGTTGCCGAGCACCACGCCCTCCTTCGCCAGGGTTCCCCAGAAAAACGGCAACAGAGCCTCTCGCCGCAGCTTCGGCGTCTCCCGCCAGTATTGTTTTTTAAGCCTGGCTGAGTTCTCAGCCCCGGAGCGCTTCGAATTGTTCAGCAGCTTTGGATCCGCCCCACCGAAGAACTCCTCGTTCCGCAGGCCATCAATGGTAACCAGGACGACATACTCGGTCTTGAGTTCCCCCTCAGCCTGCAACGGCTGAGAAATCAGAAGCCGGGCCGCGAAGGCCAGGGCCAGAACCAGGTACCCTCTTCTCATCATCAGTCCTTTCTTGATCAGGCTCGTCATGCCCTTAGCCTATTCCATGCGACCCGACCATACAAGCTCGCCGGATACGTCCCGGGCGCCAATTCGCCCATCCTCCGGCAACAGCCTTTCTTCAACCCTCCCCGGGCGTGTATAACAGGGGAGCCTGAGTAAGGAACCAAAACAAACCACAAGGTGCCTGCGCATGGACACCGAGCTCGCAAGCTTCATCAGGGAACACAAAGACCTGACCCGACGATTCTTCCTTCGCCTGGGCGCGGTGGGAGCCTCGAGCCTCACCGCCCTGCCGCTCTTCTCTTCTGATGACGGGCAGGACTCCGCCCTCGACAGGAAAATCAGGAAAATCGAGAGCTGGCTCACTCTCCAGAACGGATTCCGGGACGTCTCCCGGGGCAACCCAAGACCGCACTCCCTTGACGAGGCCAAACGCAAGGAAGTCGGACTGACGCGCGACACATGGAGCCTCGAGGCTCTCTCGGACCCGGAAAACAAGGCCAGCCTCGGACGCCAGCTCACAAAGAAGGACAATACAGCCTTCACCTTCAAGCACCTGATGGAGCTTGCGAAAACCCGGGCGGTTCGTTTCCCTAAGGTGATGACCTGCCTCAACATCGGCTGCCCCCTCGGCAACGGAATCTGGGAAGGGGTGCCGCTGCGCGAGGTGATCTGGCTCACCCAACCCGGCCGCAACCTGCGACGGGTCTTCTATCATGGCTACCACAACGATGACCCGGAACAGATGTTTCGCAGTTCCCTTCCGGTAGGCCGAGTCCTTGAAGATCTCTACGACCTTCCACCTGTCATCCTCTGCTACAAGCTCAACGGCCATTGGCTCGAGCCCAAGCGTGGAGCCCCGGTCAGGGTGGTGGTGCCCGAGGCCTATGGATTCAAGAACATCAAGTGGCTCTCCCATCTCTACCTGACCAACGAATGGAAAGCCAACGACACCTACGGAGAGCGAAACAACGATGTCGACAGCCCCCTGAAAACCTTCTGCGACCCATTCCCCCTTCCCGCATCGGTTAAGCCCGGCCAGCCTATCCCCGTGACAGGGTACGCCCAGGTTGGCATCTCAGGCCTGAAGGGGGTCCAGGTCTGGATCCACAACAACGCTGAAAAGCTCCCTCCGGATGATGAATATTTCCTCAAAGCCCCCTGGCGGAATGCCCGGATCCTCCCGCCGCCGAAGAGTTGGGGCGGAGACCTCCCCGGCAACAAGATCCCCACGCCGACCTACGGCTTCGACCCGAAGACCGGCGAGCCCCGCACCTGGCCGATCCGCCTCTCGAAGGCCCATTGGGCCACCCTCCTTCCCGGCTTACCGGCCGGCAACTACACCCTGCGCTGTCGAACCATCGACACCAATGGCGCAGCCCAGCCACTGCCCCGGCCCTTCCGTAAATCAGGCCGCGCGGCAATCGGAGAGATGCCCCTGGCCGTGGAGGCCTGACGGCATCACCTGCGGCGAAAAACGGCTCCAGCGGAAAACACCAGGTAGTGCGCCACCGCCAGGCTGGCGGAGCAGACGGGCATCACCAGCCATCCAAAGAGAACCTGGGCCGTAGAGTGCCCCAGCACTTCCCGGAAGCTCCTCTCAAGAGGCTCCTGGCTGGCGATCAACAGGTATATGGAGAACAGGAGAGGAGGAGCACACCCGCAGACCAGCCTGAAGGTCAGGCCGCGAAACCCCTGAAGCTTCAGCGAGTTGGCCAACCTGTCAAGCAGCGCCGGCCATAGCCACAAGATCCCGCACACCACAAGCAGTGAGCCCCCCTCCAGCAGGGCATCCGCGAGGGAATCGCCCCTGTTGAAATAGTGCGTATAAAAGTTGGCGACGCCAAAAATCGGGGCAAAAAAAAGGGGGAGGCGTACCGTCCGCCTCACGTCAGGATGTCCTTCACGACCTCTCCGTGAACATCAGTCAGGCGATAATCGCGGCCCTGGTGCCGATAGGTCAACAGCTCGTGGTTGATTCCCATCTGGTGAAGAATGGTCGCCTGCAGATCGTGAACGTGAACCGGCTTATCCGCCACGTTGACGCTGTAGTCATCGGTTTCTCCGTAGCTCATCCCGCCGCGAACCCCTCCACCGGCCAGCCAGTAGGTAAAACAATTCGGATGGTGGTCCCGTCCATAGTTCTGCTTGGTGAGCTTCCCCTGGCAATAGATCGTTCGGCCAAATTCTCCACCCCAGACAACAAGAGTGTCCTCGAGCATCCCCCGCTGCTTCAGGTCCAGCAGCAAGGCCGTGGTGGCCTGGTCGGTGTCCTGGCATTGGGTCTTCACCTGCTTCGGGGCATTTCCATGCGCGTCCCAGCCTCGATGGTAGAGCTGAATAAACCGAACGCCCCGCTCCGCCAGGCGACGTGCCAGCAGGCAGTTATAAGCGTACCTCCCCACCTTCGTCGCATCCGGGCCATAGAGATCAAGAATCTTCTTTGGCTCGCTCTTGACGTCAATCAACTCCGGCACACTCATCTGCATGCGGAAGGCCAGCTCATATTGGGCGATTCGAGTGGAGATCACCGGATCATTGAACCTCTCCTCCTGCTCCCTGTTGAGCTGACCCAGGGCGTTGAGCATGCGCCTGCGCTGGGCCCGAGAAACGCCGGCGGGATTGTAAAGATCGAGTATGGGATTCCCCTGGCCGCGAAACTTAACTCCCTGGAAACGCCCGGGAAGAAAGCCGGCCCCCCATAGACGATCGTAAAGGGGCTGGCCCGTCTTCGCCCTGCCATTGGAGGTCAATGCGACAAAGGAGGGCAGGTTGGCGTTCTCACTGCCAAGGCCGTAAGACATCCACGCCCCCATGCTGGGACGGCCGGGAATCACCGAGCCGGTCTGAAAGAGCGTGGCCGCCGGGTCGTGATTGATCGCCTCGGTATACATGGACTTGATGAGACAGACATCATCAATCACCTTCGGCATGTGCTTCAAAGCATCGCTGAGCCATGCCCCGGACTGGCCATGTCTCGCAAACTTCAGAATACTCGGAGCGACTGGAAAGGACTTCTGGCCCGAGGTCATCGTGGTCTTCCTGGCATCCGGGTATACCGACTTGGGGACCTCCTTGCCGAATTTCCCGGCCAGCTTCGGCTTGTAGTCGAAGAGATCCATCTGGGCCGGGCCGCCTGACTGGAAGAGATAGATCACCCGCTTGGCCCGGGGCTTGAAATGAGGGAGATCCCCAAGCCCACCAATAGTGGTGCGTTCGGCCTCCTCACCGAGCAGCAGGGAGTTGAGGGCGATGCCCCCGATGCCCAGGGCGCCCTGCGCCAGGAAAGACCGGCGGGTCTGCTGCAGGTAGAGTTCGTTCGCGATATCCATGTCAGTTCTGGGTGATGGCCTCATCAAGGTTCAGGATCGTATTGGCAATCAGCGCGTAAGATGCAAGCTTCGCAGGATCGAGTTTCTTATTAAAGGGCTTCTCCCCCACCCCGAGCAGCTTCCGAGCCGCCGCAGGTCTCTTCCTGAAGTCATCCAGATAATACTCGAGATCAGCCGCGAGGATCTTCAACTCACCCCGGGTTGGTGGACGGCTCAGCACCAGGCGGAAAGCCCGGGTGAGCCGACCCCGGTCATCGAGACCCTTTGGGCGAAGCACCCTCTCGGCCAGAAAACGGGCGGCCTCTACAAAGGCAATGTTATTCATGCTCGCCAGAGCCTGCAATGGAGTTGTCGTCTGGTCCATCTTCACGATGCACACCTCACGGGCTGCGGCGTTAAAGGTCATCAGCGTTGGCGGCGGCAGGGTCCGGCGCCAATAGGTGTAGAGGCTGCGGCGATAGAGAGCCGACCCCTTGCCCCGCTTGTATTTAGCGTTCGACACACTGGCCCAGATCCCGGGCGGCATATAGGGCTTGACCGATGGTCCGCCAATTTTCTCCACCAGGAGCCCGCTTGCGTAGAGAGCCGTATCACGAATCGCGTTACCCGAGAGGCGTCGACGGGGCCCTCGCGCCAGAAGACGATTTTCAGGATCCCGCTGGTGAAGTTCCGCGGACGCCGCCGAGGATTGCCGATACACGGAGCTGGTGACAATGAGCTTATGTAGCGCCTTGAGCTTCCACCCGCCCTCAACGAAACTCCTGGCCAGCCAGTCGAGAAGCCCGGGATGGCTGGGAAGATCCCCCCTGACACCGAAGTTGTCGCTGGTCTTGACCAGGCCGACGCCGAAATAATGCTGCCAGATCCTGTTAACCGTCACCCTGCCGGTCAAAGGATGCCCCGGGTCCACCAGCCACCTCGCGAGCCCGAGCCTGGTCTTTGGCCAATCCTTCCTCCAGCCTCCCAGGACCTCCGGGGTGGCCGGCTGAAGCCTCTCTGATTTGTCCGGCTGGTCGTAGCGGCCCCGATCGAGGCGAAAGGTTTCACGCGGTTTCGAACGCTCGTGCAGGACCATCACGGTGTCCGGAGCTCCGGGTTGAGGACGGGGAACGGAAGTCTGCTGGATAGTGATCTTCACCGGCACGGGCTCCACGAAGGCTGCTTCTTTTTCAGAGAGCTCAGGCCAGCTCTTGGGAACCTTGATAAAGGGAGGACTGTTGCCGTTATTGGGCCCCAGCCCGGCCTCGGCGATGTTGTTGAAAAAGGCGAAGAGTTTGTAGAAATCCTTCTGCCCGATGGGGTCGTATTTATGATCATGGCAACGCGCGCAGGTCAGCGTCAGACCGAGAAACATCGTCCCCATGGTCTCAACCCGGTCGGCCACGTACTCAACAATCCATTCGTCCGGAATGGAGCCACCCTCGGAGTTGATGCGATGGTTGCGGTTAAAGCCCGTAGCTACCTGGGTCTAGAAATTCCGGTCCGGGAGAAGGTCTCCCGCCATCTGCTCGATCACAAACCGGTCAAACGGCATATCTGAATTGAGGGACCGGATCAACCAGTCGCGCCAGACCCACATATACCGCAGACGATCATTCTGGTATCCGTCGGTGTCGGCGTAACGCGACGCATCGAGCCAATCAAGGCCCATGTGTTCTCCATAGCGTGGTGAAGCCAACAACCGATCAACCACGCTCTCATAGGCTCTTCCATCATCATCGGCGAGAAAGGCGTCAAGCTCCCGCAGGGTTGGCGGAAGCCCGGTAAGGTCATAGGTTACCCGTCTCAAAAGGGTCGCCTTGTCGGCCTCGGGCAAAGGCCGCAAGCCTTCACGCTCGAGCCTCGACAGAACAAAATGATCAACGCCATTACGGGCCCAGCCGGAATCACTCACCTCAGGCAGCCCCGGCATCACCGGCGGCACGAAGGCCCAGTGCCTGTCATTCTCCGGCCAGCTTCCTCCCGCCTTGAGCCACCTGACAAGGAGATCCCTGTCTTTATCTCTCAGCTTCCTGGGCGCCTCAGATGGAGGCATGCGCTCTTCAGGATCAGCGCTGATCAGGCGCTTGAGCATCTCTCCATCGGAGAGAACCCCACTCTTCAATGCCGCCGACCGATCACCCAGGTGGAGCTTTCCCTTGCGCGCCTTGGCATCGGGGCCGTGACATTTGAGGCAGGTGTCGGAGAGAATGGGCCGGATGTCCCGGCCGAAGCTGATCTCATCTCCAGCGGTCGTCACGCGCAGCGGCAACAGCGCCAGAACGAATAAAGCGCATCCGCGAAACCACCCGCCCATGGTAAACAAGCTGAACTTCATAGAAACAGTTTAACAGAGTCCGGGAGCTCAATTTTGGCTCATTTTCCACTTTGAACTAAAGATCGAAAAAGCCGGAGCCCTCGCCCTTCTCCCTCCGCTCTTTGTCATATTCCTCCTCGCAGTCTTCGCAGAGTTTTGGCCCGCCCAGGAGTCGAATAACCCCGGAGACAGGATTTTTTCGGCATCGCTCACACTTTTCTTTCTTCTCCGGCAAGCCAAACAAGTCTAAAACCATGACTCCCTCCCTGCCCGAAGGCTACCTTTGCAATTTGACTTCTTAGAGACACCATCTGCAGAAATCGAGTCTGCGATCAGAGACGTTTTGGATTGAATGGAGTCTTCGGTAAAACACCGGAAGCTCTCGCCCGTAGAAGCGGCCGCAGTGAATTGATGATGGCCTTCGCAGCCTTATCAGGCTTCACCGCCAGGTTGTTGAACTCAAGGGGATCATTTCTGTGATCGTAGAGCTCGACACCCTCCCGGCCTTCCGCCCACTCGGTATACCTCCAGCGCTCGGTTCGTATACTGCAACCCATCACAGCGCTCGCGAGCCTCTTGTCGGCGGGGCGGAGAACCTGCGTCACGGCGAACCCATCCCAGGAAGCGCCGGGATCATCGAGAAGAGGTCCCAGGCTTCGCCCATCCAACCCTTCGGGAACCGGCACCCCCGCGAGAGCCGCGACCGTAGGATAGATGTCTACGAACTCGACAATCCGGGAGCAGGATCGTCCATTTCCCCTGGCTCCCGGAGCCCGGATGATCAGGGGCGCCCGAGCCGCCTGCTCAAACAGGGTTCGCTTCTGCCAGATACCGTTGTGCTCACCCAGGTGATAGCCATGGTCGCTCCAGAAAACGACAATCGTATTTTCAGCCAGCTCGAGCCGATCAAGCGCGGCCAGCAAACGTCCGACCTGCGCATCGATAAAGGAAACACAGGCATAATAGGCCTGGAGGGCCTTCAACAGGACAGGCCGCTCGAGATTATAGTGAGGGACCGGGCAGTTATGGGCGAAGGCCGCCACCGGGATGTCGTCCCTGTCATTCGCCGGAGCGTATGGCAGCCGCAGCTCGTCCAGCGGGTACATATCGAAATACTTCTTTGGAGCGACAAAGGGCGTGTGGGGACGGAAGAAACCGACCGCCAGGAAAAATGGCCGCTTCCTGTTCTTTTCCAGCAGCTCGATCGCCCGGGTCGTGATCATCCCATCGGTCTGCTCCTCATCCGCCCCATCCGCGGCCAGCCAGCTCAGGGAGGCGCTGATTTTGCGATGGGGCTCGGCGTTAAATACCAGCGCCTCGTCCGATTTATCGCGGCCCTTGGGGTTCAACCTCAGGTTCCAGGATGGCGGGTCATCGAATCCATTGGTCCCAATCGATGCCGGGACGTTGTAATGATAGATCTTCCCGACTCTCGCTGAGAGATAATCTCTTTTCTGAAAGGCCTGCGGAAGGGTAACCGCATCGGGAACCTCATCACGGAAATGCCGGTCGAGATCGTAGACCTTGATACGATCCGGGCGAAGGCCCGTCATCACCGACGCGCGGGTGGGATTACAAAGGGGGAGCTGGTTATAGGCACGATCAAACCTGACCCCGCCAGCCGCCAGCCGGTCAATGTTCGGAGTCCGAGCCACCACATCCCCGTAGCAGCCGAGAGTGGAGGCAAGGTCATCTACAACGACAAAAAGTACGTTGGGCCGCTTCGCGGGAACAGGCGATTCGCCACGGGACAACCCAGGGAGGAGCAGGGAGACGAAGGCGACCACGGCAAACAACCATCGCCAGGGTCGAGCTGGAATGAAATAGACCATGCCGGGTACGGGCTCCGCCTGGTTTATGATTTAGGCCTTGGGCTCCACTGACAACAACAGCCTATTCGAGTAAGCCGCCGCAGGCAAGCCGGGCGTTGGATGCCCTGCCACACCAGGGCTCCTGCGCCCTTGACTTTAGTGGTTTCGAGATGGAACCTGATTGTTTGTGAATTGGATATGAACCTTTCACCTCTCCTTCAAAGAGGACCACCATGCGTAATACCCTACTCGCCTTCACCTTGATTGTTTGCTGCCTGCCCTCACTAAAGGCCGACTGGCCCCAGTTTCGCGGTCCGGATGGACAGGGACACTCCAGCGCGAAAGATGTGCCCACCACCTGGAGCGAGACGAAAAACATCGTCTGGAAGACAAGGATCCCCGGAGAGGGATGGTCCTCCCCTGTCATCTCAGGAAACCAGGTCTGGATGACCAGCGCTGAGAAAAAGGGGCTGTCGCTTCACGCTATCTGCGTGGACCGAACCAGCGGCAAGCTGCTCTACAACGTCGAGGTCCTGACCACAGGAGATGCCGGGCCACGGCATGTCCAGAATGGCTACGCATCGCCGACGCCTGTCCTTGACGACAAGCACGCCTATGTGACCTTCGGGCCTCGTGGAACGGTCTGCCTCGACAGGGCTGGCAAGGTTGTCTGGAAGAACACCGAGCTTGACTTCAATGTCATCCAGGGAGCGGGCAGCTCACCGATCCTGCACGAGGACCTGCTGATCCTTACCTGCGATGGCATCGACGTTCAATACATAGCCGCCCTCGACAAGCGAACCGGCAAGGTTCGGTGGAAGCAGGCCCGCCAGCACCTCGAGAGAGTCACTACAGCGATCGGCAAGATGGCCTATTCGACCCCGCTATCCCAGACCATCGATGGTGTCCCCCAGCTGGTCAGCTCAGGCGCTGACCACGTCGGAGCCTATGACCTCAGGACAGGAAAAGAGCTCTGGTGGATGCCCTACACCGGCTTCTCACAGGTTGGCCGCCCCTCCTACGGCAATGGACTGTTCTACGTCATCGGCTCGGTGAGACAGGACCATTTCGCGATCTTCGCTGTACGCCCCGGCAAAGGACAGCTGACGGATCAACAGATTGTCTGGAAGAATTCCAGCGGCATAGGGCACGTCCCCTCTCCCCTGCTTGTTGGCAAGGAGATCTACGCCGTCGATGACAAGGGAATCACCAGCTGCCTCGATGCCATGACTGGAAAGGTCCACTGGAAAAAGCGCCTGGGCGGAAACTACAGGGCTTCACCTCTTGAAATCCGCGGCCGCATCTACACCTGCAGCCGCGAGGGAGTCTGCCATGTGCTGGCCGCCGGAAAAGAATACAAGGTGATCGCGACCAACAAGCTCGATGGGACCCTGATGGCCTCACCCGCGGTAGCCGGCCGGGCGCTGTTTATCCGAAGCGGCACCCACCTCTACCGTATCGAAAAGCCCGGGAAATAGGCGGCCGATGAAAAAGGAATTTCGCGCGGTCCCCCGGCCCGACGACATCGCTGACATGGCTCGGGAGCTTCGGTTCCACCCGGCGAGCACACAGTCTCCCGAAGCCCTCTCCGGGAAGCAGGTCGAAGAGTTCAATCGTGACGGGTATCTCAAAAACCTGAGAATCTATGATGACGCGGAAATTACGGACATCCGTGGCTTCTTCGACGGCTTGCTCGAAAAGACCCTCGCGGCCGGCGACGACAGCTACTCCATCAGCACCGCTCACCTGCTCTACCCCGCCGTCTGGGACATCCTGACCCACCCACCCATCGTGGCGATCGCCAGGGATCTCCTTGGCCCCGATGTCATCGGCTGGGGGTCTCATTTTTTCTGCAAGATGCCCGGAGATGGCAAGGCGGTCGCCTGGCACCAGGACGCGAGCTACTGGCCGATGACTCCCTCAAAAACCGCGACTATCTGGCTGGCGATCGACAAAGCCGACCTCGGCAACGCCTGCATGAGCTTCATCTCCGGCTCCCACCACGAGGGTCATCTCCAATGGCGTGAAAGCCGCGAAGCTGAAAACAACGTACTGAACCAGACCGTGGAGGATGCGGAAAGTTACGGCGAGGTGGTCCCGGTAGAGCTCGATGCTGGCGAGGCCTCTGTCCACTCCGACCTGCTCCTGCATGGATCCGAGGCCAACACCTCGAGCAGGCGGCGCGGCGGCCTGACCCTGCGCTACTGCACACCCGATGTCAGGGCTGAAAACGATTGGCACGAGAAGGGAGTCCTGGTCAGCGGAGAGGACCTCCAGGGAAACTGGGCAAACCGCCCCAGGCCTGAGGTTGAATAGTCTTCCGCCCGGGCAATGAACGTGTATCCTGTAAATCCAGCCCGCAAAGGCCAGGCGGCTAACAAAAGGAGCTCGGATCCCCCATGAAAAGACCCACAAGGAGCCTGGCTCTCTCGCTCCTTTTCTTTGTACCGCTTGTCCTCTTATTCCAGCCGCCGGCTAACGCGGCCCGTCGCCCGAATGTTATCGTCATCCTGACCGATGACCAGGGCTGGGGCGACCTGTCACTGAACGGCAACAGCAACCTGGCCACCCCTGAAATTGACGCTCTCGCCAGCGCCGGAGCACGCTTCGACCATTTTTACGTCTGCCCTGTCTGTTCCCCGACCCGCGCCGAGTTCCTCACCGGGCGCTACCACCCGCGTACCGGGGTCTTCAGCACCTCTGCTGGCGGAGAGCGTGTAGATCTTGATGAAATGATGATCGGGCAGACTTTCCAGGCCGCCGGCTACGCCACCGGCGCCTTCGGGAAATGGCACAACGGGATGCAATACCCCTACCATCCCAACGGCCGCGGCTTCGATGAATACTACGGCTTCTGCTCCGGACATTGGGGAAACTACTACGACCCTGTTCTCGAACACAACGGCAAGCTGGTTCGAGGCAAGGGCTTCATCATCGATGACCTCACCAACAAGGCTATCGAGTTCATTGAAAAG
>CBFHWB010000122.1:0-13464 GCA_965659285.1 Planctomycetota bacterium | reverse complement strand
GAAAAACGGCCGCTTCGGCCTGTAAACGGTTGAGAATCTGTGGACAGACACAGTATCGTATCCCGCCTGAAAGAATCTACCGTACAAAGTACTGGCCCTGTTCATCCTGGAGTAATGAAATGAAGGTTCTGATCGCTACAGGCGAGTTTGGTGAAGACCTCGAGGTTTACTACGCCGTCCACAGACTGAGAGAAGATGGCATCGAACCGGTCGTCGCGGCGCCCGTCAAGAAACGCCTGCAGCTGGTCGTTCATGACTTCGAGCCCGGCCTCGACAGCTACACCGAAAAATTCGGCCACACGATCGAAGCGGATATCAGCTACGACGATGTCGATCCGAACGACTACGCCGCCATTCTCATCCCAGGAGGACGAGCCCCGGAGGAGCTCCGCAGATACCCGAAAGTGCTCAGCATCGTCCGCCACTTTATCCTCCAGGACAAGCTCATCGGAGCGATCTGCCACGGCCCCATGCTCCTTTACGCGGCGGGCAGCATCGAAAACGTCGAGCTCACCTGCTACGAGGGAATCCGCACCGAGGTCGAGATGGCCGAGGCCACCTATGTCGACGAAGAGGTTGTCGTCTCCAAGAATTTCGTTACCTCGCGGGGCTGGGGCGACATGGGACCGTTTTTCCGCGAATTCATGGCCAGGCTGAATTAGAGCCCGCCCTCCAGCTCATTATTAAAGACCGCTCAAGGTGAATAATCACCCTCCAGGGAACGTCTGAATGGCATTGAGAAGCCCGGCTGCGGGAAATCTGCTGCTTTTCTCCAGAGCACGGGTTAGCTTAGAAAGAGGCCGCTTTCGCTGGCGGCCCGGCACATGAGAGCAGTCCCTATGAGATCCCAGAACCGACGTAACCCCAGCCGTGCATTGCCCCTCCTGGCCCTGGCCGCGGCGTGTTTTCCAGTCCTCGCCCTCGCCGATTGGGTCAGCCTGCGAAACGGCGATCACCTCAGGGGAATCGACCTCCAGAAACATGGAAAAGGATACCGTTTCACGCTCGAAAACGGCAAGGTTCGCTACATTGATGGGAAGGAGTTCTTCCACCTCGAGAAGAGTCCGGCCAGCGAAAGGCTCACCTTCCGCGGCAAGAAAATCACCCTGCGAAAAAAAATCTCCATCCTGCAAAAAGAGCTGCTCGAGCAGTTGGCCGGGCGAGTGAGAGATGTAGAGACCTGGGCCAGGGGAGAGGTCGCGAGCGCCAAGCTGAAAAAAAAACCGGGAGACGCCGCGTTAAAGAAAAAGCGAGTGCTCGGCGGAGCGTTCCCCCTGCCTGACCTGAAGAACCAGGATCAAAAAATCGTCTCCGTGATTGAAAACGGCAACAAGGCCAGGGAGAAAACCCTGCGACTCCAGGAGCATACGCAGGTCGAGGTCCTGTCCCGGGTCCTTGCCGGAAGCCGCCTGGCCGCTGCCCGCAGGCTGGCCTCCAGGGAGTTGGGAAAACATACCTCCTCGAACAGCGTAGCCGGCCTGGCGCGTGCGGCCATGGTCGATGATTACCGAAGCATTCGAGACCAGAGCCTCAACTCGCTTAAAAAAATCAATAGCGAGCAGACCGCCATGTTTTTCACGCCGGGACTGCGAAACGAAAATCCCAATGTAAGGACCAGGGCGGCCAATGCTATCTCCGTGTTCCCCAACCGGGCGGCGGTGCCCGAACTGCTGACCACGATGCGCATGACCTGGAGCGGCTTCGGACGGGCCTTCACCATGCAGGTCACCCAGCGCAGCTATATCGCCGATTACGAGTTGGTCTCCGGAGGCACGGGATTCTCCATCGTCGAGGTCGCTGACCCCGTGATAAAAACCAACCTCGAAGGAGTCGCTCTCGACGTCAAGGTTCGGCAGGTAGAGATGATCGCGCGGGTCAGGGCGCTCCACAAGATCACCGGCCAGGACTTCGGAACCAACGTCAGGGCCTGGGAACAGTGGTGGGCAAAAAACCGGAACAACTGACGCCTGCCGAACGCGGCATAAAAGAACAAACCCTAAATCTACAAGGAGCGTTGAAGTTGACTCAAAAGCAGCATCTGTTTTTCTTTCTGGCGGCAATACTGATCGCGGGAGCGGGAATCTTCGCCCTCTCCCACAGGTTCCAGCCTGGATGGATCGGCCATGGCTCGACAGCGGCGAATGAATGCGCCTGCTCTTCGTCGACGGCCCTGGCTCTTACCCCCGCTGAAGAAACAGGAAAAAAAGCCGCAGCCGAAAAATATCCCAAGGCGGATCCCGAGAAAGGCCACATCGAGGGTGTCGTCATCCTCAAAGGAGCGGCGCCGAAGCTCGAGGCTGTACCCGGAGTCCCCGCCAACAACAGGGACAAGGCCGTCTGCGAAAAACACTTCAAAGATGAGAGACTCGTCCTCGGCAAGGACAACGCGATCCGTGACGTGGTCCTGACCCTCGCGGACATGAAGAAGAGCCGCAAGAAACCGAAGGCGAAAACCATCCAGCTCAACAACAAGGGCTGCCTGTTCTCTCCTCATATCGTGGCCATGGCGGTGGGATCCACCCTCGAGGTCGTCAACTCGGATTCCGTTCTCCACAATACCCGCGCGGTGCTCGAGATGAACTTCAACCGCGCCATCGGCGCAGGCCAGAGCTTCAAAGAGAGGGCCCGCAAGGAAGGCTTCGCGCTTGTCCAATGCGATTTCCACCCCTGGATGAACGCCCAGGTGCATATTCTTCCCCACGCCTACTTTGACGTGAGCGATGCGGGCGGCAAGTTCAGGATCATGAACATCCCCCCCGGAACCTACACCCTGGAGGCTCGCCACGAGGTGCTGGCTCCCTTCTTCGTCGAGAAAAAGCCCCTGAAGAAGGTGACCATTAAGAAAGGCGAGACCCTCAAGCTCACCTTCGAAATCGAGGCGCCGAAGGAGTAGTCCGCCGCGCTTCACCAGGAGAAAGCCTGCCGGGTGTCAGTCCGGCAGGTAGCGTCCGGCAAACCCATCGATCCCGACCCCTACACGGCCAGGAAACCTTCTCCTGGCCAGCTCGACCATCCGGTCTCGATAGGAAAGTTCTGTCGAACCCGGATGAAGCGATTCCATCATCGCGGGCAGAGGAGTCCGCCTGGTACGGCTGCCGGAGGGGCTTCCATCTCCTCCGATGAAATGATCAAGCACCACGGCATCAGCGCACTCGGCGATCCGTTCGAAAAAGACCTCCTCATCCCGGATCGGCAACAGGGGAGCGACCGTGACCACCGTTTCAATACCGGCCTCGCGGAGCCGGCGCGCCGCCTCGAACCTGGAATCGATGCTGCTGAAAGATGCGGGCAGACCGGGAAGCTCTTCCCGGTCGGTCTCGATGGAAACCTGCACGCGAAGCGCGCAGCGTTCGCCAAGCACCTGGAGCTGGCCGAGATGATCCAGCACGAGGTGGCTATGGGTCTGGACGATGAGGACATCAGGCGGAGCCTCTCCCATCGCGCCCAGCAGGGCGCGGGTAACTCCGCAGCGCGCCTCCTGCGGAACAAAAGGCTCCGTCGAACTGGAGAGAAAGATTGAGAAGCTTCCCCGGTGCTTCCTCGCCCAGCGGCTCTCCACCCGACAGTTCTCCAGGTAGGACTCGCCCGCGTTCTCCCTCGCCTCCAGAAAGGTTCCCCATTCCTGACCCCTGGTGAGATAGTGATTGTGGCGCACATAGCAGCCCACTCCGCACAGTGAGCGCCCGAGGCTGCAGCCCCGATAGGGTTGCGCCGAATGTGAACTGACAGTCTCAAGGTATCCCGTCGTCCGGGTCAGTATGTTCCCGATCTGGGCGCTTGTTACCTTCAAATATTCAGCCTCGCTGACGCCAGGCGGCGCTCAATTGGCTCCCTGGCGAATCCAGCTCTCGATGAGATGCATATCGGCGGCACCGAGATAGCCTCCATTGAGCGGCATTCTCGCTCCCTCTCCCAGCGCCCCCCCCCTAAGCTGGGTGCCCCTGAGCTTGCGCCAGAGGTAACTTCTTCCCGGCAGGTAGGGCCTGATATGGCGTGGAGAGATGGAATCAAATTCGGGTCCCGCCGCGTAGACATTAACGATATTGCGCCGGGTACTCTCGGGATCAGGATCGACCAGGACGAGTCCCCTTTCGGGACCCGGCTCCTCGTGGCAGCCCGTACAATTGCGCGTCCAGACAGGCTGGATCACCTCGGCGTAATCAACCCGGGACTCGAGAATGTAGCTTATCGTCCGTGATACGCTATTGCTGGCGGTGCCAATGCTGATTTCGAGCTCGGTGTTGCCGACCGTCGGCAGTCGGGATCCGACCAGCCGCATCGAATAGCGGCCCGCCTGCCCTGCCACGGGGATAAACCTCGAAGACAGGTCCGCCCCCGCCGGGAAAGGAGGATCTGCCAGCACACTGAGCGAAGACGCGTCAACCGCCGGGCCGCCCCGTGGATTGGAGGTCGCCTCGATGACAAGATAGGCGCTCTCACCAGGCGTCACCCTGGCGTTCCCGCTGCCGACCTCGTGCTGGGCGGCAGCACCGGAAACAGCGGCGCCTTCTTCCACCCAGGCGAAGAGCTCAGGAACCCGAGACGGCTCTACCCGAAGGACGGTCTCCACTACAGCCGAAGAGGAGCAGGACTGGTCGGTCACGACCGCCGTAAATCGATAGACCCCCGGAGCCGGACTCCAGGGAGCAGCCCCGCCAACCCGCATGGTTACATGATCCAGCAGGTAGATCCTGTCGCTCCAGGTCTCGACCTCGGTCGCGAACCGGGAGGCCAGGTTCGTCCCGGCCGCTATTCCGCCCGCGGCGGGATCACCCAGGTCCGCGTCGCAACGCACGACAAGACTCGAAGGGTCGGCTCCCGCGACGGCGGCAAAAGCGAAGGGGGCGCGGGTCAGCTCGTTTCGCCTGGCCTCGACCATGACAGCGAACGCCGTTCCCTCCGCGACGACAAACTCCCCCGCCTCGTTCCGCTCCACCAGCGCGCGCCCTCGCTGACGTACCCCCGGGGCAAAGGCGGAGATTACACGCAGCTCAGCCGCGGGAGGATGCTCACCGGCCTCCCGCCCCTCATCGCAGCCCAGGCCATCCTCGGTAGGATCGGACCCCGGGCAGGTGGTAAAAGGAGAAGGCGGCGGCAACTCGTTACCTCCAAGGAAGAGAAAATTCAGGATGAAAATCCCATCCGTAAGATCGAGCGCGCCATCATCTGTGGCATCGGCTCCGTCATCGCAGCCCGGAGCGGAACCGCCCAGGAAAAGATAGTTGAAGAGATAGACCGCGTCTGAAAGATCAACATCACCATTGAGATCGACATCTCCACGGTAAAAAAGCTCGTCCGCGCCGAGGTCTCTCCGTCCAGTGAAGACCACCGAAACAACCAGTAAAACAACCAGTGGCGACAGCTTGAACATCTTTTCCTTCATGCACGTCCCCCTTGAGGCAGGCGGCGCGAAGCCCCAGACAGGCTTCTACGCAAGCGGAGGCAAGGATCCAGGGTCAACAGGCTTACATGCTCTCGCGAGCACATCTGCTATCTTGGACCCCGCCAAGCGCCAGTACACTAAAAAATAATCGGCGGCGTTACGAGGTCAGCGCCCTTATGGGCCTGCCTCCATTTCAAAAACAATAGGACGAGTGAGAAGCCAGGGAGTAGAATCTAAGCAGTCCTTTATCCAGACAGGTTTAACCATGAACATCAGCATGCGCTCAGTCAACCGGAGGCACTTCCTGAAAGCGGGAGCCCTCACCTTCGGCGCCCTTGGAATGGGCAGCATGGCTCCCTTTCTGCAGAAATCCCTCGCCGGCGATCTGCCGCCGGGGAAAAAACTGCTCTTCATCTTCCTGCGGGGAGCCATGGATGCCGTCCAGGCCGTCATACCCTACGGTGACCAGGGACGCGGCTCAGCCAGGAGCTACGCCCGGGCCCGGCCGAACATCGGAATCGACCAGGACGATGCCCACTCCCTCAATAACTTCTGCAGCCTGAATCCCGCCCTGCAGGGAGACGGCGAGACAGACCCAAAGGTACACGATATCTTCAACGGAGATATCGATGCCCGGGGAGCCAACCTGGCCTTCCTCCATCGGATCGGCTACCAGAACCAGAACCGGTCACATTTCTCCAGCCAGCAGTTCTGGGAAAACGGGGTTCCGGGTAACGTCAGGCTCGAAGAGGGAATCTTCAACCGCTACGTCACAAGCTACCTTGACGAGGAGCGCCCTCTCCAGGCCGCGACCCTCAGCGGCAACCAGATGGTCCTGATGAAAGGCGAAACCCTGATCCCTGTCATCAGCAACATCGACAGCCTCCAGCTGGCCGACAATGTCCAGCTCGGCGCCTTTCCGACGGCGGATAACCCGCTCGGCACGGGACTGAAGGGCGCCTACGGCCAGGCTGGCTACAACCAGGGAATCAAATACAATAAGAAAACCTACGACACCGGGGTTGCGCTGTTGAACAACCTCCAGTTCTTCCAGGACAATGTGCTCAACAGACCCTATTTCCCGGCGGCCAACGCCAGGCCCTACTTCGATGCAATCGGCAACAACGGATTCAGGAATAACATCCGCGACAGCGCAAGGCTTCTGAAACAGGTCGATGACATCCAGATCGTCGGCTGCAACCAGGGAGGCTATGACACCCATGGCGGCGAGGATACCCGCTTCCCGGTTCTCATGCGGGATCTCGGCCTCGCCCTCACCGGCCTCTACCACGACCTCGCGGACATCTGGGACGACGTCCTGGTGGTCACGATGTCAGAGTTCGGTCGCACCAGCCAGGAGAACGGCAACCGCGGCACCGACCACGGAGAGGCCTCGCTCTGCTTCGCCATGGGCGGCGCGGTCAATGGAGGCGTCTACAATTGCAGCCGGGCCTCCTGGGCCAACGGTGATCTCTTCAGCACGTCCAACTCACGCTATGTCGCCCACAAGACCGACTACAGGAATATCTACAACGAGATCCTCAGCCGGCACCTTGGCGACCCGGACGAACAAATGGGTTCGATCATTCCAGGCTACGACAACCTGGTGAGCCGTGACCGAAACGGTTACTTCGACCCGCTGAACTTTATCAACGCCTGAGCCTGGAAAATCCCAGGATCAAGCGGCGCGCCTTGCAAAAGCGGAGCGCGCCGCTTTTTTTACTGCTGGAGAGCCTCAACTTCCGAGAAAACTGCACTTTTCGGAAATCTGTTGGTCCTGTAGCAGTCAAATCTTTACCTCGGACAGGTAGAGAAAGATAATGCAGGGCTGTAGCTGAAGTAATATATCCGGACCAATGTCCAGTTTCCCGCTGAGCAAAGGACATAGGGCATGTGCATTGTAATCAATCAGGGAGTTATTCGGGAAAAAGCTGAATTCGATGTCCAGTTTTACCGGCGGCGGCGGAATGGAATAAACGAACCAGAAAGGATGGGCGGAACGGGAAAGCGCTTTATGGTCGCGGAAGCAGCGGGCCTCCCCCCGCCAGGCTGACAAGATCCTACAATCATTCGGCTTAATGATGCTGGAACGCTGTCGCCGCAGATAAGATGATAACCCTTCCTTCATCCGGCAGCTTGAATTCGCAACTCCTGTTATTCTCCCTGATCCATTTCAAACATGACCTACACCAATAAAATTACCGGCTTACCTTCGACGTTCCTGCTGTTGGTAATACTGGCTCTCCTCAGCGGCTGCGACAGCTCTGCAACGGAGGCTGCCCACAGCCTCGCGACTGACGCGGCTCCCGCCCTGGATCAATTGGCCGCCGAGCTCGAAAAACTTCCTGAACTTGAGCAGCAGTCGGCCGAGCGGGTGGCCAGGCATATCGCGGCCTCCTCTCGCGAAGACGCTGTCAAGCTGGCCGATGCCATCAGGGCAGTGAAGGCCGCCCCCAGGAGCTCGAACGCGGAAAAGCGGCCCATCCCGATCACCACCAGGCCGGCCATCCAGGGCGACATCTCGAGCTACTACAAGACCAACGCCACCCTTGAGGTCGACAAGGATGCCGACATCGTGTCCAGGGTGAGCGGGCTGGTAAAGACGATCACCGTCGAAGAAGGCGATGAGGTCGAGGCTGGCGCGGTCCTTCTTGAAATAGAAAATGACGAATACAAACACCGTGTCACCCTGGCCAGCGCCAAGACCCAGAATCTCAAATCGAGAAGGGATCGACTGAAGGCCTTGACCGATGACCTCGTCTCCGCCCAGGAGAGAGAGACGGCCGAAACGGACTACAATACCGCGGTCGCAGAGATGGAACTCGCGAAGCTCAGCCTCTCCTATACGACTGTACGGGCTCCCTTTGCCGGCAAGGTTGTCGAGCGCATGGTCGACCCCGGGCAGAAAGTCGGAAGCGACACGCCTGTTTTCCACCTGTCGGATTTCAGGTCACTGCTGGCCAAGGTCTACGTACCCTCCAAGGAGTTCAAGAATCTGAAGATCGACCAGGGCGTCAACCTCGTCCTCGACAGCTCGAAGGAAGTTATGAAGGGTCGGATCAAGCTGGTCAGCCCGGTCATCGATCCCGCCACAGGCACGATCAAGATTACCGTGGAGGTATCCGATTACCCTGCCAATACCCGCCCTGGAGATTTCTCCGAGGTCCAGGTCATCACCGATACCCACCCGAACGTGGTCCTCGTTCCGCGCTTCGCGGTCATCACCGACCACGATGAACAGGTCGTCTTCATCGCTACCGAAGACGATACCGCCGAGAGGCGTCCCGTAGAGATCGGCTATACAGATGATGACCACGCTGAGGTCACCAGTGGAATCAAGGTTGGCGAACGAGTCGTCGTAAAAGGCCAGCGACGGCTTGAAAACGGCACCATCCTGAAGATCCTCGATGATGGTTCCAAGGCGCCGGAAGTGTCCCAGGGCGCCCCGGAGAGCCAGAAAAAGAAAAGACCTGGCCCGAAGGGGTATAAGAGGAAATGATTGTCGCCGGAGCCGTCAGGCGAAGGGTGACCGTGGTCATGGCAGTCCTGGCTGTCGTCGCTTTCGGTTTCGTGGGCTATTCGCGGCTTTCCGTCGAGCTCTTCCCCGACATCTCCTACCCATCCATCACGGTACAGACCGACTTCCCGGACACTGCGCCCCAGGAAGTTGAGAACCTGGTATCACGCCGAATCGAGGAGGCCGTCGGTGTCCTCAGCGGCCTGCAGAGTGTCCATTCCGTCTCCCGCTCCGGCAGCTCGGAGGTCCTCCTTGAATTCGAATGGGGTTCGAATATGGATGACATGTCGATGGAGGTCAGGGAAAAGATACAACGCCTGCACCTGCCGCGAGAGGCTGAGACCCCGATCGTTCTGCGCTTCGATCCAAGCCTCGACCCGATCCTGCGCCTGGCGCTCTCAGGGCCGGGCGACCTCGGTTCCCTGCGCTACCTGGCCGAGCGAAGGATCAAGCAGGCTCTTGAAACCCGTCCCGGAGTCGCCGCGGCCCAGGTGGCGGGCGGTCTAGAAGAGGAAATCCAGATCGAGGTGGACCAGGAAGGACTGGCCGCCAGGGGAATTACGCTCGAAACCGTCCAGGCCATCGTCGGGGTCTCCAATCTCAACCTCCCCGGGGGCTCCCTGCGCAGCAACGAGAGACACTATCTCGTGCGTACGATCAACGAATTTGAAAACCTCGATGAGATCCGCAACCTGGTCGTAGCCCAGAGGGGAGGCGCAGTCATCCGCCTCTCCGACGTTGCGAAGGTGACACGGGGAGCAAAAGAACGCGAGATCATCACCCGCATAGATGGCCGGGAATCCATCGAGATCTCCATCTACAAGGAGGGCGATGCGAATATCGTAGCCACCGCCGATGACGTCAAGAATGTCATCGCGCAATGGCAGGAAAAGCTCAAAGCCGAGAACAATACGCTGACCATCCTCTTCGATCAGTCGATCTTCATCTCCCAGGCCGTTGGCGAGGTTCGCAAGGCGGCGCTGATCGGCGGCGCCCTGGCGATCATGATCCTCTTCTTCTTCCTGCGGGACATCAGAAGCACCCTGATCGTCGCCACCTCGATCCCCATCTCGGTAATAGCGACCTTCATGGTCATGTACAAGATGGATGTCTCGCTCAACCTGATGTCCCTGGGAGGTCTGACACTCGGTCTCGGTATGCTGCTGGACTCATCCATCGTCGTGCTCGAATCGATCTTTCGCAAACGCCAGCAGGGAGCCCCCCTCCGGGAAGCCTCCATCGAGGGAACCACCGAGATCGCCCCGGCGGTAATTGCCTCGACCCTGACAACGGTGGCCGTATTCCTGCCGATCGTCTTTGTCGAGGGTGTCGCGGGGCAGATGTTCAAAGACCAGGCTCTCACGGTGACGATCAGCCTCTGCGCATCGCTGCTGGTGGCCGTCACCCTTATTCCAATGCTCAGTTCCCTGGGAAGCAGGAGAGAGAAGAAAGCCGCGGCAAAGCGGGAAAAAGTCAGCGAGGACAAGGTATTTACGCTGGGTGTTATCTCACGGGCCTACGACCTCATCGCGAAAAAGATGCTGGCCGCCCCGGTCACCTGCCTGGCAGCCGCCTTTGCCCTGCTCGCCCTGTCATTTGTTCTCCTCAGGGGAATCGGCACCGAGCTGATCCCCCAGATGAGCGAAGGCGAATTCTATTTCGAGGTCAGCCTGCCCGAAGGCAGCGCCCTCAAGGCAACTGACGATATTATTCTGCGGATGGAAGAAGAGGCAAAGACCTCCGGGCTGGGTATCGAGCGCTCCTACTCCACCAGCGGCAGCCGCCTGGTAAGCGGCGGGATGTCGCTGAACACCATGGGCGAAAACCTCGGCCAGATCAACTTCGTGATGAAAGACAGGGGTGACGACCGGGGAGAAAAGACCGCCATCGAAAAGCTGAGGGAAAGCTATACGAACATTGAAGATCTTGACGTGAAATTCAGGCGTCCGTCGTACTTCAGCCTCAAGACTCCCATCGAGATCATCCTGTTTGGTGACCAGATCGAGACGCTCGAGAGACGCGCGCTGGAAATGATCCGGCAACTGGATGGAGTCGAGGGGCTCGTCGATGTGAAATCATCCCTGGAGGCGGGAAGTCCCGAGCTGCGCGTCATTTTTGATCGTGAACGGATCGCATCGTTCGGACTCGATATCCGATCACTCACATCCACCTTGAGAAACCGTGTGCTGGGCGTGGTCCCTACTCGTTTTCGTGAGCGGGAGCGCCAGATCGACATCCGGATCCGCAACCCTGAAAAAGATCGGTCGAAGATCACAGATATCCGCAACCTGATCATTCCGGGTCCCAGCGGCTCCAAGCTCCGCCTGCAGACGGTAGCGGAAATCCGTGAGTCCCGCGGGCCTGCGGAGATCCATCGTCTGAAACAGCAGCGCGCTGCGGTCATCACCGCCAACCTGAAGAAGGGATACGGCCTCGGAAGCGCTATCGGCGAGGTCAAAAGAATCATCGCCAGGCAGCCGGCGGAAGAGCAACTCGCAACCGAGCTGGGCGGGCAGAACCGGGAGATGGAGATCTCTTTCAACAGCATGATGTTCGCCCTCTGCCTGGCGATCTTCCTCGTCTACCTCGTCATGGCATCGACCTTCGAGTCCTTTCTCCACCCGTTTATCATTCTCTTCACCATCCCGCTCTCCCTGATCGGAGTGGTTGCCGGGTTGTATCTCACGGGAACCACCATCACCGTCATCGTCCTGATAGGATCGGTCATGCTCGCGGGAATCGTGGTCAACAACTCCATCGTTCTCATCGACGCGATCAACCGGTTGAGGAGAAAGGGCGCCGCTAAATTCAACGCGGTGCTCACAGCCGGACACCTGCGGCTGCGTCCCATCCTCATGACCACCCTCACCACCATCCTGGGGCTGGTTCCTATGGCCTTGAGTTGGGGCGAAGGCGCCGAGCTGCGCACGCCGCTGGCCATCACCGTTATCTCGGGTCTCCTCTTCAGCACTCTCATCACCCTGTTGGTCATCCCGGCGGCCTATATGATCGTACCCTCCCGCATCGAACCTGATGCGGCGGAGGTACAGGAAGGCGAATCGCCATGACCCTTCCCGAACTCGCCATCCGCCGCCATGTCACCATGCTGATGATCCTCGTGAGCATCGTCGTTCTCGGCGGCATCTCGCTAACACGGCTGCCGCTGGCTTTCATGCCGGATTTCGAGGAGCCCGAGGTCATGGTCCGGGTGCGCTATCCGGGTTCGGCTCCCGAACAGGTTGAGTACATGATCACGCGCCCGATCGAGGACGCGATGGGATCCCTCGATGGGATCAAGACAATCTGGTCACGCTCAGAGGACTGGGGCTCGATCATTCGCCTCGAATTTGAATGGGGGTCCAACATCCATCTCGCCAAGGTGGAGATCTGGGAAAAGCTCGACCGAATCCGCAGAGATCTCCCCGAAGACATCCAGGAAATATCCGTCATGGATGACTGGGACGACAAGGATGCCGAAGACCCCATCCTGGAGGGCCGGCTCAGCTTCAAGCACAACCCGAAAAACGCCTACGATATTGTCGATCGCCGGATCGTACGCCCGCTGCAGAGAGTTCCCGGCGTCGCCCAGGTGAAGCTCGAGGGCATCTCTCCGCGCGAGGTACGGGTCAACCTCCGGCTTGCGGACCTCGAGGCCCACAACATCAGCATCCGTGATGTCCGCAGGCTCATCGATGCGAACAACTTCGACCAGTCGCTTGGAAAACTCACTGATTCAGACCAGGTTTACCAGCTGCGCATGACCGGCGCCTATTCCGATGTGGAGCACATCCGGGAGCTTGCCCTCAGGGGCGATGGCCTGCGCCTGAGAGACATCGCCGAGGTCACCTTCCAGGAACGCGAGCATCGAGAGGCGCGCCACCTCAACGGAAAGGCAGCGATCGGGATCTCCATGAGCGCAGAGCCCAAGGCCAATGTCCCCGAGGTCTGTGAGGCGCTGCAGGTCCGAATCCGTGAATTGCAACAGGACCCCCAGCTCCAGGATCTGCTCGTAAAAGAAGGCGGCTTCCTTGTCTGGATGGACCGGGGCGCGGAGATCAGGCGAACCCTCAAGGATCTGCTGATGAGCGGCATCTACGGCGCCCTGTTAGCCAGCATCGTGCTCTACATCTTCCTGCGCAGGTTCTCGACAACCCTGATCTCGGTGCTGTGCATCCCCTTCTCCCTCATCGTCACCTGCGCCTTCATGTGGAGCCAGGACACATCACTCAACACCTTGAGCCTGCTGGGACTGATCGTTGGCATCGGCATGCTCGTGGACAACGCGGTGGTCGTTATCGAGAGCATCTTCCGCTACCAGGAGATGGGATACGACAGCAAAACCTCGTCCCGTATTGGAGCCAGAGATGTCTCCACCGCGGTCATCGCCGCGACGCTGACCTCGGTGATCACCTTCCTCCCGCTGGTCTTCAACAAGTCCAGCGAACTCAATATCTTTCTCTCCGAGATCGGCATCACGATCTGCATTACCCTGCTCGCATCGCTCTTTATCTCCCAGACCCTTATCCCGCTGGCAACCTCCTGGGTCATCAAAGCCCGGGTTCGT
>CBFHWB010000121.1:0-13512 GCA_965659285.1 Planctomycetota bacterium | reverse complement strand
TCCGAGTCGGCAGTGGAACCGGACCCGACACCTTCGCACCGGTTCGCTTCGCTGTCTCCACGATCTCAACGGCGGCCCCATCAAGGACCTCGTGATCATAGGCTTCCATACGGATACGGATCTTCACGGTTATCTCACAATCTGAACTACTGACGCTTCTTCTACCGCTCACATCTCAAGACGCCTACATCGACAACAGCCCTGGAACAGCTCTCACTGCCCGCAAACAGGCTCGATGCATCGCACCTCAAGGGAACGCACACGTTCCAACCACTGGAAAATAGCGCGTTAACACCCTACTCCAGCCGTCTTATATCCACTCTGACCGGGAGCCCATAAACCTTGATAGTACAACAACTAAGGATACCCCCGGACAAAGGGCGAAACCGCCGATTATAGCGACCTTGTCATCACTGTCAACAGACAATCCGCGGAAAAGAATACGGCTATTTCTGAGACCGACAGCAGTCAGTTTCATCGCAAAACAACAGCTGTAGTCCCTTACTATATATAGCCTTACAACTTCCTTCCCGGCGCTGGAACAGGATCAAAACTGGAATCTCTCAGCCACTTCCTTTGGGACGGCTGAATAAGATTCCGGCTGAAGGCTGATAGTGCCCCTGCCCTGGGTCAGTGACCGCAGTCTGCTGGTATAGCCAAAGGTTTCAGCAAGAGGGACAAGCCCTCGAAGAATCCGAAGCCCCCCCTCCAGGTCCACCTCCCTGATATCAGTTCGCCTCTGGTTCAAATCTGTGGAGACTGCCCCGTAGTATTCTTCAGGTACCTGGATCTCAAAACGCATCGTCGGCTCCAGCACAAAGCTCTGTGATGAATTGAGAGCATTGTCAAACGCCGCGTTGGCAGCGGTAGCAAACGCCACAGCCGAGGCCTCGCCCTGGCGAGTGCCGCCCCCGGTAATCGTGACCTGGATCCTCATCAACGGCAGCCCAAGAGTCCCGCCTGATTCAACCGCGGCCTCAAGCGACTCCACAACAGCTGGATGAAACTCAAGCGGAACATCGTCCTTAGAAAGCCTGTTGACGATCTCGCAACTCCCGGCCCCCGCGCCGGGTCCGACGTTGACCCTGACCTCGGCATACTGGCTGCGATCTCCCAGCTTGTGGTCAAAGACCCCTTCCCCCTCGCAGGCCTCCATGATGGTCTGACGGTAAGACACCCTGGGCTTTCCAATGTTCGCTGCGACCTTGAATTCCCTCTCCAGCCTCTCCACGATAATCTCCAGGTGAAGCTCCCCCATCCCCGAGATGACCAGTTGCCCGGTGTCTTTGTCCGTTTTCCAGCCGAAGGTGGGATCCTCCCGCGCAAGCTTCTCGAGGCATTCCAGCAGCTTGTCCCTGTCTTCGGTCGAGATCGGCTCGATGGCCATCGTGATGACCCGCTCAGGAAAGACCGGGGGCTCTAGCGCGATGGCGTTGGCTGGATCGGAAATCGTATCGCCCGTCGATGTGTGACGGAAGCCGACGACCGCCAATATACTGCCGGCCACCGCCTCATCCAGTTGCTCTCGATGGTTGGCGTGCATCAGGTAGAGCTTCTGGGCTCTGTCCTTTTTTCCCGTACGCGAATTGAGTACCTGGGCTCCCGTCTTCAGCTTGCCGCTATAGATTCGTATATAGACGAGATCCCCATGAGAATCGGCGACTGTCTTGAAGGCCAGGGCGCAAAAGGGCTCCGCCGCATCCAGGCTGCGAACGACCTCTGCTCCATTATGCGGATTCGTCCCCTCCACCGCGTCCAGGTCTCCAGGGGCCGGCAGGTAATGGCAGACTGCGTCCATCAGCGGCTGCACTCCAAGGTTACGCAAGGCCGCGCCGGCAAACACAGGGACCAGCTTCCCGAGGAGAGTACCGGTCCTGATCGCCGCCCGAAGCTCTTCTGCGGAGATCTCCCTTCCCTCGATATAGGATTCCATCAGCCCATCATCGAATTCAGCCGCCGCCTCGATGAGCTTCTCCCGGCAGGCCTCCACTTCAGCCGCCAGTTCCCCTGGAATCTCTTCCTCGATCACCTTCTCACCCAGGGATTGAGAATCAAAACGAAGCGCCCGGCACTCGACAAGATCGACCACGCCATCGAAATCCTTCTCGCTGCCGATCGGCACCTGGGCCGCGACAGCGTTGGCCCCCAGCTTCGTCTGGATGGCCTTGAGTACCCGAAAGAAATTCGACCCGACCCGGTCAAGCTTGTTTATAAAAACGAGCCGGGGAACATCGTAGGTGTCCGCCTGCCGCCAGACAGTTTCCGATTGCGCCTGGACTCCTCCTGTACCGCAGAAGACTCCAACCGCCCCATCCAGGACACGAAGCGAACGCTCGACCTCGGAAGTAAAATCCACGTGCCCCGGAGTGTCTATAATGTTGATCTGGAAATCATTCCAATCGATGGTTGTCGCCGCCGCTGTAATCGTGATCCCCCGGCGCTGCTCTTCAGGCATCCAGTCCATGGTTGCCGTACCCGAGTGGACCTCGCCCATCCGATGCTCTTTGTGAGAATAATAGAGCATTCGTTCCGAGACCGTCGTCTTGCCCGCATCAATGTGAGCGATGACTCCTATGTTGCGGATCGAGCGCTTGGCCATGAGAGACTCCGGGCGGGCAAAAAAAAAGCTGAGTGCAAGCCGTCAAAGGCGAGCTCTCAGCCCTTAAGAATTCTATGATCGATCACCAGGCGAAGTGAGCGAAGAGCTTGTTGGCCTCTGCCATCTTGTGGGTGTTTTCACGCCACTGGATCGATGCACCCTGCTTCTGGTATGCATCAAAAAGCTCATCGGCGAGGCTCAGCGCGACAGGTTTTCCCTTGCGTCCGCGAACATTGCCGACGATGACTCGAATTGCCAGGGCCTGCTGACGCTTCCGGCTGATTTCCATCGGCACCTGGTAGGTGGCTCCACCGACTCGCTTCGAGCGGACCTCGAGGTTCGGCTTCACGTTGTCGATCGCACCGAGAAACACATCGAGGGGTTCCTTATCCTCCACACGTTTGCCAAGCTGCTCGATCGCGGTGTAGACGATCTTCTGGGCAACCGTCTTCTTCCCATCACTCATGATCTGGTTGATGAACTTCGAGACGACCAGGTTGTCAAAAAGCGGATCCGCCTTGAGATAGCGTTCAGTCGACTTGAACTTGAACTTGGTCTTCTTTTCTTTCGTCTTCCTGGATCTTCTTGGTCTTGGCATGCTTTAGCGTCTCTCGATATCAACCACGTTTACGGCCGTACTTGGAACGGGACTGCTGGCGCCCATCGACACCAAGGGTATCGAGCGTTCCACGAATCACGTGGTAGCGAACACCGGGGAGGTCCCTGACTCTCCCACCACGCACAAGGACAATATTGTGCTCCTGCAGGTTATGCCCGACACCAGGAATGTAAGCTGTGATCTCCTTGCCATTGGTAAGACGAACTCGCGCCACCTTGCGGAGGGCGGAATTCGGCTTCTTGGGAGTCATCGTTTTCACCTGGAGACAAACTCCCCTCTTCTGGGGGCAGTTGTCCAACACCGCCGACTTACTCTTGCGCTTGGCCTTCTTACGGCCCTTGCGAACAAGCTGGTTAATGGTAGGCATTCAGTTTTCCCTGTGGGATTTGGTTATTAATCGTTCAAACACTAATCGTCCAGAACCTCGGGGGAATCCGCCTCGACAGATCCGCCGGTAATTCCGGCCAACAGACTGTCTACGCTTTCCTGCGGTTCCGGCTCAACCGGGCGGGCAACGGGCTCGCCAAGTTTCTTGATACTCTGCTCAAGGTACTCCTTGAATCCGGTACCGGCCGGTACCAGATGCCCAAGGATAACGTTCTCCTTGAGGCCGACAAGGTTGTCGGTTTTACCGCTGAGAGCGGCCTCAGTCAATACTTTCGTGGTTTCCTGGAAGCTTGCAGCAGAAATAAAGCTGTCGGAATGCAGCGAGGCCTTGGTAATACCAAGCAACTGGGGCTCAGCTGTAGCGGGTTTCCGCCCTTCCTTCAAAGTCTCGTTATTTACCTTCCTGAAGCGGAATTTGTCGATAACGGTGCCGGGAAGCAGGTCCGTATCGCCAGGATCCCCGATCTCCACGCAGCGAAGCATCTGCGAAACGATAATTTCGATATGCTTGTCGTCGATGGTCACATTCTGGGACCGATAAACTGTCTGGACCTCCCTCAGGAGGTATTGCTGCACGGATTCTTCACCCTTGATCCGGAGAATATCTGCCGGAAACACGGCTCCGTCCACGAGGGAATCACCAGCCTTTACGATGTCACCGGTATGAACCCGGAAATGCTTTCCGTGTGGAATGACGTGCATCTCAGGATCGCGCCCGGATTCTTCGTTGGTCACGCTGATAACGAACTTGCCGCGCTTCTTCTCTTCCTCGAGCTTGACCACACCATCGATCTCACTGATGACCGAAGGGTTCTTCGGCTTTCGGACCTCGAAGATTTCCGTCACCCGGGGCAGGCCACCAGTAATATCCTGGACCTTGTCCATCGCTCTGGGGCTCCTGGCAAGAAGAGTACCCGGGGTAATCTTCTGACCGCCCTCGACCTCGATGTAGGCCTTCTCAGGGATTGGATAAACGGCCAGCGAATCACCGGCCTTGTCCTTGATGATAATCTGCGGGTGACATTCCCCCTTGTGCTCGATGATCAGGTAGCGGGTCTTGTCAGTGACCGTGTCCACCTCCTTCTGCATCGTGACACCTTCGATAATGTCATCGTACTCTACTGTGCCATCCATCTCGGCGATGATCGGGATCATGTGAGGCTCCCAGGTCAGCACCGAATTTCCTGCCTTGACCTTACCGCCCTCGGCCACGTGAAGAATAGCGCCCGCGGGCACCCCCGCACGCTCGAGTTCCCGGCCCTTGTCGTCAATAATGAGAACCTCGCCATTACGGTTGAGCACGACATCCTGCTTCTCCGCGTTGGTGACGTACTTGATATTCTCGTACTTGACCTCTCCATTATGACGGCTCTCGAAAGATGACTCCTCGACAGCCTTGGAGGCGACACCGCCGATATGGAAGGTTCGCATGGTGAGCTGAGTGCCGGGCTCGCCGATGGACTGCGCCGCGATGATTCCAACGGCCATCCCCCTCTCCACATCACGTCCCGTCGAACGGTCCATTCCGTAGCAAGAGGCGCAGACGCCAAGTGCTGTCTCACAGGTCAGGGGAGAACGAACCATGACCTTTTCGTAGCCGAGAGCCTCGATCCGCTTGGCGATATCCTCGGTGATCAGCTGGTTTTCCGCGACAATCACCTCGTCGGTTATCACATCGACAATGCTCTTTCGCGAGACACGGCCTGTGATTGATTTCGACAGGGGAATATCGACCTTGTCTCCCTTGTAGAGAACAGCCTTGGTAATACCCTCGAGAGTTCCACAGTCCGCCTCGGTGATAACGACATTCTGCGCGACATCCGCGAGCTTCCTGGTCAGGTAGCCGGAGTCGGCGGTCTTGAGAGCCGTATCGGCCAGTCCCTTACGGGCGCCGTGCGTCGAGGAGAAATACTCGAGAACCGAGAGCCCATTGAGGAAGCTCGACTTGATCGGAGTTTCGATGATCTCGCCGGAGGGTTTCGCCATGAGGCCGCGCATTCCGGCCAGCTGCCGAATCTGGGTAACGCTTCCTCGAGCGCCCGAATCCACCATGACGTAGATGGGATTCAGATAGGGCTCGTCTTCGCCGGTCTCAGGATCTTTGCGCTCATCGTATTTCAGCGCCTGGATAAGATCCTCGCCAATCTGCTCGGTAGCATGGGTCCAGAGGTCGATGATCTGGTTATAGCGCTCACCCTCGGTGATCACTCCCGCCTGGTACTTTTCTTCAACCTCGTAGACAAGCTTCTGCGTAGCTTTCAAGGTCTTCTGCTTGGTGTCAGGCTCCCGCAGATCGTCCTTGGAGAAGGAGAGCCCGGCAATGGTCGCGCTCTTGAATCCCAGCTCTTTGAGATCATCCAGAAGAGCGAGAGTCGACTTGCGGCCAAGCAGTTGGTAACAGTCGTGGATAACCTGGTTCAGATTGCCTTTGCTCATGTCCATATCGTAGAAGTCCATACCGGCAGGCAGGACATCGTTAAAATAGATACGGCCAACAGTGGTCTCGTAGAGACCGCTCTCCTGGTTCTCAATTCCCTGGCTGGTCCTGAAGTTCACCTCATCGCCAAGGCGCACCTTGACACGGGTGTGGAACATGACCTTGCTCTGCTGATGAGCGCGGAAGACCTCCATCTTCGAGGAAAAGACCATCCGCTCTTCATCCTTGCAGCGCACTTCGGCCGTGAGATAGTGACAACCAAGAACAATGTCCTGCGACGGAGCGATAATCGGCCGACCGCTGGCAGGTGAAAATACATTGTTGGTAGCCAGCATCAGGGTCGAAGCCTCGACCTGGGACTCGAGCGACAATGGCAGGTGAACGGCCATCTGGTCGCCATCGAAATCGGCATTGAAACCCTCGCAGACCAGCGGGTGAATCAGGATCGCGTTCCCCTCGATAAGAACAGGTTCAAAAGCCTGGATTCCCATGCGATGCAGGGTAGGCGCCCGGTTCAACAGAACGGGATGCTCATGAATAACCTCCTCGAGGATATCCCAGACCTCCTCATCCTTGCGCTCGAGCATCTTCTTGGCGCTCTTGATCGTATCTGCATGACCCAGCTCCTTCAGGCGCCGGATGATAAATGGCTGGAACAATTCGAGAGCGATCTTCTTCGGCAGTCCGCACTGGTGCAACTTGAGCTCGGGACCCACAGCAATAACCGACCGCGCCGAATAATCAACCCGCTTACCGAGCAGGTTCTCGCGGAAGCGGCCCTGCTTACCCTTGATCATATCGGTAAGCGACTTCAGGGGCCTGTTGTTCGAGCCCAGCACCGGGCGCCGACACCGATTGTTATCGAAGAGGGCGTCGACGGAATGCTGCAGCATGCGCTTCTCGTTACGAATAATCACATCAGGCGCATTCAGGTCGAGAAGCTTCTTGAGCCGGTTATTCCTGTTGATCAGGCGCCTGTAGAGATCGTTCAGGTCAGAGGTGGCGAAGTTGCCGCTCTCCAGCAGGACCAGGGGCCGCAGATCAGGCGGGATGACCGGAACTACATCCAGCACCATCCACTCCGCCTTGTTGCCGGAATCGAGGATGGACTTGACGATCTTGAGCCGCTTGATGAGATCCTTCGTCTTCTGCTTGCTCTTGGTGGTTCTCAGCTCGGCCTTGAGCTCCTCGGTGAGCTTCTCAAGATCGATGTCGAGAACGAGCTTTCGCACAGCCTCGGCGCCGGTGTCGGCCTCGAAGGAGTCGCCGTACTTCTCCCGGCAATAGGTGTACTCCTCCTCGGTGAGAAGCTGGTTGCGCTTGAGCTGGGCATCTCCCGGATCGATAACAACGTAATCCTGGTAGTAGATAATCCTCTCGAGCGAGGCTGTCTTCATGGCCAGGAGATTTCCAAGGCGCGAAGGAGTGGCCTTGAAGAACCAGATATGCACACAGGGAGCGGCAAGATTGATATGCCCCATCCTCTCGCGGCGGACCCTGGAGTGAGTGATCTTGATTCCACAACGGTCGCAGATAATACCGCGGTGCTTGATCCCTTTGTACTTCCCGCAGAAGCACTCCCAGTCACGCTCCGGCCCGAAAATCCTCTCGCAGAACAGACCGTCCTTCTCGGGACGATAGGTACGATAGTTGATCGTTTCGGGCTTCTTCACCTCACCATAGGACCAGGACAGGATGTCGTTGGGTGAAGCGAGTCGGATAGATACCGAACCGTAGTCATTAACCTTCTCGTAGATTGAATCCACTTTCGAAGATCTCCTGTTTTTTATTCGTTAAAGGTTTTCTTGTCTCTGTAAACGATACGCGCCTGGACGGCTACCTGCCTAATTTTCATTCGGCATGGCTGCGGGTGAGGGAGATCCGTCCCGTCTCTTATGAAGCTCCAGGCAGAACCCCAACCCCTTGATCTCATGGGTTAATACATTGAAAGACACAGGCGTTCCCGGCTCGAGGGTGTTCTCACCCTTGACCATGGATTCATAGATCTTCGCCCGGCCATCCACATCGTCAGACTTCACCGTCAGAAGCTCCTGGAGAATGTTGGCCGCGCCATAGGCTTCGAGCGCCCAGACCTCCATCTCGCCGAAACGCTGACCGCCGAACCTCGCCTTTCCGCCCAGCGGCTGCTGGGTGATAAGCGAATAGGGTCCGGTGGCGCGCGCGTGGATCTTGTCGTCCACGAGGTGGTGCAGCTTCAGCATGTAGAGGTAACCAACTGTAACCTGCTGCTCAAGCGCCTCACCCGTACGGCCATCATAGAGAGTCAGCTTGCCAGTGTCCGGATACCCGGCCTCTGCCAGGTTCTGCTTGATCTCCTCCTCGGTACATCCATCGAAGACCGGAGTCTTCGCCCGGAAGCCCAGCTTGCTGGCCGCGAGACCGAGGTGGGTCTCAAGAATCTGCCCCAGGTTCATACGAGAGGGAACGCCCAGCGGGTTCAGCAGCATGCTGACAGTGGTTCCATCCTCGAGGTAGGGCATATCCTCCTCGGGAAGGATCTTGGCGATCACACCCTTGTTTCCATGTCGTCCGGCAACCTTGTCCCCAACCGACATGTTCCTCTTGGTTGCAACGAAGACCTTCACCATCTCGAGAACGCCCGGGGACAGTTCATCTCCCCTGGTGAACTTATTCACCAGGCGGCTCTTGCGGTCCTCGATCACCTCCATGCGGGCAAAGTGCTCCTGGAGACATTCCTTGAGAGCCTTGATTTTCTCAGGAGTCCTGCCCTTGGTGAAGTTCTCAAGCCTCAGGATCATCTTGACGGAAGCAACGCTGTCGAGATCCACCAGGTCCTCGGCGTTCAGGATCTTCCTGTCATCGCCAACCGGCTTCTTGCCGAGGATCCCATGCAGCGCTTCCAGGCAACTGCTCACCTCCGCGATCAGAAGCTCCCTGGCCTCCGCCTCGGCTGCCTTGGCGTTATCCCTGTCCTGCTTGCGATTCTCATCGCTTGTCAGGGACTTGCGCTGGAAACGCTTGGCGCCGATCACCACGCCCTCTACACCCGAGGTGACCTCGAGCGAGTCGTTTTTCACGTCCTCGCCGGCACGGCCAAAGATCGCGTGAAGGAGCTTCTCCTCGGGCGAAAGCTCGCTCTTGGATTTTGGAACGACCTTGCCGACCAGGATATCGCCCTGCCTGACATGCGTTCCAATCCGCACAATGCCATCCTCGTCGAGATTCCTGAGAGCCCGTTCGGAGACATTCGGAATCTCCCGGGTAAACTCCTCGCGGCCAAGCTTGGTCTCACGAATCTCAATCTCGAACTCGTCAAGGTGAATCGAAGTGTAGACGTCATCCTTGACCAGCTTCTCGCTGATGAGAACCGCATCCTCAAAGTTGTAGCCATCCCATGTCATGAAAGCGACCAGCACGTTGGCGCCAAGGGCGAGTTCGCCCTCCTTGGTCGCCGCGCCGTCGGCGATGACATCGCCCGCCTTGACCTTGTCGCCGACATGGACTACGGGACGCTGATTGAGACAGGTTCTCTCATTGAGTCCCTGGAATTTCCTCAGCTGAACAGGCTCAGAGTCTCCGATAGTGATCTGCTTGGCATCGACATGCTTGATGGTGCCTGTCTTCGGCGCCCGGACAACCATGCCGGAGAACCTGGCCACCTCGCTCTCCATCCCGGTCCCCACCAGGGGAGCCTGGACCTTCAGCAGGGGAACAGCCTGGCGCATCATGTTCGAACCCATGAGCGCGCGGTTGGCATCGTCATTCTCGAGGAAGGGAATCAGCGACGCCGAGACCCCCACCATCTGCCGGGGAGAAACATCGATAAACTCTACATCCTTGACGCTGATGAGCTTGAATTCACCATTACGGCGAGCCAGGGCCATATCTCCTACAAGCTTGCCGGAGGAGTCGACCTCGGCGTCGGCCGGAGCCAGCCAGCGGTCCTCCTCCTGGTCCGCGCGAAGATAGACGGCGCTCTTGTCCGACACCTTCCCCTTGCTGACCTTGAGGTAGGGTGTCGTCAGGAAACCGTACTCATCCATTTTCGAGTAAACGCTCAGAGAAGAGATCAACCCGATGTTGGTTCCCTCAGGCGTCTCGATCGGACAAATCCTTCCGTAGTGAGAGATGTGAACATCCCTCACCTCGAAGCCGGCGCGCTTCCGGTTCAGCCCCCCGGGCCCCAGAGCGCTGAGACGTCTCTCGTGGGTGAGTTGGGAAAGAGGGTTGGTCTGGTCAACTACCTGCGAAAGTTCACCGCGGCCGAAGAAGAAATCGATCGCGCTGGAGATCGTCTTTGAATTGATCAGGCTGCGGGGCGTCAGGGCCTCCTTTTCCATCATACTCATGCGCTCCTGGACGGTGCGCTTGAGCTTCAGGAACCCCTTCCTGAACTCTTCGCCGGCAAGCTCCCCGATGGTCCGCACGCGACGGTTGCCGAGGTGATCGATATCATCGATCAACCCGCCTCCGGACCGCAGGGTGAGGATGTACTGGATCGAATTGATGAGATCCTCCTGCTTGAGGGTCATCTCGGTCTCGGGAACCTTCTGTTTGAACTTCCTGTTAATCCGAAAACGGCCAACACGGCCCAGGCGATATTTCTGGGAGTTGAAGAACTTGTCGTGGAAGAGCTCCTTGGCCTTGGTCAACTGGGCCGGGTTGCCTGGACGCAGGCGCTGATAGATACGGATCAGGGCGTCCTCATGGTTCTTGGCGAGATCATCGCGAAGGCTGTTGAGAATCAGCGGATCCTGAACATCGGCTATGATGCTGATGGAGCGGGGCTTGCCGCCGACCTCACGCTTCTCCTTATCGTTGAGGAGTGATTCGGCGATCGTCTCGGTGATCTCTTCACAGGCGTTAACGATAACCGTGCCGGTCGATTCCTCGACAATATCCTCAGCGCATACGCTCCCGATGACCTTCTCCACCCATTTCTGGCCAACGAGCTTGAGCTTCTTGACCTTGTAGAAGAGCTCCAGAATCTGGCGGTCAGTTGAATACTCCTCGGCCATGGCACGAAGCAGACAGGTCGAGGAAAACTTGCCGCTCTGGTCGATCCTGACGGTCAGGGCATCTTTCTTGCTGACATTCAACTCGATCCAGCTGCCGCGTTCGGGGATCACCCGGCAGGAATGAAGGCGCTTCTCACCGGCATGAATCTCTTCAGAGAAATCGACGCCTGGAGAGCGATGGAGCTGACTGACAATGACACGCTCGGCGCCATTGACGATAAACTCTCCCCCGCCGATCATCTTTGGAATCTCACCGAGATAGACCTCTTCCTCGATGGGTTCTTCCTTTTCGAGGCGGAGGCGAATCTTGAAAGGGAGCCCGAAGGTCAGGCGAAGATCCCTGCACTCGGATTCCTCGTAGCGCGGTCTGCCAAGCTCGTAGCCGACATACTCGAGCGACATGCTCCCATCGTAGCTGGGAATCGGAAATATCTCGCGCAGGATCGCTTCGAGCCCGAAGTTGTCCCTGTCGGTGTAGTGCTTTCCTGCCTGTAGAAAATCACGGTAAGCGTTGACTTGCAGTTCCATGAGGTTGGGGACGTCAATTGCATCCCTCCTACTGCCAAAGGTCTTCGCAGGTAATACGGTCATCCCAATAAAACTCCCAGGAAGGGGCCTAAAATCACATCGACATAAAAGAAAAAGACGATCCGCCGCCAGGGAGCCCCGTAAGGATCCGACCGACCCGCAAATCACCTTGGCTATCTTTCATGCCAGAGGCTTGAATAATCCGCTCTCTCCACCGACATCAGCCAGGTAGCACATCGCGCGCAGAATCGTCTCGAAGACGTAGAGCGTAAACGTCTCCGAGAACAAACGACTTGCCGCTTCTAGCTCCCGACCGGAAAGGAAGGCCAGGGAACGAACCCGGAATCGCCGCTCCCCGCTCAGTTGAGCACTTTGCTCTTAGTCACATCGTCATCGGCCCAGCCGGGAAAAATCCGGCTGATCCGCACAGAAGAAATCCAACAGCCTCAGGCCAGTTCGACTTCCGCGCCAGCGGCTTCCAACTGTTCCTTCAACTGCTCAGCTTCGTCCTTCGGTACGCCTTCCTTCACAGGCTGGGGCGCATCGTCTACAAGAGCCTTGGCTTCCTTGAGTCCCAGGCTGGTGATCCCTCGGACCTCCTTGATAACCTGGATCTTCTTGGCGCCGGGACTCTTGAGGATGACATCGAAGGTCGACTTCTCTTCCGCAGCCGCCTCGCCGCCACCGGCAGGACCGGCAACAACAGCGGCAGCCGCAGCAGGCTCAATGCCTTTATCCTTGAGGGCGTCCTGGAGCTCAAGAACCTCCATGACGGTCAACCCGGTAAAGAGGTCGACAATCTGGGTAACCTTTTCTCCGTAGGACTTGTCTTCTACAGCTTCTTCCGCTGTAGCTGTCGCAGTCTCAGCTTCTTCGGAAGCCTCCGGGGCTTCAGCTTCGGCTTCTTCGGTTTTGGCGTCTTCGTCTGCCATTTCGCAATCCTCCTGAATCAAGCTCCTGACTGAGGAGCCGTAAATGAATATCTAAGAATCTGAAAGTTCTTCGTGACGGGCCTTGGCGCAACCGGCCAGGTGAGACACCAGGCTCTTGGCCGCCGAAGGCAAAAACTGGACTGGAGAAAGGAACATCCCGGCCGCCTGCGCGAGCAGCGTCTCCTTGTCGGGAATCTTGGCCATTGCATTGACTTCCTCCTTGGTGAGCACCTTGCCCTCAAAGAGGCCGCCCCTGATCTCTACTGAGTCCTTATTTTCCTTGAGCCAATTGGAGATACTCTTACTCGCCCTGAGAGCTCCCTCCTCGCTTGTCAGCAAGGCTGTCGGCCCCCGGAAAAGATCCGTAAACTCACCCGGGATGTCCTCGCGCTCGGAAAAGACACGCTTGCTCAAGCGGTTTTGCACCACATTCATCAGAACCCCGTCCTTCCGCAATCTTCTGCGCAGTTCAAACGTGTCTCCGGCAGACAGGCCCTGGTAATCGAATACAACACAGCCATCCATCCCCGCGAAACGGGTCTCGATGTCTCTTGTGATGATATCGTTAAGTTCCCTGGACATGGATTTACCTGTGGATGGGTACGAAAAGGACCGTTTTTAACGAAAGATCAGACCTCAGTCAACGGTCTCTATTCCAAAACCCACTAGAAGTTACGAAAAAAACCGGATATTTTGAAAATTAGGCCACATCAAGGGCGATTCCCGGGCTCATCGTCGCTGAAATCACCGCTTTCCGAAGGTAATTCCCCTTGGTCGACGCGGGCTTGAGGCTGTGGATATGTTCGATAAAGGCCTCGACGTTCTCGGTCAGTTGCTCAGCGCTGAAGGATTTCTTGCCCATGATGGCATGAATATTTCCATGGTCGTCGTTGCGAAATTCTACCTTGCCGGCCCTGAAATCCTTAACCGTTCCGACCACGTCATCGGTAACGGTTCCAGACTTGGGAGACGGCATCTTCGAATGAGGTCCAAGCACACGGCCAAGCTTT